>NZ_SMKH01000081.1 GCF_004348515.1 Actinomadura sp. KC345 | reverse complement strand
ACTCCGCACCGCCCACCCGCGAAACCTACGCCAGCCCCGGCCGCCCCGTCAGTGGCCGAACCCTCGCACGGTCCGCCCCTGCGGACCGAGGCGTCACGAGCGCACGGCAGAACGGTGGTGCCCCTGCCGGATCGGACAGGGGCACCACACTCCATCGCGCTGGATGAACTACGAACCGCCGCCGAGGAAGGACCAGCCGATCCTCGCCGTGTCACCCAGGATCTTCATGTCCCGCGCCGGACTCGCGTTGTGCGCGTCCTCGATGTCGCACTCGGCCCGCCGAAGCAGGTACTCGTCGCTCTTCGGCACCCACCGGATGCTCTCGTTCCCGAACGTGCTGTACATTCCAGGCCGCCCGATCGTGCTCGCCCAGGTCCACTCCCTGTACAGGGTGCGGGGAAGGGCATTCTTCATGAGGCGCCTGTCATCCTCCAGCAGGGGACGCGGGTTGGTGATCGACATGTCTCCGTGAAACACGTTCACCAACTCGACGAACTGGTCGGCGGTGACCTTGCGCAGGATCTTCGCGCGGCGAAGGGCCCGAGGGTCGGCGGAGCCGCGGCTCGCGTCCCTGCCCCGGGCGTCCCGCATGGTCCGGACATGGAGAAGGTCGAACGGAACACCGTTCTGACCGATCCGCTGCTGCCTGAAGAGCGGCGCCTTGCCGTCCCCGAGGAAGACCAGCGACGCTCCGGCCGCCGCCACGGGCACGTACAGCGGCAGTAGCGCTGTGGCGATCAGCAGATCCCGACGCCTCTTCTCGGGGCTGAGGATCCAGTCCGGTCCGGTGAGATTCGATCCGGGCATGTCCCGGATCGCCTTGAGTCGTCTCTGCAGGGCATGCAGAGCCTCGTTGTCATTCATCTTGTTTGTAGGCACCGTTCGACTCGGTGCCCCTCCTTCACCCGTACCGTCCTCGCCTGCCGTCGAGTAGCCACGCGTCACGGGAGCGGCCCTCGCGCTTGCCTCTCCCGGATGCTGCCGGACGGTCACAGATGGCGCTGATCAAAGCGCACGACGTCAAGGGCGTCGTAGAAATCACAAACGGAGGTACGAAACATGGCTACGGCCACCGACCTTCCGCAGACGCGGGAGGGCTGCGATCGAGGCGGGCAAGCCTCGCATCCGCAGCATCAACACGCCGACACATCCGCCGACCGGCGGGCGGGTGTCACACTCTCCACGACCTCGGTGCTCCCGCAGGGAGTCGGCAAGACCTTCGAGCTCGCCACGAAACTGGGCTACAACGGCGTCGAGATCATGCCGACGGTCGCCGACCCCTCTTCGTGGAGGCTCAGCCGCCTGCGGGAGCTGCAGGACCGGTACCCGACGCCGGTCACGTCGATCCACGCCCCGTGCCTGGGCCCGCAGACCGCGGGAGTCTGGGGACGGGATCCCTGGGGGAAGCTCCAGCACTCCGTGGCCGTCGCCGAGGCGCTCGGCGCCGGGGTGGTCGTGGTGCACCCGCCGTTCTGGTGGCAGCGCGCCTACGCCGCCACGTTCGTCGAAACCCTCGCCGAGATGCAGGACGGGACCGACGTCCGGATCGCGGTGGAGAACCTGTACCCGCGCGGACTGTTCGGGTACCGGCCCCACTGGAACCCCGCGGGGACCCGGTGGACGACGCTGGACGTGTCGCACGCGGCCGCTTCCCGCGATGACGCGGTCACCATGGCCGAGGCCATGGGCGATCGGCTGACTCACGTGCACCTGTCCGACAGCGTGACCGGCCGCGACCTGCACATGGTGCCGGGCCGCGGTGACCAGCGCTGCGATGCGCTGGTGAAGCACCTCGCCAAGACCGCCTACACCGGCGACATCTGCATCGAGGTCAACACCAGCAGCGTCACCCCGGCCGAGCGCCGGAGGCGGCTGTACGAGGCACGTGCCTTCGTGACACGGCACTGGCCTTCGCTCCGATGAAGTAACGGACCTCGCCCACTGCGAGGTCCATCCGCCAGGGCTCCCGGCCGGACGGCAGCCGCTGCCCGACCGGGAGTTTCCCTACTGAGACGAACTCCCCAGACGAGTGCCCCAAGACGAGTCAAGACGAGTAAGGCCCGACCGGGATCCCGGTCGGGCCTTACTGCTGGTACGTGGAGGTGGCGGGAATCGAACCCGCGTCCTTCGGTGAAGGGCCAGGGCTTCTCCGGGTGCAGCCTGCTTGGCGTTTTCTCAGCCCCGGCGCTCACGCAGGCGTGTCGCCGACGGGCTCAGTCGCTGTTGGGTGTTCCTACAAGCCCCGCGACCGGGCTTGCAGGTGGAGTCTCCTTACGATGCCAGACCCCAGGACGGAGACGCTCCTAGGCTGACAGAGTCGCTACTCGCTCAGGCGGCGAGGGCGAACTCGGACTGCGAATTCTTCTTGGCAGTTGTTGGTTTGCTGTCACAGGATTAACGAGGTCACAACAGCAACCCTCGACCCGCTTCCCCTGGCTCGAACGACCGAAGTCGAAGCCGGTCACCCCCATGTTGAGTTGTCAAAGCGGCCGTCCGGGGACGTCCGCGCACCTTGACGCTACAGGGATAACGCACCCGCGGGCAACGTCATTCCCGGGCAGCCGTGAACCCCGGTGGATGCGAGCTGTGTCACACCCACCGGGGTCGACCGGCAGGGTCGGGCCGGTCCGGACGGCAGAGCCTCCCCCGAGACGAGGCTCTGGTCTCATCACGACGACTGAGTCCGCAACCCCCCAAGCGGGATCTCAGTCACCCGTAAAGACGCCCAGGGGTGACCGTTTGGTTGCCCCCGTGGCGTAAAGGGATCACAAAGTCGTACCGCGCCCGGTCAGCGGAGGAACTTGGCGGCGATGTCGGGGGTGTTGACGCGGCCCTGGACGGCGATGGCGAAGGCGGTGTCGCCACTGGAGCCGACGAACCAGGAGACGGTCTTGTTGCGGTCGCCGTCCCGGTAGGGGGCAAGGGCGGCGACGCCGACGAGGTCGTCGGCGACGCGGGCGCCGCGGGCGTTGCCGTGGGACGCGGTGCGGCCGAGGACCTTCTTGAGGCTCGCGATGGACTCGGGCCGGAGGTTCTGCGGCGGGGGCGCCTGGACGGTCTTGGGGACTTCCTTGAGGACGTACGGCGGCTTCCAGGTGCCGTTCTGGGCCGCCGCCGCCACCAGGGCCATGGCGAGGGGGCTCACCTGGACGTTGCCTTCGCCGATCATGGCGGCGGCCTTCTCGCCGTCGTTGGCCGGCGTGGGCACCGAGCCGGTGAAGGCGGGGACGGTCAGGCCCCAGTCCTTGCCGATGCCGAGCTGGGACGCCTCGTTGACGAGGGTCTTCGCGTCCAGCTTGGCGCTGAGCTGCGCGAGGGTCGTCTTGCAGGACGCGGCGAAGTGGTTGGCGAACGTGCCGTCGCCGCGGGACTTGTTGGTGAACGTCTCGCCGCCGACGGTGACGGTGCCCGGGCAGGTGGTCTCGGTGGACTGGCTCATGCCGGCCTGGGAGAACAGGGCCTCGGCGGACACGATCCCGAACGTCATCCCGGGCGGGTACTCGGCTTCGAACGCGAGGTTCCGGCCGTTCGTCCCGTGGTTGGACACGGCCAGCACCTCGCCGGTGCTCGGGCGGACCACGACCATGGACGCGGGGTGCTGCAGGCCCGCGAGCGCCCGGTCGGTCTTGCGCTGGAAGGACGGGTCGAGGGTGGTCTGCACCTCCTGCGGCGCCTGGCCCTCCCAGGAGCGCAGCTCCTCGGTGTTCTTACCGGTCTCGTCCTGCGCCACGACGCGGACGGTGGGCGTGCCGGCGAGCCGGCGCTGCTGGAAGAGCTGGATGCCGCTGACGCCGATGGTGTCACCCGGCTGGTAGGGGGCGCCGACCTCCTGGAGGCGGTCCGCGGTGGCGGGACCGAGCGTCCCGACCAGCTCGGGCGCGTAGGCCGGGGCGATCGGTGCCCGGACGCCGACGAAGTCCAGCCCGGGAATGGTGGTCAGTCGCTGGATGAGCGCGTTGTGCGCGGGGACCTGGAGTGTCAGCAGCGGCAGGAAGTCCTGCGGCGGGGCGGAGCGCACGCGGCCGAGGAGGCGTTCGGCGTCGAGCCGGCGACCATCGATCTTGGCCTGCTTGGTGAGCATGTCGAGGGTCTTGCGAGGGTCGGCGAGCTGCCCGGGAGACACCCCGACGTGGTAGGCGCCGACCTCCCGCAGCACGGGGCGGCCATGGGTGTCGGTGACGGGGGCGCGCTCGGGCTCCTCGGTCACCACGGCGAGCCGCTGCCCGGGCTTCAGGCTCGTGTGGATGATCGAGGGGCTCCAGACGACCTTCCATTTGCCGCCGACGCGGCGCAGGTGCATCAGCCCCGGGTACTCCCACGGCTGGCCGTTCTCACCGAGGTCGATCTTCACGGTGAAGCGCGCGTCGGCCTCGTCGCCCTTCTTGATGATCTGGTCGACGTCGCTGTCGGACACGCCGGTGCCGAGCGACAGCCGCAGGGACGCGGCGTCGAGCTGCTGGCTGACGCGGCTGAGCGCGTCCTCCACCTGCTTCTGCTCCATGCCGACGGTCTTGCCGGCCGCCGCCTCGAAGTTGCCGATCTGCCAGGCGATCAGGAAGTCGCGGACGGCGGGCATCGCCGACCGCTCGGCCCAGCATCCGGTCGTCATGCCCCCGACGAGCGCACCGCAGACGGCGAGCGCGACCGCCCGGCGCCGCCTCGTCGGGATGCTGCGGGGCCGCCGCCTGCGGCGTCGGTTCCTCATCGACACCCTTCACCGTCTCCTGAACCGCGCAGCCGCCGCCTTCTGCATCTCCCGCTCGGCCTCCCGCTTGGCGATGGACTGGCGCTTGTCGTACGCCTTCTTACCACGGCCCAGGCCGATCTCGATTTTGGCCTTGCCGTCCTTGAAGTACAGCGCCAGCGGGATCAGCGTCCAGCCGGGCTCCGAGGACTTGGCGGTGATCTTCTGGATCTCGCGCTTGTGGAGCAGCAGCTTCCGGCGCCGGCGGGGTGCGTGGTTCGTCCAGGTCCCCTGCGTGTACTCGGGGATGTGGACGTGCTCCAGCCAGACCTCCCCGTCCATCACGTGCGCGTAGCCGTCGGCGAGGGATGCGCGTCCGGCGCGCAGGGCCTTGACCTCGGTGCCCATCAGCACCATGCCCGCCTCCCACGTCTCGTCGATGTGGTAGTCGTAGCGGGCCCGCTTGTTCTGGGCGATGAGCTTGCGCCCGGTGTCCTTCTTGCGCCCGGTGTCCCGTGCCACGTCATCCAGTCCTTGTCCGGCGTTCCCGTCCCGGTCCCAGGTGTTCTGGTCCCGCCCCGTCGAGGTTACGGCCGCCGGGGGTCCGATGGCGACCGACCGCCGGCTCGATCACCGAACCGCCGCCGAGCGCGCCGGGTCCCTGCACCGATGCCTTCTCGTACGTACGCGATCCTACGATCATCGCGCGGTCGCGGTCGCGGAGGGATCCGGCGTCGGCGAGCACCGGCGGCCGGGGCCGGATCATGCGGCAAGGGCGGGACGGCGCAACCCGCCGGATCCGGCGGTCGCACCGGGCCCGGCCGGCGTGACCGGGCTCCGGCGCGTCAGATCTTCAGATATCTCCGCAGTGTGAGGAACGACGCGACCGCGCATAGCAGCACGCCGAAACATATGGAGACGACGATGACGGCGATGACCGTACTCCAGCCGAGCTGGCTGACGAGTTGGACGTCTCCCGCCAATCTGTCGATCAGCAGCTTCTTGCTGAACACCAGCAGGATGGACGAGAAGATGCCGCCGATCAGGCCGGCGATGGCGCCCTCCAGGATGAACGGCATCTGGATATAGGTGTTGGACGCCCCGACGAGCCGCATGATGCCCGTCTCCCGGCGCCGGTTGAACGCCGACAGCCGGACGGTGTTGCCGACCAGCATCACCGCGGCGACCACCTGGATCAGCGCGATCGTCAGCGCGGCGACCTGGAGACCGTTCAGGATTCGGAAGAACCGCTTGAGGATCTCCTGCTCGTTGATCACGGTGTCGACGCCCGGCTGCCCGAGCACCGCCTGCGCGACCGCCTTGTACTCCTCGGGATTCTTCAGCTTGACCCGGAACGAGTCGGGGATGTCGCCCTCGCGGGTGCTCTCCACGAAGCCCGGCGAGCCCGCGAAGTTGTCCTTGAACCGCTCGAAGGCCTGCTGCTTGTTCTCGTACTGGACCTCGGAGACCTGCGGCAGCTTGTCCAGCTGGGCCTTGAGCGTCTGCCGCTGCTGGTCGGTGACGTCCTGCTTCTGGCAGCTCGGGTTCGAGCTCGTCTTGGCGCACAGGAAGATCGAGACCTCGATCTTGTCGTACCAGTAGCTTTTGGACGAGTCGACCTGCTGCCGCAGGAGCAGCCCGGTACCGAAGAGCGCCATGGCGATGGCGACGGTGATGACGAGGGAGATCGTCATCGTCATGTTCCGGCGGAGACCGATCCAGATCTCCTGGAGAACGAACTGTACGCGCATGCCTCGCTGTCCTTGATCGCCTGTGTCCCGCCGGAAGCCTGGGCCGTACCGCCTGGGGAACGGGGGCCGATGCGGGGCGGTTCCTACCTCGGGGGCCTCGGGGTGTCGTACGACCCGGCAGGAATCGATGGTTCAGATGGAAGTGCCGTGGAGCGGACCGGGCCCCGGCCCGGCTCCTCGCGGGCGGAAGATCTCCCGCGCTCCTCGGCGAACACGGTTAGTAGGCCTGCCCGTACACGCCGCGCGACTGGTCGCGGACGACCCGTCCGTCCTCCAGCTCGACGACCCGCTTGCGGAAGGCGTCGACGATCGCGGCGTCGTGGGTGGCCATCACGACGGTGGTGCCGGTGCGGTTGATCCGGTCCAGCACCTTCATGATGCCGATCGAGGTGGCCGGGTCGATGTTGCCCGTCGGCTCGTCGGCGAGCAGGATCATCGGCCGGTTGACGAACGCCCGCGCGATCGCGACGCGCTGCTGCTCGCCGCCGGACAGCTCGTCCGGCATCCGGTGGGCCTTGCCCTCCAGGCCGACGAGGTCGATGACCTCGGGGACGACCTTGCCGATGAAGCGCCGCGGCTTGCCGATCACCTCAAGGGCGAAAGCGACGTTCTCGAAGACGTTCTTGTTGGGGAGAAGGCGGAAGTCCTGGAAGACGCAGCCGATCCTGCGGCGCAGGTGCGGCACCTTCCAGTTGCTCAGCCTGTTCAGGTCCTTGCCCGCCACGTGGACGTGACCCTGGGAAGGACGCTCCTCCTTCAGGATGAGGCGCAAGAAGGTCGACTTACCCGATCCGGAGGGCCCCACCAGGAACAGGAACTCGCCCTTTTCGATGGCGACGTTCACGTGCTGCAAGGCGGGCCGGTTCTGGGTCGGATAGACCTTGGTGACGTTGTCGAAGTGGATCACGGCTGCATCACGGCGGTTCGGTCTCTAGGGGTTGGGGAGCGGCCCTGCCCGCGGGCCACGGAATGCTCCGCGACCTCCGGTCTGCGCCACCCGGCTCCACGACCAGGCGGGACGCGGAGCCTTCGAGCAGTGTAGAGGGGACGGTCAACTGCCTCGTCCCACTCGACGGAGTACGGGAGCCCGGGACCGCCACAACGCCCGATCAGCGCGTGCCGTCCGATCAATGCCATGTGATCCGTCTCCCGGCGTACGGCCGTTTCATACCGTCTAGCTCCTGGACTTGCCGGAACGACCATACAGTCCGGCTACGCTGGATGATGGCGAAAGATACCTAATCGGTGGACAGACGCCGGACAGGTCGACGCATCCCGCACGGACCCGCGTGCCGTTCTCGGAGATTGGGGCCATGACATGAGCTGCGAACATCTGATCTGCGCCCAGTGCTCGAACCCGGTCGTGGAGGGGCGCTGCCCCACATGCCGCGAAGCCCGTTCGGAACTGCATCGTCACGGAGTGTCAGGATCGCCCGTCCTCGTCCTCGCCGGCCTTGTCGCCCTGCTGTTCGCGGCACTCGTGCTGCAGCGCGTCTACGGCTGAGGAGCGGGCCCGGTCCGGGCTGAGCCTGAGCCGCGACCGGCTCCGGGACGCGCGGCTCCGGACGCGCTAAGGGGTCTTCTTGAGCGGCGGCGTGGACGCCTTGGAGATCGCGCCGTGGTCGGCGATGACCTGCGCCTTCGCCTGACGGTCGCCCTCGTCGGCGCGTTCCGGGTCGTAGGCCGCGAAGTGCAGGGTCGCGGTCGTGTCGATCTGGTTCCCCTCGACGGTGCCGTCGAGCAGGTGCTCCGCCTCCTCGGGGATCTCCGGCTTGGGCGTGCCGGGGTCCTCGGCGGTGAGCGAGGTGCTGCGGAACAGCGAGTAGACGATCAGGCCGCCGCCGCTCTCCGTCCGCACCCCGAAGTAGGGGAAGGGCGTGGCCGTGTAGACGACCTGGAGCGTGAGGTCGTCCTCCTTGGCGTTCTTCGTGGCCTTCTTGGTGTCCTTGTAGAACCCGGTGGTGACGGCACTGGACTTCATCACCTTGGCGGCGACGCTGCCGCCGCCCTCCGCGGCGACCGTCGCGTGGATGCCGATGACGTCGCGGGGACGGATCAGGAGCGACGTGTCGTCGGTGCCGAGCGCCTCCGCGTAGCCGTCGTCATCGATCTCGACCTCCGGCAGCTTCGCCTTCTTCTGCATGACGGTCGCGAACGTGAGCTTCCAGCGGTCGGACGGGCTGTTCCGGACGAACGCCGTCAGCACCGTGCGCCCGCTCCCACGCTCGCCGAGGACGGAGCGGCCCACCGACGCCATGAACCAGTGCGGGTAGGCGTCGTCCTTCAGCTTCGGGACGTACAGCTCGGGCTTGCCATAGGCGAAGCGCCGCACCGGATCGCCGTCGTAGGCGGCCTCGCGGAACTCGGCCGCGGTGAGCTGCCGCTGCCCGCCGGTCGTCCAGTTCAGGGCCAGCCGCTCGTCACCGGCGGCCCTGGCCACGTCCTCGTCGGTGACGTAGGTGCGGAACGCCTCCTCCGCGGACTCCGGCGTCAGCGGAACCGGCTCGGGCGGGGACGTCGTGGGCACGCTGACGGTCGGCCGCGCCTCGCTCTCGCCCTCGGCGCAGCCCGCGGCGCCGAGCGCCAGGATGAGCGGCACCACGGCCGCGATCACCCGTGTGAACCTGTGCACAGACCGTCCCCCGGACCGATTTTCATGCCGGCCACCCTCCGGCCGGCGTCCTCGGCCCGTGATTCTGCCATCCCCAATGATATTGGCCGTGCGCTCCCGTTCGCCGCACGGCGGCGTGGCGGGACGCGGCCGGCGGCGCCGGGACGGCGAAGAGCAGTGCCCGGACGGCGATAGGCTCGGAAGCGTGGCAGCCATCGAACCCGAAGAGCAGCTCAAGGAGCTCGGCTCGACACTGTCCGGTATCGAGCAGGTGCTGGACCTCGACGGCATGCGGCGTGACATCGCCGAGCTGCGCGAGCAGTCGGCCGACCCCGACCTGTGGAGCGACCAGGAGCGTGCGCAGACGGTGACGCGCCGCCTGTCGTACCTGGAAAGCGAGCTGGGCAAGGTCGAGGGCCTGCGGCAGCGGCTCGACGACGCCGCCACCCTGTACGAACTCGCCCAGGAGATGGACGACGCCGACACGCGCGCGGAGGCCGACGGGGAGCTGGCGGCGCTGCTGAAGGCCGTCCAGCAGCTCGAGGTCCGCACCCTCATGTCGGGCGAGTACGACGCCCGGGAGGCGCTGGTCACCATCAACGCGCAGGCCGGCGGGGTCGACGCGGCCGACTGGGCCGAGCAGCTCCAGCGGATGTACCTGCGCTGGGCCGAGCGGCACAACTACCCGACGGAGATCTACGAGACCTCCCACGCCGAAGAGGCCGGGATCAAGTCCACGACCTTCGTGGTGAAGGCCCCCTACGCCTACGGGACGCTGCGCGGCGAGCACGGCACGCACCGGCTGGTCCGGATCTCCCCGTTCGACAACCAGGGCCGCCGCCAGACCTCGTTCGCGGGCCTGGACGTCGTCCCCGTGGTGGAGCAGAGCGACCACGTCGACATCGACGAGAACGACCTGCGCGTCGACGTGTACCGGTCGTCCGGGCCCGGCGGCCAGGGCGTCAACACCACCGACTCCGCCGTGCGGATCACCCACATCCCGTCCGGGATCGTCGTGTCCTGCCAGAACGAGCGCAGCCAGATCCAGAACCGCGCCACGGCGATGAACGTCCTGCAGGCCAAGCTCCTGGAGCGCAAGCGCCAGGAGGAGGCGGAGAAGATGTCCGCGCTGCGGGGCGAGGGCACCAGCAGCTGGGGCACCCAGATCCGCAACTACGTGCTGCACCCCTACCAGATCGTGAAGGACCTGCGTACCGGCGTCGAGGTCGGCAACCCATCCTCGGTCCTGGACGGCGACCTCGACGAGTTCATCGAGGCGGAGATCCGCTGGATGCGCCAGCAGGAAACGGCCTGACCCACCTCCTCCGGGACGGCGGCACGGGATCTTCCAGGGAGTTTCGTGTTCGTAGCGTGACTCCTTGGTCACTCTGCGAGGATGGCGGGCGATTCGGATCGCTGCCAGCACTCGGGGGGCCGTATGCCCGCACGCACCTTCGCCGTCGCGTCACTTCTCTCGTCCAGCCTGCTCGCCGCCGCGCTGAGCGCGGGATGCTCGGGCGACGCCTCGTCCGCCGATCCGGCACAGCCGCGGGGCGCGCCACCGCTCAGCAAGGCGCAGGCTCAGCAGGTGCTGGCGTCCTACACCGAGGGGGCGAACCGGGCGGGCGGCCGGTTCGACCGGAGGGCGCTGCGCGCGATCGAGACCGATCCGCAACTGGCCATGGACACGGCGACCCTCCGGATGCGGCGGGCCGTGCGGCAGCCGGCACCGAAGCTGGCGTTCAGGGAGGCGTCGTTCTACATCCCGCGGCTCGGCGGTTATCCGCAGTGGTTCGCCGCCGGTGCGGTCACGGGTCAGGGGAAGCAGGCGCGGCGGCACGCGATGCTGTTCACACGGGCCAAGGCGGGGGCGCCGTGGCTGCTGGCGTCCGACCCCCGTCCGGGGGACGACCCGCTGAGCCGGGTGGCGCTCGATCCGGACGGCTACGCCACGCCCGTCGCCCAGGACGCCGAGGGCCTCGCCGTCCCGCCGCGGAAGCTGCCGGCCGCGCACGCCGCGCTGCTCACCGAAGGGCCCCGCGCCGAGGACGCGTCCGTCATCGCGGACGGGCCGCAGACCAGCGAGACGTACAAGGCGCTGACCCAGGGCGCGAAGACGCTGGCCGGGCGGGGTGTGACGCTGTCGTCCAGGTTCTCCGCCGCTCCTTACACGGTCTACGCGCTCCGCACCAAGGATCGCGGGGCCCTGGTCTGGTATGTCCTTAAGCAGAACGAGGCGTACTCCGCGTCCAATCGGGGCAAGCTGGGCGTGAGCGGTGATCTGGTCGGGCTGGCCCCGGCGAGGACCTCCAGGACGCGCATGGACACGACCGTCCTCGTGCAGTACCTGGCCACCGTTCCGCCGGAGGGCCGCGCCACGGTCAACGGCATGTACCGCAAGGCCGTGAGCGTCCGATGAACTGAGCGACACCGGACGAGGCCGAGCCCCGCAGGGGCCCCAGTTCTCCGTCGGGTGCCGGGCGGTCCCGCTCTTCTGACCGCTGCAGCAGGGACCTTCCGGCACCCGGCGGGTAGGCGCTCTCCACTGACGCGGCAAGGTCCGCGTCCTCGGCGAGTCCGTCCCCCTCACTCAGACCGGCTGACCATCAGTCCGCAGGAAGCGCGCTGGCCGTCACCAAAGTGCGGATGGCGCCGAGGGCCACGGAGAGGGTCGCCAGGTCGAAGCTGTCGCTCTCCCAGATCTCGCTGAGCGTCTGCTGGGCGCGCTGGACGGCGGGCTTGTTCTTGTCCGCCCAGTGGAGCATGCGCTCGTCGGGGTTCTCGCCGGGCTCGCTGGTGACCAGGACGTCCCGGGTGAGCGCGGCGTGCGCCGTGTAGAGGTCGTCGCGGAGCGCGGAGCGGGCCATCGAGCGCCACTTGTCGTCGCGCGGCAGCGCGATGATGCGTTCGCGCAGGCGGGACAGCTGCAGCCGGTCCGCGAGGTCGAAGTAGACCTCGGCGGCCTCCTCCACCGGGCGGCCGGTGTCGTGGGCGATGCCCACCAGGTCGAACGTGGAGAAGGCGGGGACGAACGTCGCGCACTGCTCGGCCAGCTCGTCCGGCACGCCCCGCTCGGCGAAGCCGTCCCGGCGCTGCTCGAACGCGGCGAGGTCCAGCCCGACCAGCAGCTTCGACAGGTGGGCGCTCAGCGTGGCCGCGCCGCCGGCGAAGAAGTCGATCGTCTCGCGGATGTCGAACGGGGGCCGCCGGTTGTGCAGCAGCCAGCGCGCGCCGCGCTCGGTGAGCTTGCGCGCCTCCAGCAGCATCGCGATCTGCGTGGACTCGGCGACCTGGTGCGACAGGCCCTCCACCGACTGCCAGAACCGCGGCATGCCGAACACGTCGCGGGCGACCAGGTAGGCGCGGGCGATGTCGGACGGCGACGCGCCGGTCTCCTCGTTCATCCGGAACACGAACGTGGAGCCGCTGGCGTTGACCACGTCGTTCACCACGGCGGTGGTGATGATCTCGCGGCGCAGCGGGTGCCGGTCCATGTACGCCCTGAACCGCTCGCGCAGCGGCGTCGGGAAGTAGTCGACCAGCCACGACTCCAGGTAGGGGTCGTCGGCGAGGTCGGAGGTGACGAGGTCGTCGTCGAGGGCGAGCTTGGTGTAGGCCAGCAGGACGGCGAACTCGGGGCCGGTGAGCCCGTGCCCGGACTGCCGCCGCTCGGCGAGCGCCTTGTCGTCCGGCAGGAACTCCAGGCGCCGCTGGAGCCGTCCGTCCCGTTCGAGCTTGCGCAGGTAGCGGGCGTGGATGTGCATCATCGCCGGCGCCTGCGCGCGGGACGCGGCGAGCACCACGTTCTGCGCGTAGTTGTCGCGCAGGACGAGCCGCCCGACCTCGTCGGTCATCTCGTACAGCAGGTTCTCGCGCTGCTTGCCGGTCAGCTCGCCGTCGCGGACCGCCTGGTCGAGCAGGATCTTGATGTTGACCTCGTGGTCGGAGGTGTCGACGCCGGCGGAGTTGTCGATGAAGTCGGTGTTGATGAGCCCGCCGTTGCGGGCGAACTCGATGCGGGCGAGCTGGGTCACCCCGAGGTTGCCGCCCTCGCCGACCACCCGGCAGCGCAGGTCGGCGCCGTCGACGCGGACGGGGTCGTTGCCCTTGTCGCCGACGTCGGCGTTGCTCTCCATCGACGACTTGACGTAGGTGCCGATGCCGCCGTTCCACAGCAGGTCGACCGGCGCCCTGAGGGCGGCCTTGATCAGCTCGAACGGGGTCAGCGACTTCACCCCGTCCTCGATGCCGAGCGCCGCGCTCATCTGCGGGGTCACCGCGATCGACTTGACGGTGCGGGGGAACACCCCGCCGCCCTTGGAGATCAGCGAGGTGTCGTAGTCGGCCCAGCTGCTGCGCGGCAGCTCGAACAGGCGGCGGCGCTCGGCGTACGACGCCGCCGCGTCCGGGTCGGGGTCGACGAAGACGTGCCGGTGGTCGAACGCCGCGACGAGCCGGGTGTGCTCGGACAACAGCATCCCGTTCCCGAACACGTCGCCGGACATGTCGCCGACGCCGACGGCGGTGAAGTCCTCGCTCTGGACGTCCCGGCCGAGCGAGCGGAAGTGGTACTTCACCGACTCCCAGCCGCCGCGGGCGGTGATGCCCATCCCCTTGTGGTCGTAGCCGACGGAGCCGCCGGACGCGAACGCGTCCCCGAGCCAGAAGCCGTACTCCGCGGCGACCTCGTTGGCGAGGTCGGAGAACGTCGCGGTCCCCTTGTCTGCGGCGACGACCAGGTAGGTGTCGTCGCCGTCGTGGCGGACGACGTCCGGCGGCGGGACGACCTTGCCGTCCACGAGGTTGTCGGTCAGGTCGAGCAGGCCGGAGATGAAGTCCTTGTAGCAGGCGATGCCGGCCTTCTGCCACGCCTCCCGGTCCACGGACGGGTCGGGGAGCTGCTTGCCGACGAAGCCGCCCTTCGCGCCCGCCGGGACGATCACGGTGTTCTTCACGGCCTGCGCCTTGACCAGGCCGAGGATCTCGGTGCGGAAGTCCTCGCGCCGGTCCGACCAGCGCAGGCCGCCGCGCGCCACCGACCCGAACCGCAGGTGCACGCCCTCGACCTTCGGCGAGTACACGAAGATCTCGTAGGTCGGCCTGGGCTCGGGCAGGTCGGGGATGGCCTGCGGGTCGAACTTCATCGCCAGGTACGGCTTGCCCTGGTAGTGGTTGGTGCGCAGGGTCGCCTGGACGAGCGCCAGGTAGGCGCGCAGGATGCGGTCCTCGTCGAGGCTGGCGACGTCGTCCAGCTTGCCCTGGATCTCCTCGGTGATCCCGGCGCTGCGCTCGTCCTCACCGCCCGCGATCGCCGGGTCGAGGCGGCTCTCCCACAGCCGGACGATGAGCCGCGTGATCGACGCGTTGCGCAGCAGCACCTGCTCGATGTAGCGCTTGGAGAACGTCGTGCCGGTCTGGCGCAGGTACAGGGCGTAGGCGCGCAGGATCATCGCCTGCCACCAGTTGAGCCCGACGTGCAGGACGAGGGCGTTGAAGCCGTCGTTCTCGATCTCGCCGTTCCACAGGCGGGTGAACGCCTCCTGGAACAGGCCCTTGACGGCGGCCTCGGGGACGTCGGCGGGCGGCACGTAGCGCAGTCCCAGGTCGTAGATCCAGAACCGCCGCCCGTCGGACGGGCTGATCTCGTAGGGCCGCTCGTCGATCAGCTCGACGCCCATGTTGTGCAGCAGCGGCAGCATCCGCGACAGGGAGATCGGCTCGCCCAGCCGGTAGATCTTCATCCGGCGCTCGCCCGGCTCGGCGCTGTACGGCTCGTACAGGTTGATCGAGGTGTCCGCGTCGTCGCCGAGGTCTTCGAGGCGGCGCAGGTCGGCCACCGCGGTGCGGGCCGGGAAGTCGGCCTTGTAGCCCTCGGGGAAGGCGTCCCAGTACCGGCGGCCGAGGGTTCCGGAACGTTCCTCTCCGCACTGCTCGACGATCGCGTCGGCCAGGTCGTCGGCCCAGGAGCGGGTGGCGGCGGCGAGCCGCGCCTCCAGGTCGCTCACATCCACGTCGGGCAGCGGGTGGCCGCGCTCGCCGCGGACGACGACGTGCAGCCGCGCCAGCAGCGACTCGGTGACGTTCGCGCTGTAGTCGACGCTGACGCCCTCGAACGCGTCCTTCAGCAGGCCCTGGATACGCAGCCGGACCTTGGTGGTGTACCGGTCGCGCGGCAGGTACACCATGCACGACATGTAGCGGCCGTACAGGTCCTTGCGCAGGAACAGCCGCAGCTGGCGGCGCTCGCGCAGCCGCAGCACGCCGAGCGAGATCTGCAGCAGGTCGTCGACGGAGATCTGGAACAGCTCGTCGCGTGGGTAGCTCTCCAGTATCTCGACGAGGTCCTGGCCGTCGTAGCTGTCGGGGGTGAACCCGGCGAGTTCCAGCACCTCGGCCAGCTTGCGCTTGAGGACGGGGACGTGCGCGATCGACTCGCTGTAGGCGACGTGGGTGAACAGGCCGAGGAACCGCCGCTCGCCGACGACGGCGCCGGACTCGTCGAACTTCTTCACCCCGATGTAGTCCAGGTACAGGGGGCGGTGCACGGTGGAACGCGAGTTCGCCTTGGTCAGGACGAGCAGGTGCTTCTCGGTCGCCTTCTCGCGAACCTCGGGCGGCAGCGCGGCGAAGCTGTCGGACTCGCGCTTGTCGCTGCGCAGGATGCCGAGGCCGGTGCCGGCCTCCGGGCGCAGGGCGGTCCCGCCCTCGGTGAGCGTGTAGTCGCGGTAGCCGAGGAACGTGAAGTGCCCGGTCACCAGCCAGTCGAGCAGCTCGACGCCTTCGGCGAGCTCCTTGTCCGGCAGCGGCGGCGCGGACTCCCGGATGGCGGCGGCGATCTCACCGGCGCGGGCGCGCATCTTCGGCTCGTCCTCGAACGCGACCCGCACGTCCTGCAGGACGCGCAGCAGGTCGCGCTCCAGGTCGTCCAGGACGGCGCGGTCGCTGGTGCGGTCCACCTCGATGTGGATCCACGACTCGTCGATGTCGGTGTCGCTGTCGAGCTTGCCGCGGAACGCCTTCAGGCGGCCCGCGACGTCGCGGTCGACGCCCAGCAGGGGGTGGACGATCAGGTGGGCGGCAAGCTGGTGCCGGGTCAGCTCCATCGTGACCGAGTCGACCAGGAACGGCATGTCGTCGGTGACGACCTGCACCACGGTGTGGCCGGGGTCCCAGCCGTACTCGTCCAGCGTCGGGGTGAAGACCCGCACCTTGGCGCGGCCCTGGGGCCGTTCCTCGCCGAGCGCCCGGTGCGCCAGGGCGGGACCGCAGATGTCGGCCGGGTCCCTGGTGGCGAGGTCCTCGCGGGCGACGTGCCGGTAGTAGAGCCGGAGGTAGGCGAGGGCTTCCTCGACGTCGAGGCCGCGCACCCCCGGGCGCTGCGTGCACGTCTCCGCGGCCCGCCTGAGCAGGTCGTCCTTCGCCGAATCGAGCATGCCGCTCATCAACAACTCCCCTAGAGACCCTTCGCCACCTCGTTGTGGCGCCGCTCACGCGCCAGCGTAACCAGGAATCGGCGCAAAGCCGACCTGCCCGGCCGCGAGGTCTGCGTGGCGTATCCCACCCTGCCAGGCGATACGTCGTCCCTCATGGTGATCGCCGAACCCGGCGCAGCCGCGGCCGCGCGACACGCGCGGCGGTCCCCGGAACGCCGTCCCGGCGCCGGTTCCACCACCGCGAGGAGGCGTCAGCCGCCGCCGGCGCCGCCGCCGCCGCCCGTGCCGGGGTTCTCCGGGTTGGTCGGCGGGTCGTCCGGGCCGTCGGTCGGCGGGTCGTCCGGGCCGTCCGTGGGCGGGTCGTCGTCGGTCGGCGGCGGTGAGTCGTCCGTCGGCGGGGACGTCGGACCGGTGGGCGTGCCGGTAGGCGTGCCGCCGGTCGGCCCCGGGCTCCCGGTGGGCGTGCCGCTGTCCGCGGGCGAGCTGTAGGAGGGGGTGACCGGTGCCTGCTCGACGGGTTCCTCGCTCGTCTCCGGCGCCGACGTGCTCGGCACGGCCTCGGACGACGCGGGCGGGGCGCTCGGGTCGCTGACCTTCCGCCCGGCCTTGCCGTTGTCGCCGGCGCTGAGCGCGAGGACGGAGGAGACCACGACGATCGCCACGAACAGCGCGGCCGCGCCCGCGAGCACGGCCTGGCGACCCGAGCCGGCGACCCTCTCCCGGAGCCCGCGCCGCTCCCCGCCGCCGGCGAGATCGGGCGGCAGCGTGTCGCCGGCGGACCAGGCGGCGGGCGACGGGTGAAGACCCGGCTCGAACCCGGTCGCGTCGGTCTCGTCAGCGGCGCCGCCCCGCCCCGCGAAGCCGCGGTCGCCGTCCAGGTCGTCCGTCGCGGCGCCGCGGAGCGCGGCCGCCGCGGCGGGCGCCTCCGGGTTCCGGAAGACGGGGTAGTCGTCGGTGGCGTCGCCGGACACCGGACCGGGCTCGAAGACCTCGTCCTCGTCGCCCGTCTCGGCGGCGCGGACGGAGCCGGCGGCGAGCATCGCGGTCTCGTCGGTGCCGCCGGACGGGCGCGCGGCGGGCACGTCCGACTCCGTCCGCGAGACCTCCTCGTGGCCGAGCAGCCGCATCAGCACCTGCCGCGCGCCCGGCCTGTCCTCGGGCGCCTTCTCCAGGCAGTCGAGCACCAGCGCGCGCAGCGGGCCCCGCAGGTCGCCGAGGTCGGGCTCCTCGTGGAGGATCCGGTTGATCACGGCGGGGATGGTGTCCTGGCCGAACGGCGATCCCCCCGTCGCGGCGAACACCAGCGTGGCCGCCCAGCAGAACACGTCGGACGGCGTGCCGACCTCGTCGCCCGCGATCTGCTCGGGCGACATGTAGGACGGGGTTCCGATGACCCGGCTGGTGAGCGTGGTGCCGCCACTGATGGCCCGCGCCACCCCGAAGTCGATGACCCGCGGGCCGTCCGGGCCGAGCAGCACGTTGTGCGGCTTGAAGTCACGATGGACGATCTTCGCCTGGTGGATCGCCGACAGGGCCGTCGCGGTGCCGACCGCGAGCCGGTCCAGCGCCGCGCCGCCGAGCGGGCCGTCCTCCAGCACCTGCTGGTTCAGTGACGGTCCCCGGACGTACTCGCTGACGATGTAGGGCCGGTCGCCGTCGACGTCGGCGTCGAGGATCTGGGCGGTGCAGAAGGGCGCGACCTGCTTGGCGACTTCCAGCTCCCGGAGGAACCGGGCGCGGGCCTTGTCGTCGGACGTCAGCTCCGCGTGCAGGAGCTTGATCGCGACCTGCCGACCGTCCTCGTCGGTGCCCAGGAACACGGTTCCCTGGCCGCCCTCGCCGACCCGGCCGATCAGGGCGTACGGACCGAGCCGGTCCGGGTCTCCGGACCGCAGCGCCCCAACCTCCATGCGTCGAACCGTCCCTCTCTAGATCGACGAGTCCTGCCCGGGACCCGGATCACCCTCCGACTGTGTGACGCGCGAGACCCGTGGGAAGTTCACCCCGCCATACGCCAATACAGCGTGATCTGGCCGCCGCTTCCGTTCGGACACGTTTGACGGGGGGGTCCAACCTTAGTGCCGTCACATGCCCAGCGACATAAGGACTGAACGTGTCACACAAGCGAAACTTGATGACATGACGATGCTCGACGGCCGCCGCGTCTACACGCGCGCCGAGCTGATGGAGGTCCACGGGCTGGGACGCAGCACGCTGGAGAAGTGGTTCCGCGAGCGCGCGTCCAACGGCCACCCCGAACCGGCCGGGACGGTCGGCTCCCAGCTCGCCTGGGACGCCGGGGCCTGGGACCGGTGGTACGCCGCGCGCGGTTCCGGGGACGTCCCGCCGGGCCTCGTCACCCGCGACCAGCTGGCCGCCCGCCACGACGTCAGCCGTCACCGCCTCAAGCAGCTCTGGGCCGACCGTGCGGCCAACGGCCACCCCGACGCCGCGCACCGCTCGGGCAAGGCCCTGTACTGGGACGAAGCCGCCTGGGTCGCCTGGTACACCGCCTACGAGGAACGTCCACCCGAAGAGGACCCGGACGACCTGATCACCCTGGCCGACGCCGCCCGCATCCTCGGCCTGGCCCAGACAAGCGTCACCGTGTACCCCAAACGTCCACCAGCCGGATGGCCCGACCCCGCCAGGGTCGAGCCCCTCGGCGGCGGCCGGGTCCGCCGCCTCTACCGCCGCCGCGACATCCTCGCCTACGCCTCCTCCCGCACCCGCTGATCCTTGGAGACGAGCGGGCCTACGGGGTGAAGTGGGTGAGGATCTCGGGGTTGGCCATGGAGTCGCGGTTGGCGGCCTTGTCGACCGGGGTGCCCTGGAGGATCTTGCGGACGGGGACCTCCAGCTTCTTTCCCGACAGGGTGCGGGGGATGCCGGGGACGGCCTGGATCTCGTCCGGGACGTGCCGCGGTGACAGCGACGAGCGGATCTCGCGCTTCAGCCTGTCCAGCAGGTCGCCGGTGAGGGACGTGTCCTCCGCGAGCTGGACGTAGAGGAGCAGGCGGCCCTCCTCGCCGAGGCGGCCGGTGTCGATGACGAGGCTGTCGGTGATCTCCTCGAACGCCTCGACGACGCGGTAGAAGTCGGACGTGCCCATGCGGACGCCGCCGCGGTTCAGCGTCGAGTCGGAGCGGCCGTAGATGACGCAGCCGCCGTCCGGGAGGATCTTGACCCAGTCGCCGTGCCGCCACACGCCCGGGTACATGTCGAAGTAGGACTCGCGGTAGCGCTCGCCGCTCTCGTCGTTCCAGAAGCGGACCGGCATCGACGGCATGGGCTCGGTGATGACGAGTTCGCCGACCTCGCCGGTCACGGGGGCGCCGTCGTCGCCGAACGCCTCGACCTTGGCGCCGAGGCCGCGGCACTGGATGACGCCGGCGCGCAGCGGCAGCAGCGGGGAGGGGCCGACGAAGCCCGTGCACAGGTCGGTGCCGCCGGAGAACGACCCGAGCAGGAGGTCCTGCGCGACGGCGTCGTACACCCAGGCGAACCCTTCGGGCGGCAGCGGGGAGCCGGTGGAGCCGATGCCGCGCAGCGCGGAAAGGTCGTGTTGCTCACCGGGGCGCAGGCCCACCTTGGCGGAGGCCGTGATGTAGGGCGCGCCCACGCCCATGTACGTCACGCCGTTGTCGGCGGCGAGCGTCCACAGGTCGAGTGGGGCACCGTCGTACATGACGATGGTGGACCCCACCAGCAGGCCGCCGATGAGGTAGTTCCACATCATCCAGCCGGTGGTGGTGAACCAGAAGAAGACGTCCTCTGGGCCGAGGTCCTGGTGGAAGGACAGTGCCTTGAGGTGTTCGAGGATGACACCGCCGTGGCCGTGGACGATCGGCTTGGGCAGGCCGGTGGTGCCGGACGAGTAGACGACCCACAGAGGGTGGTCGAACGGGACGTCCTCGAACTCCAGGGTGTCGCGGTCGGGACGGGGCAGGTCGCCGTAGTGGACGCCCACGCGCAGGCCGTCGGGCGTCGCGGCGGGGTCGAGGTAGGGGATCAGGACGGTCGCGGCCAGGCTCGGCAGCGCGGCCTCGATCTCGCCGACGATCCCGCGCCGGTCGAACCGCTTGCCGTTGTAGGCGTAGCCGTCCACGGCGACCAGGACCTTCGGCTCGATCTGCGCGAAGCGGTCGATCACCGAGGAGGAGCCGAAGTCCGGGGAGCACGACGACCAGACCGCGCCCAGCGAGGCCGTGGCCAGGAAGCAGATCAGCGCTTCGGGAATGTTGGGGATGTAGGCGGCGACACGGTCGCCCCTGCCGACGCCGAGGTCGGCCAGGCCCGCGCGGACCTCCGCGACGTGCATGGCCAGTTCCCGGTAGGACAGCACGCGGTGCCCGCCCGCCTCCGAGCGGAAGACTACCGCGGTCTCGTCCGGGGTCTCGTCGGCGCGGCGCAGCGCGTTCGCGGCGTAGTTGAGCGTCGCGCCGGGGAACCACTTCAGGCCGTCCACCGGCATGGGCCCGCCCGTCCGGACGGGGCCGTCGCCGCGCTCGCCGACGACCTCGAAGTACGACCAGATCGCGTCCCAGAACGCGTCCACCTCCGTGACGGACCAGCGCCAGAGGTCGTCGTAGGTCTCCGCGAGCACGCCCCGCTCCCCGAGCCAGTGGACGAAGCGGGTCACCCGCGCGCCGGCGACGACCTCCTCCGACGGCTCCCACAGCGTCGAACTCTCCGAAACCCCACGGGTCATCTCTCTCCCTCCCCGCCGCGCCCACAGCGCGCCGCCATCCGGATCCTCACATACCGCCACCCGGAATCATCATGCGCCCCCACATCGCGAGACGCCATCTCACATGCGGGTGAGGTCGGCGACGGCGCTCACGACCGCCCGGGTGTCGGCGAGCGTGGCCAGGACGTGGTCGGCGCCGGCGGCGCGGAGTTCGGCCTCGGTGGCGCTGCCGGTGGCGACGGCGATGATCGGGGAGCCGGCGATGCGTGCGGCCTGGACGTCGCGCGGAGAGTCGGCGATGTAGACGGTGGCCGACTCGGGGTAGGCGGTGCCGTGGCGTTCGCCGGAGCGGGTCCGGGCCAGTTCCAGGAGCGCGGCCTTGCTGTAGACGCCGTTCTCGTAGCCGCCGCTTTCCAGGTCGAGGTGGCCGGCGAGGCCGAGCTCGCCGACCTTCAGGACCGCGTTCGGCCGGAGGGAGCCGGTCAGGACGGACTGGGCGGCGCCCGGGACGTGGGCGAGCGCCTCGACCGCCTCGCGGGCGCCGGCCAGGACGCGGCCGTGGTCGCGCAGGTCGGCGCGGCGCGACGCGAACGCCTCGGTGAGCGCGTCGAAGAAGGCGGGGAGGTGGTCGTCGGTGGTGACGACGTCGTTGAACGCGAGCGTCTCGAAGATGATCTCGGACTCGGTGCGGCCGGGGGTGGGCGCGAGGCGGAGGAGCGGGCGTCCGATGGTCCGCTGGAACGCCTCGGCGTAGGCGTCCCGGGTGACCCGCCCGACGTCGACCAGCGTGTTATCGATGTTCCACAGCACCAGACGGTTCAGTGTCGACATCCCGTTCCCATGCGCGGTTGGTTGAACGTGGACGGGCGGCGCCCCGGCACCGGCCCGCCCCACCGGAGCGGCGAGGCGAGCTTATCGTCCGGCGTCCCGGGCGCCGTCCGCAACCGCGCCCGGGCGGGCGTCCGCCGCGGCTGGTCAGGTGCCCATGTGGGGGTAGCGGTGGTCGGTCGGCGGGACGAACGACTCCTTGATCGAGCGGGCGCTCGTCCAGCGGGTGAGGTTGAACACCGAGCCGGCCTTGTCGTTGGTGCCGGACGCGCGGGCACCGCCGAACGGCTGCTGGCCGACGATCGAGCCGGTCGGCTTGTCGTTGATGTAGAAGTTCCCGGCGGCGAAGCGGAGCGCGTGCGTGGCGGCCGCGGCGGCGGCGCGGTCCTCGGCGATGATCGCGCCGGTCAGGGCGTACTCGGAGACGCGCTCCATCTGGTTCAGGACGGTGTCGTAGTCGCCGTCGTCGTAGACGTGGACGCCGATGATCGGGCCGAAGTACTCCTTGGTGAAGATCTCGTCGTCCGGGTCCGACGACTCCAGGACGGTCGGCCGGACGAAGTAGCCCTGCGAGTCGTCCAGCTCGCCGCCGGTGAGGATCTTCATGCTGCCGATGCCGCGCGCCCGCTCGATCGCCGCGCGGTGCTTGGCGAACGCGCGCTCGTCGATGACCGCGCCCATGAACAGCGACAGGTCCTCGGCGACGTTGCCCATGGTGAGGGACTCGGCCTCGGCGCAGAAGTCGTCGCGGATCCGGTCCCAGACGGAGCGCGGAACGTAGGCGCGGGACGCGGCGGAGCACTTCTGCCCCTGGTACTCGAAGGCGCCGCGGACGAGGGCCGTCTTCAGCACCGCCGGGTCCGCGGACGGGTGCGCGACGACGAAGTCCTTGCCGCCGGTCTCACCGACGATCCGCGGGTAGCCCCGGTATCCGGAGATGTTCTCCCCGATCGCCCGCCAGAGGTTCTGGAAGGTCCGCACCGAACCGGTGAAGTGCAGGCCCGCCAGGTCGGGGTGGCGCAGCGCCACCTTGGAGACGGCCTCCCCGTCCCCCGTCACCAGGTTGACCACCCCGGGCGGGAGCCCGGCGACCTCCAGCAGCCGCATCGTGTGGTGCGCGGCGAGCTGCTGGGTCGGGGACGGCTTCCACACCACGACGTTGCCCATCAGCGCGGGCGCGGTCGGCAGGTTCCCGGCGATCGCGGTGAAGTTGAACGGGGTGATGGCGAGGACGAACCCCTCCAGCGGCCGGTACTCCAGCCGGTTCCACACGCCCGGGGGCGACAGCGGCTGGATCTCGTGGATCTGCTCGGCGTAGCGGACGTTGAACCGCAGGAAGTCGATCAGCTCGCAGGCGGCGTCGATCTCGGCCTGCTGCACGGACTTGGACTGCCCGAGGATCGTGGCGGCGTTCACCGTGGACCGCCACGGCCCGGCGAGCAGGTCGGCGGCCCGCAGGAAGATCGCGGCCCGGTCCTCGAAGGGCATCGCCCGCCACGCGGGCGCGGCCTCCCGCGCCGCCGCGATCGCCTCGGCCACGTCCGGCTCGGTGGCGTTGCCCATCCGGCCGAGGACGTGCCCGTGGTTGTGGGGCTCGACGACGTCGACCGGCGTCCCGGCCCCCATCCGCCGCTCGCCCCCGATGGTCATGGTCAGCTCGGTCTGCGCGCCGCCGAGTTCCTTGATCTTGGCTTCGAGCGCGGCCCGTTCCGGGCTGCCAGGCGCGTAGCCCTTGACCGGTTCGTTCCTCGGTACCGGCACGGTGGTGACGGCGTCCATTGACGACTCCCTGGCGATCCGACGGCTTTGTCGACTGCCGTGGACCTACCCGCCCGCACCCGGCGGCTACC
Organism: Actinomadura sp. KC345; assembly: GCF_004348515.1. GTDB lineage: Bacteria > Actinomycetota > Actinomycetes > Streptosporangiales > Streptosporangiaceae > Spirillospora. The sequence continues at coordinate 4,208 of NZ_SMKH01000081.1, read as the reverse complement.
GTCCCGCCTGCTGCTCCGGCGACGCCGGGTCAGGCGAGGAGGTGAGGGAGTTCCTGCGTGGCGTACCAGAGGAGGTCGTTGCCCTCGGCGCCGTCCACGGTGAACCGGGCGTCCTCGTCGCCGGCGTCGGCGGCGGGGAGGGCGTCCGCGGCGGCCGCGACGTCGGCGGCGGCGTCCTCGTCGTCCACGTGGCCGGAGGCGATCCGCTTCCACGGGACGGCCGCGGACAGCGCGACCAGGGCCCGGTCGTCGCCGTCCAGCCCGCCCGGGGCCCAGCCGACCTGGTCGTCGGGCATCTCGGCGGCGATCACCACGCGGCGGCGCGGCGCGGCGGGGTCGGCGGCGAGCAGGCGCAGCGAGGCGCGGGCGGCGGCGGACAGCGCCGCGTACTCCAGCTCCTCCAGGTCGCCGCCCGCGTACCACTCGCGCAGCGCGGGCGTGACCGCGTGGGCGCTGAGCGGTGCGGGACCGATCTCCTTCGCGGCGTGGACGCCGGCGAGGAGCGTGAGCGTGGACGGCAGGTAGACGCGCATGACGAGCAGCAAGTCTGCCAGACCGTCAGGGCATCAGGTTCAGCTCGCGCAGTTCGGCGATCGTCGTGTCGGGCGCGGTGTGGTGGATGCCGCGGATGCCGAGCCGCTCGGCGGCGCGGATGTTGTGCTCGATGTCGTCGATGAAGACGCATTCCGCGGCGTCCAGGCCGAGCAGGTCGAGGGCGTGCCGGAAGATCCGCTCGTCGGGCTTGCGCATCCCGACCTCGCAGGAGATGACGACGGCGTCGAAGAGGCCGGCGAACAGGTCGCGGGGGTACTCGTTGCCCCACGAGTTCGACAGCAGCGCGGTACGGGTCCCGGCGGCGCGGGCCACGCGGAGCGCGTCGTACATCGGCTGGACGGGGCTGAACGCGCCGAACATGCGGGCGATCAGCCCGGCGGCCTCCACCGGGCCGCCCTCGACGGTGAGCAGTTCGGCGGCCAGGAGCCGCTCGAACTCCTCGACGGGCATCGAGCCGTCCTCCAGCCCGTGGATCGGGTTGGTCTCGGTGCCGTTGTAGGCCTGCTTCACCCAGGCGCGCATCACGTCCTTGTAGTGCGCGACGTCGATGCGGTCGGCGGCGAGCCACACGTCGATCGCGTCGGCCAGCGGGGACGTCAGCACGCCGCCCCAGTCGGTGATCACGGCCTTGACGGTCACGGTCCTGTCATCGGGCTCTTCATCGGGCACGGCCCGATCGTAGGCGATTGCGGACGCAATCTCCGAATCACGTTCTGCCGACCGCCCGCGTCTCCGGGGGCGTGTGTCCGTGATCACACGGCCGGTCCGCGCCGGCGGCGCGTGATCACGGACCCCCATCGGCCGGCGTCTCCCCCGCCGGTCCGTCCGTCGTCGGTCGGCGGCGGTCCACCGCCGCTCACCGGCCCTTTCCGGTCATGCCGATCGCAGGCGCTGCAGAGCCTCGCGGACACCGCCGTCGGTCTCTTCGAGGACCGTCGTCGCGGTCGCCGCGGGGACCTCGCCGAGCAGCGAGACCAGCGCCACGCGGGTGTTCCCCCCCGCCTCGTTCAGCGCGTTCTCACAGGTGCAGGCGTCCATCCCCGTCGCCTCGGTGAGGATGCGCACCAGCCGGGCGCGCAACTTGGAGTTCAGCGCGTTCACGCTGACCATCAGGTTGGAGTAGGTGCGCCCCATCCTGATCATCAGCGTGGTGGAGAAGGAGTTGAGCACCAGCTTGGTCGCGGTGCCCGCCTTCATCCGCGTGGACCCGCTGATCACCTCGGGCCCGGTGGCGAGGCCGATGTGCACCTCCACCTCGTCCCCGTACGGCGTGTGCGGGTTGCAGCTGATCAGCGCCGTGCGGGCCCCCACGGCGGCCGCGGCGCGCAGCGCGCCCACCACGTAGGGGGTGCGGCCGCTCGCCGCGATGCCGATGGCGACGTCGCCGGGCTGGACGTCGTGCGCGTCCCGCCGGCCGAGCTCGGTGTCGTCCTCCACGTCGGAGATCGCCTGGGACAGCGCGCCGGGCCCGCCGGCGTGGTGGGCCACCACTCGGCCCCAGATGCCGAACGTCGGAGGCAGCTCGGCGGCGTCGATCACCGCGAGCCGGCCCGACGTGCCGGCGCCGAAGTAGTGGACGCGCCCGCCCCCGCGCAGCGAGTCGACCGACAGGTCGACCAGCATCGCGACCTCGGGCAGGACGGAGGCCACGACCATCGGAACCGTCGCGTCCTCGGAATTGATCAGGCGCAGCACCTCCAGGGTCGGCAGCATGTCGACGTCGAGGGTCCGGGGGTTCCGTCCCTCGGTGGGCAGCTCGCAATCGATCACCGACGCCTCCGGTCGGGTCGCACGGTCCGGCCGCGGACCGCCTCGAACGTGGCTTCCAGGGCCTTGCGGGTCGGCCCGTAGGTGCGCTGCGCCACTCCGACGAAGACGCAGTCGACCACCGTGAGCTGCGCCAGCCGGCTCGCGGTGGCGCCGGAGCGGAAGGTCGTCTCCCGCGCCGCGGTCGTCAGTATCAGGTCGGCCACCTCCGCTATCGGGGACTTGGGGAAGTTGGTGAGCGCGACGGTCTTGGCCCCCTGGGTCTTGGCGACCTCCAGCGCGTCGATGACCTCGACCGTCGCGCCGGTGTGCGAGATGCCGAGCGCCACGTCGCCGCTTCCCAGCACCGCGGCGCTGGTGAGCATGATGTGGGCGTCCGCCCAGGCCGAGCAGACCCGCCCGATCCGGTGGAGCTTCTGCTGGAAGTCGGCCGCGACGAACGCGCTGGCGCCGACGCCGTAGACGTCGACCCGGTCCGCGGCGACGACCGCGTCCACGACCTGTTCGAGCATCTTGATGTCGAGCTGGGAAGCGGTCTCCTCGACGGCTCGGGCATCGGCGAAGGTCACCTTCTCCACGATCTGTTCGAGCGAGTCGTCGGGGCTGATGTCGCTGCCGATGACCCGTCCGCCGGAGGCGCTCTGGGCTCGTCCCGCCTCGGTGGCGAGCGTCAGCCGCAGCTCCGGGTAGCCGTGGAACCCGATCGCCCGGCAGAACCGGATGACCGTGGTCTCCGACGTGCCGCAGGCCTGGGCGAGTTCGGTGATGGTGGAATTGGCGACCCCCTCGGGGTCGTCGATGACGCGCTGGGCGACGCGTCGTTCGGCGGGGGGCAGCGAGGGGAGCAGCGAGCGGACCCGCACCACGGTGCTCAGCGGCGTGGTGTCCCGGTCGCCCTGCTGGGCCGCCTCGTCACGTGGCGCACCGGACTCCCCGATGATCCCCCGATCGGGGTGCTGCTCAGGGCTCCGTTCGGAGCCGATGGGTTTCCTCATGATGGAAATTTTCTTACGCGCAGGATGTCACGTCAACGGTAGAAAAGGCTACGGTCGCCATGTGTTGACCCATTTGGCCGGTCCTTACGTGGTCGGTATCGACGCGGGTGGCACGAAGACCCGCTGCGTCGTGCTGACGCTCGGGGGTGCCCTGGCCGGTTCCGGCACCGGCCCCGGGGCCAACCCCAACTCCGGAGGCGACACCGCGGGGGCGCTGACCACCGCCCTGCGGGAAGCGCTCGGGGACCTGGACCGCACCCACATCCTCACCGGCGTCTTCGGGATCGCCGGGGCGGGCTCGGCCGGCCGCCCCGCCGCCGTCGCGGCGGCGCGGCAGGCATGGCAGGCCGCGGGCCTGCGCGGCTCTCCCGCGGTGGTGACCGATATCGCGGTGGCGTTCGCCGCCGGAACCAGCGAGCCCAAGGGCATCGTGGTGTTCTCCGGCACGGGCGCCGGCGCGGCGGTCATCAACGACGGGACGATCGTGCAGCGCGCGGACGGCTACGGCTGGCTCGTCGGGGACGAGGGTTCGGCGGTGTGGCTCGGGAAGGAGGCCGTGCGGGCGGCGCTCGCCGCCTACGACGGCCGCGGCTCCCCGACGCTGCTCACCGACTCGGTCCCGCGGGCGCTGCTCGGCGCCACGGTGGTGGCGGAGATCGACTCGGAGCGGCGAAGACCCCGGCATCCGAGGGCGCCGGCCATGGCCGGCGCCTCCTCGGCACCGGGTGCCTCCGTCCTGTCGCAGGCCGCCACCCTCTCCGCCGGGGGCGGCTCCCCGGGCGGTGCCACCGCCGTGCTGATCTCCGAGAACCCCTGCCCGCCGCCCGGAAACGGGCCCTACTCCCCGTCCGGAACCAGCCCGCCGGGTCCGCCCGCCCCACAGCGGCACCC
>NZ_SMKH01000080.1 GCF_004348515.1 Actinomadura sp. KC345 | reverse complement strand
CCGCCGCCCCGAACGCGAGCCCGGACGTGCCGACGGCGATCCCGACGCCGAGGCCGTCGCGCACGGCGGCCTTCCGCGCACGCTCGTCCGGCGCCGCGTCCTCCCCGGCCCCGGTTTCGGCAACGCTCATGCGGCCGACGCTAGGGCCCCGCCCCGCCCGCGTTCTTGAACGTTCTTGCGGCCCCGTCACGGCGGTCACCGCTCCCCGGCGGCGTCGAGCCCCGCCTCGATGACGGCGTTCATGATGCGGCCGAGGCGGTCGGGGCCGAGCGACGGGGCGTGGACGGCCATCGCCTCGACGATCCGCCGCTCGCGGCCGGGGTCGCGACCGGCGAACCCGCCGACGGGCTTGAGGCGCTGGACGGCGGCGGCGACCGCGGCGCGGTGCTCCAGCAGGGTCGCGAGGGCGGCGTCCAGGTCGTCGATCGCGGCCCTGGCGTCGCCGAGCGTGGTGACGGCCGCGGCGGACGGGAGCGCGACGCGCAGCTCCGCGGCGCGCGGCTCGCCGGCGGCGCCGTCCGCGGGCGGCCGGCAGGCGGGGCAGTTCGCCCCGATCTCCGCGGGGTCGCCTTCGGCGGGGTCGATGACCTTGTCGTGCATGTCGGGGTCCCTCTCGTGCGGCGGCCGTCCGCGCAAGGGGGAGTCCGTGCCCGGGGCCGCTTCCGTTCAACAGAAAAGGCAGAGCCCGGGATGGGCTCCGCCTCGGCCGGCTCCGGGGTCGTCGCTCAGGTCGCGGCGACCGGCTCACCCGGAGCCGGCTGCGTAAACACGAAATGGCGACGTTCCACGGGCGCATGGTATGCGGTACGAGAGGCGGCAGCCAAACTCCGGACAGAGCGTCTCGCCCAGTGAGAACGAAATAAACCGTGCGGCAGGGGGGCTGATGCCCGTATGGCAGTAGAGGTCGCGCACCACTACCGGCATCCGGCGCTGCCGGAGGTCGACCTGCTCCGGGCGCGTTTCGTGACGCACCGGTACAACCGACACACCCACGACACCTATGTGTTCGCCGTGATCGAGGCGGGCGTGGAGGAGTTCGAGCACGGCGGCGGTGTCGAGCGCGCCGGGACGGGCTCGATCGTGGCCGTCAACCCGGGCGTCGTCCACGGCGGGTACGCGGGCACGCCGGAGGGCTGGGCGTACCGCGTGCTGTACCCGCCGGTGGACGTCATGGCCGAGGTGGCCGCGGACCTGGGCGCCCCGCGCGGCACCCCGGCGTTCCCGGAGCCCGTCGTGGACGACCCCGCCGCCGCCGGCCTGCTGCGCGCCGTCCACCGGGCGGGGGAGAAGGGCGACGCGCTGGCGGCGTCCACCCTGCTGAGGACGGCCCTGGCGGGCATGCTGGCCCGGCACGCGCGCGTCCGGCCGGCCGAGGCGTCCGCCGCGATGCCGCCCGCCGTCCGCGAGGCCCGCGACATCCTCCACGCGAACCTCGTCGACCCGCCGCCGCTGGAGCGGCTGGCCGAGGCCGTCGGGGCGCGCCCGTTCCCGCTGCTGCGGGCGTTCCGCGACGCGGTCGGCCTGCCGCCGCACGCCTACCTCAACCAGGTGCGCGTGCGGGAGGCGCGCACCCTGCTGGACGGGGGACTCCCTCCGGCGGACGTCGCGGCACGCACGGGTTTCGCCGACCAGGCCCATCTGACCCGCCATTTCAAGCGCACCCTGGGTGTCCCTCCGGGCGCCTACCGTAGTGCCCGGGGCATTGGGCGCGTCGGCGCGCGGGGGCCGCGCGGGGCGGGTTAGGCTCTCATCACCGCGTCATCCCGGCGCCCCGGCCGGGTTGACGATCTTCCCCCGGGACCGATAACGCGACGTGCGCCGGACAGGCGCGCGGGCGTTCGCATGCGACGAGCAGGAGGCGCAGCAGGCATGGCCGACTCTTTCGTTCATCTGCACGTCCATACGGAGTACTCCATGCTCGACGGAGCCGCCCGCCTGAAGCAGATGTTCGACGAGGTGGGCCGGCAGGAGATGCCGGCGATCGCCATGACCGACCACGGCAACATGCACGGCGCCTACGAGTTCCACCAGCAGGCGACGGCGGCCGGGGTCACGCCGATCATCGGCATCGAGGCCTACATGGCGCCCGAGTCGCGGTACCACAAGAAGAAGGTCCAGTGGGGCGAGCCGAGCCAGAAGCGCGACGACGTCTCCGGCGGCGGCCTGATCAACCACAAGACGCTGTGGGCGCGGAACAAGGCCGGCCTGCACAACCTCTTCAAGCTCTCAAGCCGCGCCTACACCGAGGGCTTCGTCTTCAAGTACGCGCGCATGGACGAGGAGCTGCTGGCCGAGCACGCGGACGGCCTGATGGCGACCACGGGCTGCCCGTCCGGCAAGGTCCAGACGAGGCTGCGGCTCGGCCAGTTCGACGAGGCGCTCAAGGCCGCGGCGACGTTCCAGGACATCCTCGGCAAGGACAATTACTTCCTGGAGCTGATGGACCACGGCCTGGACATCGAGAAGCGGGTCCGCCAGGGCCTGATCGACATCGGCAAGAAGCTGAACATCCCGCCGGTGGTCACCAACGACTCGCACTACACGCACGAGTCCGAGGCCACCGCGCACGACGCGCTGCTGTGCGTCCAGGTCGGCAAGCAGCTGGCCGACCCCGACCGGTTCCGCTTCAACGGCAGCGGCTACTACATCAAGACCGCCGACGAGATGCGCGCGATCGACTCGTCCGACATCTGGGCCGAGGGCTGCCGGAACACCCTCATGATCGCCGAGCGGGTCGACCCGGCCGGCATGTTCGAGTTCCGGGACCTGATGCCGCGGTTCCCCGTCCCCGAGGGCGAGACGGAGGAGACCTGGTTCCGCAAGGAGGTCTGGAAGGGCCTGCACCGCCGCTTCCCCCGCGGACTGCCGGACGGCTACGAGCAGCAGGCCGAGTACGAGATGGGCGTCATCCTCGGCAAGGGCTACCCGTCCTACTTCCTCGTCGTGGCCGACTTCATCATGTGGGCCAAGGAGAACGGCATCCTGGTCGGGCCGGGGCGGGGCAGCGCCGCGGGCTCGCTGATCGCGTACGCGATGGGCATCACCGACCTCGACCCGATCCCGCACGGGCTGATCTTCGAGCGGTTCCTCAACCCCGAGCGCGCGTCCATGCCCGACATCGACATCGACTTCCCTGAAGACCGGCGCGCCGAGGTCATCAAGTACACGACGGAGAAGTGGGGCGCCGACAAGGTCTCGTTCATCGCCACCTTCGGCACCATCAAGGCCAAGGCCGCCATCAAGGACGCGGGCCGCGTCCTCGGCTTCCCGTACGCGCTCGGCGACCGGATCTCCAAGGCGTTCCCGCCCGCCGTGATGGGCAAGGACATCCCGCTGTCGGGCATCTTCGACGACAAGCACCCCCGCTACGGCGAGGCGGGCGAGCTGCGCAAGCTGTACGAGGAAGAGACCGACGTCAAGCAGATCATGGACCTGGCGCAGGGCCTGGAGGGGCTGATCCGCCAGACCGGCGTGCACGCCGCCGGGGTCATCATGTCCGGGGAGACGATCACCGAGCACGTCCCGATCATGCGCCGGGACGCCGACGGCGCCATCATCACGCAGTTCGACTACCCGACCTGCGAGACGCTCGGCCTGCTGAAGATGGACTTCCTCGGCCTGCGGAACTTGACGATCATCGACGACGCGCTCCGCGGGATCAAGAAGAACAAGGGGATCGACGTCAACCTGCTCGACCTCCCGCTGGACGACCAGCCGACCTACGACCTGCTCGCACGCGGCGACACCCTCGGCGTGTTCCAGTTCGACGGCGGCCCGATGCGCTCGCTGCTGCGCCTGATGAAGCCCGACAACTTCGAGGACATCTCCGCCGTCGGCGCCCTGTACCGGCCGGGCCCGATGGGCGCCAACTCCCACACCAACTACGCGCTCCGCAAGAACGGCCAGCAGGAGATCACCCCGATCCACCCGGAGCTGGAGGAGCCGCTCAAGGAGATCCTCGACACCACCTACGGCCTGATCGTCTACCAGGAGCAGGTCATGGCGATCGCGCAGAAGGTGGCGGGCTACACGCTCGGCAAAGCGGACCTGCTCCGCCGCGTCATGGGCAAGAAGAAGAAGGCCGAGCTGGACGCCCAGTTCGTCGGCTTCGAGCAGGGCATGGTCGACAACGGCTTCTCCAAGGAGGCCGTCAAGACGCTGTGGGACATCCTCGTCCCGTTCTCCGACTACGCGTTCAACAAGGCCCACTCCGCCGCGTACGGCCTGGTCTCCTACTGGACGGCCTACCTCAAGGCGAACTACCCGGCCGAGTACATGGCGGGCCTGCTCACCTCCGTCGGCGACGACAAGGACAAGAGCGCCCTCTACCTGAGCGAGTGCCGCAGGATGGGCCTGAAGGTCCTGCCGCCGGACGTCAACACCTCCGAGGCCGACTTCACCCCCCTCGGCGACACCGAGATCCGGTTCGGGCTGTCCGCGGTCCGCAACGTCGGTACCAACGTGGTGGACGGGATCGTCGCGGCCCGCAAGGAGAAGGGCGTCTACGCCGACTTCAACGACTTCCTCGGCAAGGTCCCGCCGATCGTGTGCAACAAGCGGGTCGTGGAGTCGCTGATCAAGGCGGGCGCGTTCGACGAGCTGGGCCACGAGCGCAAGGCGCTGCTGATGGTGCACGAGCAGGCGATCGACTCGGTCATCGACATCAAGCGCAAGGAGGCGATCGGCCAGGACTCCCTCTTCGGCGCGCTGGAGGACGACGGCGGCGACGACGCGTTCACGGTCACGATCCCCGAGGGCGAGGAGTGGGACAAGACCACCCTGCTCGCGTTCGAGCGGGAGATGCTCGGCCTCTACGTGTCCGACCACCCCCTGCTCGGCGTCGAGCACATCCTGGAGCGCGAGGCCGACTGCACCATCGCCGTGCTGAACGAGGGCGAGCGGCCGGACGGCCAGATCGTCATCGTGGCGGGCCTGCTGTCCGGCCTGCAGCGCAAGGTCACCAAGCAGGGCAACTCCTGGGCGATGTTCCAGCTGGAGGATCTCGGCGGCTCGATCGAGGTGCTGTGCTTCCCGTCGTCGTACCAGCTGTGCTCCACGCTGCTCGCCGAGGACGCGATCCTGATCGTCAAGGGGAAGCTGGACCGCCGCGAGGACGTCGCGAAGATCATCGCGATGGAGGTCGTCCAGCCGGACCTGACCGTCACCGACGCGGGGGGCCCGTTCTCGGTGACGATGCCGCTCGGCCGCTGCACCCCGGCGACGGTCTCCCGCCTGAAGGAGGTCCTGGTCACGCACCCCGGCACCGCGGAGGTCCACCTGCACCTGCAGAACGGGCCGCGCACCACGGTCGTCCGCCTGGACGACAAGCTCCGCGTGGCGCCGTCCCCGGCCCTGATCGGCGACCTGAAGCAACTCCTCGGCCCGTCCTGCCTGGGCTGAAGGACGCGGTGAGCGCGGCGGTCAGCCCAGGGTGGCGGGGGTCAGTTCCGCCTTCCAGCTGACGAAGCGGCCGAGGCCGTCGAACGCGGCGCGGGCCGTGCCGCCGCCGGGCAGCAGCGCCTCGGTCAGCACGTCGGTCTGCCGGAATCCGACCCGGTGGTGGGACAGGAACCCGGCGAGCGTCAGCCGCGGCTCGTGCGGGAACAGGCTCGCCGCGTTCGCCAGCAGCCGGGGGAGCGTGACCGGGTCCCACTGCGCCGGGGGCGCCTGCGGGTCGTCCACGTGCAGGTAGGCCGAGCCGCCGTCGTAGCCGGCCCCGATGTACCCGGCCCCGCCGAGGACGCCGCCGGCGGCCATCGCGACCAGCTCACCGCCGTGCCCCGCGGGGCCCTCGTACCAGGACAGGTCTACCTCGGGGGTGGTGAACTCGGGGATGCCGAGCCGCTCGCCGAGCGTCCGGATCCCGAGCGTCGGGGTGACGGCCGGGTGCGCGGCGCCGAACTGCGGGTTCGCCCATCCCCACAGCCAGGTGCGCTCGCGCGCGGCGTAGCTGCCGAGCAGCGAGACCCGGACGGTGACCCCGCCGCTGGAGTAGGTGCGGGCGGTCAGGTCGGCGCTCCAGTCCTCGCGCGGCAGGAACTCGGCGAGCGTCTCCTGCTGCTGCAGGACGACGGCCGCCAGCGCGGCGCCGAGGCGTTCGAACGCAGGACTGAAGCCGGACATGTCGGGCACACATTATCCCAGTGGTCGAGGCGAGCGTGGGCCGGAATCGGGCAGGCTAGGCTTTCGCTGTCGGAGGACTCACAGGAGGAGCGTACGAGGTGCGGGGACCCACCGGGAGGCTCTTGGCGAGTAGGCCCTGGGCGGCGGGGGTGGTGACCGCTCTCGCGGTGGCGCTCCTCGGCCCGCCGGCCGGGCTGCTCTGGGCGGCGCTGGCCCCGGAGGTGACCTATGTGGTCGTCCAGGGCCAGGCCCTTCTCGCCGATCCGGAAGGCCAGGGGCCCATCGGCATCGACGCGCGGTTCGCCCTCATCAGCCTCGCCGCGGGGCTGTTGTGCGGCGCCGCCGCCTACCGCGCGGGCGGGCGCGGCAACGACATCGCGCTGCTGCTGGGACTGGCCGTGGGCGGCTCGGCCGCGGCCGTCCTCGCCTGGCAGACCGGTCACCTGATCGGGCTGGCGGAGTTCCGCGACACGGTCGCCACCGCCCGCGACGGCACCGCCGTGACCGGTGTCGCCGACCTGCGCGCCAAGGGCTTCCTGGTGTTCTGGCCGCTGCTCGCGGCCGTCGCGTACGGGGCGCTCGAAGTGGTCGTCAAGCGGCTACTCCCGGGCGATCGCGGCGAGCCGGGCACCGGTGAGGCGGACGAGGTCGGCGGGCGCCAGCTCGATCTGGAGGCCTCGCCGGCCGGCCGAGACGTAGACGGTCGCGAGCGCTGACACCGATGCGTCGATCACGGCCGGCAGCGCGCGGCGCTGCCCGAGCGGGCTGATCCCGCCGACGACGTAGCCGGTGGCGCGCTCGGCGTCGCGGGGGTCGGCCATCCGCGCCCGCTTGCCGCCGGCCGCCGCGGCGAGCGCCTTCAGGTCCAGGCTCGCCGACACCGGTACAACGCCGACGGTCAGCCGGCCGTCGACCTCGGCGAGGAGCGTCTTGAAGAGCCGCCCGCGCGGGACGCCGAGGGCGTCGGCCGCGGCCTCGCCGTAGGACTCGGCGTCCGGGTCGGCCTCGTAGGCGTGGAGCGTGAAATCGATTTTCGCCTCGGTGGCGGCCACGGTCGCCGGGGTGCCGGTCGCGCCCTTCCTGCCCTTGCCGCCCTTGGCCTTCGCGGTGCTCATGGGGGCAGTCTGCCGTGATCGTCTCAGTTGGGGTTGAAGGACCCGTCCAGGAACTGCCCGGCGGGGATCATCGGGAGGACGTCCAGAATGCCGTTCTCCCTCATCAGCAGGTCGCGCTCGGCCTCCAGGCGCAGTGCGGCGTCGTCGCACTCCAGCAGCCGCTGCTTGTCGTGGCCGTCCAGGATGAGCGACGCCGCGATCACGTAGGAGAGGCCGACCGGGTCGTCCGGCGGCTCGCCCAGCTCGGACGACGCGGCACCGGCGGCGGCCAGCCGGTGCCGGTACAGCCGGAACAGCCGGCGGACGCGCAGCGCGATGGGCCCGGGGTCCGCGCCGGGCTCCTCGGGCAGGTACTCCACCTCGCCCTGCAGGTAGGGGCGGGACCTGTCCAGCTCCTTCAGCCGGAACCGCCGCGTGCCGACCGTCACGACGTCGTACCGGCCGTCCGGGTGCGGTGTCGCCTCGCGCAGTTCGGCGACGCAGCCGACCTCGGCGAGCCGGTGCGCCGCGCCGTCGCCGACCTCGTGGCCGAGTTCGATGCCGACGACGCCGAAGCCGCGCGGCTCCGGCCGTTCGAGGAGATCGGCGATCAGCCGCCGGTAGCGCTCCTCGAAAAGGTGCAGGGGGAGCACGAGTCCCGGGAACAGCACGGTGCCCAGGGGGAACAGGGCGAGCCGCTCGGTCACACTCTCTCCCACGCTCCTGGGCGCCACGGGGGAGCGCCCTCCCACGCCAGGGTACGTCCTGGGGGATGATCTTGGTAAGGTCCGGTTTTTCACACTGTGAAGACCGCCAGTCATTGCCGTCGCGTGTCGGGCCGGTAGCGTCGGCCTCATGAGGATGCTCGTCGTCGACGCCTTCACCGACCGCCCGTTCGCCGGCAACCCGGCCGCGGTGTGCCTGCTCCAGGACGCCGCGGACCCCGGGTGGATGCAGCGGGTGGCCGCCGAGATGAAGCACTCCGAGACGGCGTTCGTCCGTCCCGCCGAGGGGGACCGAGACGCGGAGTTCGAGCTGCGCTGGTTCACGCCGCTGGTGGAGGTCGCGCTGTGCGGGCACGCCACCTTGGCCGCCGCGCACGCCCTCTACTCCACCGGGACCGTCGCCTCCGGCCGGCCGATCCGCTTCCGGACGCTCGAGAGCGGCGTGCTCACCGTCACCGAGGACGAGCACGGATTCCTGGCGATGGACTTCCCGGCCTGCCCGCCCGACCCGGTCGAGGTCCCCGAGGGGCTCGCCGAGGCCCTCGGCGTCCCGGTGGCCGCGGCCGGGCGCAACGTCCAGAACGACCTGCTCGCCGAGGTCGCCGGCGAGGCGGCCGTCCGCGATCTCGCCCCGGACGTACGGGCGGTCGCCGGGATCGACGCCCGCGGCGTCATCGTCACGGCGGCGGCGGGCCGCGGCCGGGACCACGACTTCGTGTCCCGGTTCATCGCCCCCCGCGTCCTTCCCGGCGACGGAGAGGACCCGGTCACCGGCTCGGCCCACTGCGCCCTCGGCCCCTACTGGGCGGAGCGCCTCGGCCGCGACGCCATGACCGGCTTCCAGGCGTCGCCGCGCGGCGGATACGTCCGCGTCGCCGTCCGCGGTGACCGGGTCGTGCTGTCCGGTACCGCCGTGATCGTCCTGGACGGCGACCTGCGCGCCTGACCCGGGGCGCGGCCGCCGGCCGTCTCGCCAGGTGAGACGGTGCGCGAGCGGCGGACACACTCCGTAGACTGGACGGGTGATTTCCCGTATCGACCTGCGCGGCTCGCTTCCCGGCGATCTGCGCTCCGTGCTGCCCCGCGCCGAACTCGACGTCGAGGCCGCCCTGGACAAGGTGCGGCCCATCTGCGAGGACGTCCGCCATCGGGGCTCGGAGGCGGTGCGGGAGCACACGAAGACCTTCGACGGTGTCGAGCCGGACCGCGTCCGGGTCCCGGTCGAGGCCGTGCACCGGGCCCTCGCCGGGCTCGACCCGGCCGTCCGGGACGCGCTCGAGGAGAGCATCCGCCGCACCCGCGCCGTCCACCGCGACCAGCGCCGTACCGACGTCACCACGCAGGTCGTGCCCGGCGGGACCGTCACCGAGCGCTGGATCCCGGTGGGGCGCGTCGGCCTGTACGTGCCGGGCGGGCAGGCCGTGTACCCGTCCAGCGTGGTCATGAACGTCGTCCCCGCCCAGGAGGCCGGGGTCGGCTCCCTCGCCGTCACCTCGCCCCCGCAGCGCGGGTTCGGCGGGCTGCCGCACCCCGCGATCCTCGCGGCGTGCGCGCTGCTCGGCGTCGACGAGGTGTACGCCGCGGGCGGCGCCCAGGCGATCGCGATGTTCGCGTACGGAACCGATGAGTGCCCCCGCGCCGACCTGGTGACCGGCCCCGGCAACGTCTACGTCGCCGCCGCCAAGCGGCTCCTCAAGGGCGTGATCGGCATCGACGCCGAGGCGGGCCCGACCGAGATCGCGATCCTCGCCGACGGCACCGCCGACGCGGTGGACGTCGCCGCCGACCTGATCAGCCAGGCCGAGCACGACACGCTCGCCGCCGCCGTGCTGGTCACCGACTCGACGCGGCTCGCCGACGAGGTCGAGACCGAGCTGAAGGCCCAGGTGGCCCGCACCAGGCACACCGAGCGGATCGCCGAGGCGCTCGCCGGGCGGCAGTCCGGCATCGTGCTGGTGGACGGCGTCGAGGACGGCCTGAAGGTCGTGGACGCCTACGCCGCCGAGCACCTGGAGATCCACACCGCGGACGCCTCCGCCGTCGCCGCCCGCGTCCGCAACGCCGGGGCGATCTTCGTGGGGCGGCACGCGCCGGTCTCGCTCGGCGACTACCTCGCCGGGTCCAACCACGTGCTGCCGACCGGCGGGTGCGCCTGCCACTCGTCGGGACTGTCGGTCCAGTCGTTCCTGCGCGGCGTCCACGTCGTCGAGTACGACCGCGACGCCCTCGCCGAGGCCACCGCGCGCGTCGTCGCGCTCGCCGAGGCCGAGGACCTGCCCGCCCACGGCGCCGCGCTGAAGGCCCGCTTCGATTGGGAGATCCCTTCGTGACCTCGCTCGACGACCTGCCGCTGCGGGACGATCTGCGCGGCCACACGCCCTACGGCGCGCCCCAGCTGGACGTCCCGTACGCGCTGAACACCAACGAGAACCCGTACCCGCCGTCCGAGGCGCTGGTGAAGGCGCTCGGCGAGGCCGTCATGGACGTCGCCGGGACGCTGAACCGCTACCCCGACCGCGACGCCGTCGCGCTCCGCGGGGACCTCGCCGCCTTCCTGAACGCCGACACGCCCGGGATCGGCCTCACCGCCGGCCGGGTGTGGGCGGCCAACGGCTCCAACGAGATCCTCCAGCAGATCCTGCTCGCGTTCGGCGGGGCGGGCCGCACCGCGCTGGGCTTCGAGCCGTCCTACTCGATGCACCCGGTCATCACCGGGGTGACGGGGACGCGCTGGATCAACGCCTCCCGCGACGCGGACTTCGGCCTCGAGCCCGCCCGCGCGATCGAGGCCGTCGAGGAGCACAGGCCCGACGTCGTGTTCCTCACCTCGCCGAACAACCCGACCGGGACGGCGCTGCCGCTGGAGGCCATCGAGGCCGTACTGAGGGCCGCGCCCGGCATGGTCGTCGTCGACGAGGCCTACGGCGAGTTCCGCCGCCGGGAGACGCCGTCCGCGCTGACGCTGCTGGACGGGAACCCGCGGCTGATCGTCACCCGGACGATGTCGAAGGCGTTCGCCATGGCCGGGACCCGGCTCGGCTACCTGGCCGCCGACCCGGCCGTCCTCGACGCGCTGCTGCTCGTCCGGCTGCCCTACCACCTGTCGGCCGTCACCCAGGCCGTGGCCCGCACCGCCCTCGCCCACGGCGAGGAGCTGCTCGGCGGCGTCGGCGCGCTGCGCCGCGAACGCGACGGCCTCGTCGCGTGGCTGCGCGCCGAGGGCTTCCGGGTGGCCGACTCCGACGCCAACTTCGTCCTCTTCGGGACGTTCCCGGACCGCCGGAAGGTCTGGGAGAACCTGCTCGAACGCGGCGTGCTGATCCGGGAGGTGGGACCGCCCGAGTGGCTGCGGGTCACCATCGGCGCCCCCGGGGAGATGGCCGCGTTCCGCACCGCACTGCTTCAATCGCGAGGGGGGACGACCCCCCACACCCCCCGGACCGACTTCGCCGGGAACAGTAAGGAGAGTCTGTGACGCGCAAGGGACGAGTCGAGCGCGGGACCAGGGAGACCCAGGTCCTCGTGGAGATCGACCTCGACGGGACCGGGCAGGTCGACGTCGCGACCGGCGTGGGGTTCTTCGACCACATGCTGGCCCAGCTCGGCAAGCACGGGTCGTTCGACCTGACCGTCAAGACCGCCGGCGACCTGCACATCGACAGCCACCACACGATCGAGGACACCTCCATCGCGCTCGGCCAGGCGTTCCGGGAGGCCCTCGGCGACAAGGCCGGGATCCGCCGCTTCGCCGACGCCTCGATCCCGCTGGACGAGTCGCTCGCGCAGGTCACGGTGGACGTGTCCGGCCGCCCCTACCTCGTGCACGTCGAGCCGGACGGCATGGCCCCGATGATCGGCCCCGAGTACGACACCACGATGACCCGGCACATCTTCGAGTCGTTCGTGTCGAACGCGCGGGTGGCGCTGCACGTCCACGTCCCGTACGGCCGCAACGCCCACCACATCGTCGAGGCGCAGTTCAAGGCCCTCGCCCGCGCGCTGCGCGACGCCGTGGCGTTCGACCCGAAGGTGCGGGGCGTCCCGTCCACCAAGGGAGCCCTGTAGTCGTGGACATCGGCGACCTGCACTTCACCTACGGCACGATGGCGCTCTTCGCGGTCGCGGTGTTCCTGCTGGCGGGCGTCTACAGCTTCGTCAAGCAGGGCATCAAGATCGGCGCGGTGATCCTGCTGGTCCTCGCCGGGCTGGCCATCGCCGGGGGCGTGTCGTGGCTGTGAAGAACATCGTGATCCTCGACTACGGGTCGGGGAACCTGCGCTCGGCCGAACGCGCCGTCGCCCGCGCCGGAGCGGACGTGACGGTCACCGCCGACCGGGACGCCGCGCTTGCCGCCGACGGCCTCGTGGTCCCCGGCGTCGGCGCGTTCGCGGCCTGCATGGCGGGCCTGCGCTCGGTCCAGGGCGACCAGGTCATCGGCCGCCGCCTCGCGGGCGGGCGCCCCGTCCTCGGCATCTGCGTCGGCATGCAGATCCTGTTCACCAAGGGCATCGAGCACGGCGTCACCACCGAGGGCTGCGACGAGTGGCCCGGCACGGTCGACCGCCTCGACGCCCCGGTCGTCCCGCACATGGGGTGGAACACCGTGGACGTCCCCGAGGGCTCGGCCCTCTTCCGCGGGCTGGAGGGCGCCCGGTTCTACTTCGTGCACTCCTACGCCGCCCGCCGCTGGGATCTGGAGCCCGACCCGACCGGCCTCATCGCGCCGCCCCTGGTCACCTGGTCCGAGCACGGCGGCCGCTTCGTCGCCGCCGTGGAGAACGGCCCCCTGTGCGCCACCCAGTTCCACCCGGAGAAGTCCGGCGACGCGGGCGCCGTGCTCCTGCGCAATTGGCTCACGTCCCTGTCCTGACCTCTTCCCACGACCCGTCGATAAGGTTCTCCGCATGACTCTGACGCTCCTTCCCGCCGTCGACGTCGCCGACGGCCAGGCGGTCCGCCTGGTCCAGGGCGAGGCCGGCACCGAGACCTCCTACGGCGCCCCGCTGGAGGCGGCGCTGGCGTGGCAGCGCGCGGGGGCGGAGTGGATCCATCTGGTCGACCTGGACGCCGCCTTCGGCCGCGGGACCAACCGCGGGCTGCTCGCCGAGGTGACCGGGAAGCTGGACGTGAAGGTGGAGCTGTCCGGCGGCATCCGCGACGACGCGTCCCTGGAGGCCGCGCTCGCCACCGGATGCGCCCGCGTCAACATCGGGACCGCGGCGCTGGAGGACCCGGAGTGGTGCCGCAAGATCATCGCCTCGCACGGTGACAAGATCGCGGTGGGCCTGGACGTCCGGGGCACGACGCTCGCCGCGCGCGGCTGGACCCGGGAGGGCGGCGACCTGTGGGAGGTCCTCGGCCGCCTGGAGGACGACGGCTGCCCCCGCTACGTGGTCACCGACGTCACCAAGGACGGCACGCTGCGCGGCCCCAACACCGAGCTGCTCCGCGAGGTCTGCTCCCGCACCGACAAGCCCGTCATCGCCTCCGGCGGCGTCTCCTCGCTGGACGACCTGCGCGCCCTGGCCGGGCTCGTACCCGATGGCGTCGAGGGTGCGATCGTCGGCAAGGCGCTCTACGCGCAGGCGTTCACGCTCGAAGAGGCCCTGGAGGCCGTCAAGTGACCGTGGCCGTGCGGGTGATCCCGTGCCTGGACGTCGACGCCGGGCGCGTGGTCAAGGGCGTCAACTTCCAGAACCTGCGGGACGCCGGCGACCCCGTCGAGCTGGCCCGCCGCTACGACGCCGAGGGCGCCGACGAGCTGACGTTCCTGGACATCACCGCGTCCAGCGGCGACCGCTCCACGACCTACGACGTCGTCCGCCGCACCGCCGAGCAGGTGTTCATCCCGCTCACGGTCGGCGGCGGCGTCCGGACCGTCGAGGACGTCGACCGGCTGCTGCGCGCGGGCGCGGACAAGGTGTCGATCAACACGGCCGCGATCGCGCGCCCGGAGTTCCTGCGGGAGGCCGCGCACCGCTTCGGGTCGCAGTGCGTCGTCCTGTCCGTCGACGCCCGCCGCGCCGCGGACACCGGCTCCGGCTTCGAGGTGACCACGCACGGCGGCCGCACGGGGACGGGCATCGACGCGATCGAATGGGCGCGCCGCGGCCAGGAACTGGGCGTCGGCGAGATCCTTCTGAACTCCATGGACGCCGACGGCACCAAGGCAGGGTTCGACCTGGAGATGCTGCGCCGGGTCCGGGCGGAGGTGACCGTGCCGGTGATCGCCAGCGGCGGCGCCGGGGCGGTCGGGCACTTCACCCCCGCCGTGGACGCGGGCGCGGACGCCGTGCTCGCCGCCAGCGTCTTCCACTTCGGCGAGCTGACGGTCTCCGAGGTCAAGTCCGCGCTCCGCGAAGCGGGGCACCCCGTCCGCTGAAGAGGAAGCCCCCCGAATGACCATCGCGCTCGCGACCTGCTCCCTGCTGCCCGGCGGGAACGACGACATGCGGGCCCTGATCGGCGCCCTGGACGCCCTCGGCGTCGAGGCCGAGCCGGCCGTCTGGGACGCCGGCGTCGACTGGTCCCGGTACGACCTGGTGGTCATCCGCTCCACCTGGGACTACACCGGCAGGCGTGACGCGTTCGTGGCGTGGGCCGAGAGCCTGCCGCACGTCCTGAACCCCGCCGGCGTCGTCCGCTGGAACACCGACAAGCGCTACCTCCGCGACCTGGCCGGCGCGGGCCTGCCCGTCGTCCCCACCCTGTGGGACCCGGAGGACGTCCCGTCCGAATGGCCCGAGTACGTGATCAAACCCGCCGTCTCGATCGGGTCCCGCGACACGGCCCGCTGGGGCGCGGGCGAGGAGGACGAGGCCAGAGCCCACCTCCGCTCGCTGCGCGACGCGGGCCGGACGGTGATGGTCCAGCCGTACCTGTCCGCCGTCGACACCGCGGGTGAGACGGCCCTGGTCTTCTGCGAGGGCGAGTACGCACACGCCGCCCGCAAGGCGCAGATCCTCACCGCCGGCGCCGGCGTCCAGGGACCCGTCCGGGACGACCCGGCCCGAGGCCAGGTCACCGCCTCCACGGCGACGGAAGTCGAACTGGAGGTGGCCCACCGCGCCCTGGCCGCCGTCCCCGGCGCCCCCGGCCTCCTCTATGCCCGCGTGGACCTCGTCCCAGGCCCGGACGGCACCCCGCTGATCATCGAACTCGAACTGACCGAACCCAACCTCTACCTCCCCCACGCCCCGGAAAGCGCCAAGAAGTTCGCCAAGGCCATCTCCGGTCGCCTCTAACCCCGCCTCAGAGCAAGATCGCGGACGGGTGGTCGGGGTCGTGGAAGATCTCCTGGTGGGCCGGGACCATCCGGCTCGCGGTGGCCAGGGGTTCGCCGGTGCCGGGGTTGGCGGCGACCTTCGGGTGGGCGCCGCTGGTGACGTGGACGCGGATGCGGTGGCCGCGTGCGAAGCGGTGCGCGGTGGGCCACAGTTCGACGGCGATGCGGCGGACGCCGTCCGTCCCCACCGGCTTGTCGGCGGCGGCGGGCAGGCGCAGGCCGCCCTCGCAGACGTTGCGGGACGTCCCGTCCGGGGCGACGTCGCAGAGCCGGACGATGAAGTCGGTGTGCTCCCGGTCGGAGCGGACGAACAGGTCGGCGCCGACCGGGCCGATGACCTCCAGGTCGTCGGCCAGGGCGGGTGAGGTGAACACGAGGACGTCCGGGCGGCGTTCCAGCGGGCGGTTGTCCACCGGGCGCGAGCTGCCGAGCAGGGTGGGGCCGCCGAGCGCGGGCGTCGGGCGGGCCGGGTCGAAGCGGTAGGTGCTCGCGGGGGCGCGCTGCGGGCCGTCCTGGCCGAGGCCGCCGCCCGCGTGCAGGTGCCAGGGGGTCTGGCGGGTCCCCGGCGGCGGCCAGTCGCTGTAGTGGCGCCATTCCCGCGCGCCCGTCACGTAGAGGCGGACGGGGTCGGCGCGCAGCCCGGAGGTGTCGCCGAGCAGGTGGGCGCGGAACCACGCGAGCGACTCGCGCAAGGCAGGCAGGCCGTGCCGGGCGTCGGTGTGCCACCAGGGGCCGATGGTCAGGTACGGGGCGTGCCCGGCGGCGCGCAGCGCGAGGTAGTCCCGGAGCTGCCACGGAAGGAACACGTCGTACCAGCCGCCGAGGAGGGTGACGGGCGCCTCGACGCCGCCGACCGTGCCGCTGAAGTCGCGGTCGTCCCAGTAGCCGTCGGTGGCCGTGTGGTTGGCGAGGACGTCCTGGTAGAAGCGCATCTGCCGCCCGCCGGTCAGCATGTCCAGCTCGGAGAGGGGGCGGCCGGAGCGGGCGGCGCGGACGGCGCGGCGGCGCGACAGCAGCGGCGCGGTCAGCATCCCGAACGGCTGCTGCTGCCGGTGCGTGAGGTCGGTCCAGGTGAGGGTCGACTCCAGGGCGAACGACCCGCCGACATAGGCGGCGTCCCGGAACGAGGAGGCGGTGATCTGCAGGGACATCGCCTTCAGCTCGGGGCCCGCCTCGGCCGCCGTCGCCCAGGCGGAGTAGCCGAGGTAGCTGGCGCCGTACGTGGCGAAGGTGCCGTGGAACCACGGCTGCCGCTTCAGCCACTCCACGGTGGCGAGCCCGTCGTCGCGTTCGTTGCCGAGCGGGTCGAACTCGCCGCCGGACCCGGACGTGCCGCGCGCGCTCTGCACGACCAGCTGGAATCCGAAGGGGACGAGCAGGAGCCCGGCGGCCAGCGCCGCCGGGCCGCGGCGGCCGTACGGGGTGCGCACCAGGATCGTCGGCGGGCGCCGGGCGCCGGCCGGGACGTACCGGTCGGCGAGCAGGGTCACGCCGTCCGGCATGGCGACGGGAAGGTCGCGCTCGACGGTGTAGGGGGCGAGTCCGCGGGGGCGGCGGATCCGCGGTGCGGGCACTCGGTCCCACCGGGCCATGCTGTCTCCCAGTCGGGGCAGGTTTTGCTACTGCCTAGTAAGGTATCCGCTCCGGTCCCCTGCCATCGCCATGACCGCCCCGGCCGGTCGTGCCGGGACGCGATTAGAGGCACGTCCGGAACGCGCGCCTCAGCGGTCCCTTACAGATGCCATATCTGGCGGGGTGCAAACTTGTCTGCGATCGTTGCGTTTCCGCACAACCGCCCCCAGGAGGGACACTGATGTGGCCCGGGTCGAACCCACCGGTCGGACCGCCGCCCACGGGGCGCGGCCCGGCGGGGACGCTCCGGACGCCGGCGCGCTCCCTCAGGCCGGGGGCCCGCTGGTACGCCGTCCCGATCCTGCTGGTGCTCGTGGCGGTCACCGGGTTCCTCACCGTGTTCGCGTACCTGCGGGACGACTCCCGGGTCGCGGAGGGCCCGTCCGCGAACGGCGACCCCGTCGCGGGGGTGCGCATCCGGCTGTCCGGTGGCTACGGCTACTTCATCTACGTCCGGACCGGGCAGTCCTCGCCGTTCGCCTGCTCGGTCGAGGTGGGGGAGCTCACCGGCCCCATCCGCCTGACCAGAAAGAACTCCTGGAGCGCCGCCGAGCGCGCGTCCTACCGCTACACCGCCACGTTCGAGGCGCCCGTGTCGGGCCAGGCCACGCTGCGGTGCCGCGGCACCGAGGGCCCCATCCTCGTCACGCCGGACGACACGGTCCGCGGCTACCTGCGCCTCGCCTTCCTCGCGGCGGTGGGCCTCGGCATCCTCGCGGCGGTCTCCTTCGCCGTCACCCTCGTCCGCCGCGGCGGCGCCCGGCGCGGAGCCGTGTCCGGGGGCGGCTGAGGCTCGCCGGCCCGGCCGCACGCGTCAGGACGTGAGCTCGCGTTCCAGCGGGGTGCGGAAACGGGGGATCGCGCGGATGTCGCCGTACCAGGACGACATGCGGTCGGCCTCCCGCTCGATCGCGGCCTCCGCGTCGGCGCCGACGTCCTCCAGGACGCGGACGGCGATCTCGCCGTCCTTGCGCTGGGCCCAGCCGCCGACGACGCGGCCGTCCCACCAGACGGACGGGCCGATGTTGCCGTTCTTGTCGAACAGGAGCGGGCCGTGGTCGCCGAGGAACCAGCCGCGTTCGCGCCAGCCCATCGGCGTCGGGTCGAGGGCGGGCAGCAGCGCCGCCCACGGCTCCGGGACGGGCGCGGGCTCCACGTCGTCGGACAGGACCACGCCGGTGGCGCCGTCGAGATCCACCTCGGTGACGTCGAGGAGCGCGAGGGCCTTCTTCACGTCGCCGGCGTTCCAGCCCGTCCACCACTTGAGGTCGGAGACGGGGGCGGGGCCGAACGCGCGCAGCCAGTGGCGGACGAGGTCGGCGCGGGCCGGGCCGGCCGGGACCTCCTCGATCCCGCCGGGCAGCCACGCCTCGACCGGCGACCACTTGTACTGGCTGCTGATCCACGTCCCGTTGGGGCGCCCGCGGACGATGAGGCCCGCGCAGCCGAGCGTGACCAGGATCCACGTGGTGATGTTCGTGGGCTTGGAGTACGCCTTGCCGGGGGCGGGGTCGACCTGCGTCCGCAGCAGGGGCTCGTCCGCGCTGAGCTGCGCGCCCGTCGCCTCCCCGCGTGCCAGCAGCGCCCGGTGCGCGGCGGCCTCGGCCTCGGCGAACCAGGCGGGGACGTCGGGGATGTCGCTGCCGCGCCCGATCATCCGCGCGTAGGTGGCGCGCTGCTTGGCGGCCAGGGCGTTCGCGGTGGACGCCTGGAGCACCGGGACCAGCTCCACCGGAGCGACGAACATCGTCCGGCGCATCGCGAGCATCCGCAGCAGCGTCCGGTCGTCGTACAGGGCCCGCTCCACCGCCTCCGGGGCGATGCCCGCGCTGCGGGCCGCGACCGACAGGAACACGGTCGCCGGGTCCGTCGCGTGCAGGACCACCATCGACCGCGCGATCTCGGGGACGTCGTCGGTCCTGGCCTGGGGGGACAGGCGGTGGCGGAGTCCGAGCCGGGCGCGGCGCTCCGCCGGGGTCATCGAACGCATGAACGAATCATAGCGGCCTCAGCCGCCCTCGCCGCCCTCGCCGCCGCCTCCGGAGATCTTGACGACGACCTGGTCCTCGGTGACCGACTGGACCGCGATGTCGAATCCCTCGGACTGCTCGCCCTCGCCCACCGGGACGGTCACGGTCTGCCCGCCGACCTTGAGCGTGACCATCTGGCCCTCGACCTTCACCAGCTCGGCCTTCACGCCGAGGATGGAGGCGCTCGCCTCGACGCCGCGGTCGAAGGTCACGGTGCAGGAGTTCACGCCGCAGTCGGTCGTGGTGTTCTCGCCGCCGCACGCGGCGGCGGCGCCTAGCGGCAGCAGGACGAACGGCAGTACGGCCAGCTTCCGCCGGAGGGGAATGGAGGTCATGCGGGGAGTCTATGGGGACCGCGGGCCGCGCACGCCCTCCGGCAGGGGGATTCGCGAGGCCATGATGTGGTACTGCGCGGTGACGCGGCTGGATCTCCGGGTGACATCGTGTTTCGCTGGAGCGGTGACCAGTGATGACACCGGCGCCGGTGGGCCGGCCTTGGTCGGCCCGGTCGTGTGCGCGGCGCTGCGCATGGAGGCCCGCGCCGTCCGCCGCGGGCTGGCCCGCACGCCCGTCGTGGTCGTCGGCTACCGGGCCCGGCGCGCCGACCGGCTCCCGGACTCCTGCGCGGCCCTCGTCACGGTCGGCTTCGGCGGCGCGCTCGACGAGCGGCTGCGGCCGGGGGACGTGCTGGTCGCGGACGAGATCCGCGGCGCCCCGGGCACGGAGCCGGTGCCGTGCAGCGCGCCGCGCCTGCTCGCCGAAGAGCTCATCCGGGACGGTCTCAGCGTCCAGGTCGGCCCGATCGTGACCACCGGCCACGTCGTCCGCGGCGCGGAGCGGGCGTTCTGGGCGGCGCAGGGCGCGCGGGCGGCGGACATGGAGTCGGCCGCCGTCGCCACGCGGGCCCGCTCCAGGCCGGTCGCCGCCGTCCGGGTCGTCGTCGACGGGCCCGGCCATCCGCTGTGGCATCCCGGCGTGGTCGCCCGCGGGCTGGCCGCGCGCCGCGTCCTGGCGCGCACCGGCCCCGCCCTCGAACGCTGGGGCGTCCTCCTCGTCCGCGGCGCGGACGAACCGAACGAGGGGAGCGGGGCCCGCACGCCCTGAAGGCCGCCCGCCGCGGGTCAGCCCCCGTGGCCGCCGGAACCGTGGCCGCCGCCCCCGTCGTGCTTGTCCCCGTGCACGATCTTGCCGCCGAGGTCCTTGCGGATCGTCTGCAGGGTCTTCTCCTGGCTCACCACCACCCAGCGCGCACCGACCAGGTACACGCCGCCCCACGGCTTGGCCTCGGTCAGCCAGCTGTTCATGTTCTTGTCCGTGGTGAAGCTCAGCAGGACGTACTTCCCCAGGTCGTTCTTGCAGTTCCCCTGCTCCATGTCCTTGACCTTGCGCTTGCCGGTCAGGGAGCAGTCCGTCTGCTCGGCGAGTTCCTGCAGGCTGGCCGGCTCGGCGGTCGCGCCGGACGCTTCGTCCGAGCCGCCGCAGCCCGCCGCGAGCGGCAGCGCCAGCGCGGCGGCGGCGCAGAGCAGGGCGTGCTTCTTCAGGACGGGGTGGTGTCGGGGACCCATCGCTTCCTCCGGGGTGTAGTGCGCGATTCAGGGGATGAATACGCGCCCCGCCCGGGGAGAGGTTCAGAGGTCGTCTCAGGTCATCAGGCGGGATGCCGCGGCGCTGCGGACGCCGGGTTCCTCGGCGGTGTCGTGGTGCAGCCGCTGCAGCCTGATCCGCGTCTCGCGGGTGAGCGGCGCGGACCGCGCGGCCTCCTGCCGCACCCCGTCCTCGCAGTCCCACAGCCCCTCGGTGGTGTAGGACTCGGCCGTGTGCGGCGCCGTCCGGGTCAGAGCGGTGAGTATCCGCGGTCTCAGGTAAGCGTAGGTGGATTCGGTCCAAGCGGATTTCAGCAAGGGGACGGCCTCACCGGCGCGTAGTCGTCCCAGCCCCTCGACGGGGTTCGCGGCGGCCTGCCACTCGCGCCGCTCCAGGGCCGTGCGCAGCTCGTCCATCAGCAGCGGGACGTCCTGGCGGGTGCCGTACCGGGCGAGGATGCTCAGGCCCATGCCCGCGCAGCCGCCGCGCTCCACCGCCCACGCCCGCGCCCGCGGCAGCGTCTCGGGCCCGTACTCCCGCAGCGCCCGGCTCACCGCGCCGCCGAACCGGCTCGGCCCCGCGTCGTGCCCGCCGCGGGGAAGCAGCTCCTCCGCGAGGTCGAGCAGCGCCAGCGTCCGCCGCCGCCCCAGCTCGAAGATGGCCCCGATGGCGCCCTCGCCCCGGCGCCTGGCGAGGTCCAGCAGCTCGGCCTCGCTGCGCACCTCCCGCCCCGGCGCCGCGGCCGCCGCCCTGCGCGCCGCCCTGCCCGCCTCCCGCTGGCGCGCGAGGGCCTCGGCGATCCGCGGCTGCCGCGCCGCCCACGTCTCGATCACGGGGTTGTGCCGGGCGGGGACCAGCAGTGCCAGCTCGGAGTCGTCGCACCGGGCGGCGACCAGCTCGTCCAGGCCGATGGTCAGCGACGGATCCGCGAGGTCGATCAGCTCTTCCACCGCGTCGAACCAGTGCGCGCCCTCCTCGGCGTACCGCCGCAGCGGCACCGCGGCCTCCCGCCGGCTCAGCCGCACCAGGTCGGCCAGCACGCCCAGCGCCAGGTCCACCCGCCACTCGTCCCCGTCGATCTGGTCCGACGGGGACCACAGGTGCGCCGCGACCGGCCCCGCCGGCATCTCGAGATCGACCATCAACCGGGCGTAGTACAGCCGCCGCGACTCGCATTGGCGGTCCCACCGCGGATCCCGCCGGACGCAGTCGTAGACGTACTCGCCCGCGCCCCGCCTGTCCGCCGCGCGCCGCGCGGCCCTTCCGAGCCCCCGCTGCAGCTGACCGTGCAGGGTGCCCGCCGATTCCAACACGACTCCGT
Source organism: Actinomadura sp. KC345 (assembly GCF_004348515.1). Lineage (GTDB taxonomy): Bacteria > Actinomycetota > Actinomycetes > Streptosporangiales > Streptosporangiaceae > Spirillospora. The sequence goes on along the minus strand of NZ_SMKH01000080.1, from coordinate 6,319 downwards.
TGTTCACCCCAGCAGAATGCGCACGAGACCAGATTACGGGCAAGTCCTTTAGGAGTGTTTACGCAGGAGAGCCACAGGTTCGGTGGCCGGGGCTACAGGCCGCGCTGCGCGGTCCAGGACGCGTGGAGGTCGGCGTAGACGCCCGGCTCGGCCACCAGATCGGCGTGCGGGCCCCGCTGGACGACGCGGCCCGCCTCGAAGACGATCACCTCGTCGGCGGCCTCGGCCGTGGAGAGCCGGTGCGCGATGGAGATCGCGGTGCGGCCGCGGGTGACGCCGTCGAGCGCCCGCTGGATCCGCACCTCCGTGGCCGGGTCCACGGCGGAGGTGGCCTCGTCCAGCACCAGGAGGTCCGGGTCGGCGATGTAGGCGCGGGCGAGCGCGACGAGCTGCCGCTCGCCCGCCGACAGCGACTCGCCGCGCTGCCCGACGGGCGTGCCCAGGCCGTCGGGGAGCCCTTCGAGCCAGTCGGCGAGGCCGAGTTCGGTCAGCGCGAGGACGAGGTCGTCGTCGGAGGCGCCGGGACGCCCGTACCGGATGTTGTCCGCCAGCGAGGCGTCGAAGAGGAAGCCGTCCTGCGGCACCATGACGATCCGCTCGCGCAGCGACGAGAAGCGGACGCGGTCGAGCGGCACGCCGTCCACGAGGATCCGCCCGGACGCCGGGTCCATGAGCCGGGTGAGGAGCTTGGCGAACGTCGTCTTGCCCGAGCCCGTCTGCCCCACGATCGCGACGCGGCTGCGCGACGCGATGTCCGCGTTCACGCCGTGCAGGACGGGCGGGCCGCCCGGGTAGGCGAACCCCACGTCCTCGAACCGCACCTCGATCGGGCCGCGCGGCAGCGTCTCGCCGCGCTCTCCCGGGTCGGCGACGTCCGGGGCGGTGTCCAGGACGCCGAGCACCCGCCGCCACCCGGCGATCGCGTTCTGCGCCTGGTTGAACACCTCTGTGGCCGTCTGCATCGGGCTGACGAACAGCGTGACCAGGAACAGGAACGCGATGAGCTCGCCGGCCGACACGTGCCCGCCGATGCCGAGCAGCGTCCCGGCGATGACGACGGCGGCGGTGGCGACGGCGGCGACCAGCTCGCTGACCGGGAAGGTGAGCGCGACCATGGCCTGGGCGCGGGTCTGGGCGTCGCGGTGGGCGTCGACGGTCTCGTCCACCCGCCGCCCGGTGCGCTCTTCCGACGCGTAGGCGCGGATGACGGCGGCGCCGACCACCGACTCGCTGACCGCGGCCAGCATGTCCCCCATCCGCTCCCGCACCCGCATGTAGGCGGCGGACAGGACCCGCTGGAAGCGGCGCAGCGCCCACGCCAGCGGCAGGAACGACAGCCACACCAGCAGGGCCAGCTGCCACGAGTAGAGGAGCATCAGCACGCTCGCGACGAACAGCTGCCCGATCGACACGAGGAACATCAGCCCGCCGGACTGCATGAACTGGCTGATCTGGTCGACGTCGCTGGTCACCCGCGACACCAGCGAGCCCCGCTTCTCGCCGCTCTGGGTGAGCATCGACAGGTCGTGCACATGCCGGAACGCGGTGGTCCGCAGCCCCGCCAGCCCGCCCTCGGACGCCTTGTACAGCCGGACGTTCATCAGGTACGCGCACACGGCCGTCACCAGGACGGCCACGGCGCACAGCAGCACCGCCGTCCGGATGAAGCCGATGTCCACGCCGCCGCCGTCGCCGCCGAGGCCCTTGTCGATCGTCTGCTGGACGGCGATGGGCACCACCACGCGGCCGGCCGTCGACACCAGCGCGAGCAGCAGCGTCCCGGTCAGGCCGGCCCGGAACTCGGGGCTCAGCAGGATCCCCCGCTTGAGCGTGCTGATCGCGCCCTCGGTCGTCGATGCCTCGCTCAGGCCGGTGCCGTCCGGCCCCGCGCTCCGGGTCGCCGCATTCCGTGTCACGGTCATGCCAAGGCCTCCTCGCCGCCTTCGACGGCTTCCTGCTCCGCCTCGGCCCGTTCGTAGGCGTTGACGAGGTTGCGGTAACCCTCGGAGCGCTCCAGCAGCTCCGCGTGCTCGCCGCGCGCGGTGACGCGGCCGTGTTCCAGGTAGACCACCTCGTCGGCCAGCGAGATCGTGGCCTTGCGGTAGGCGACGACCACGACGGTCGCGCCGCCGTCCCCCTCGCCGGCCTGCGCGTCCCGGAGGTTCTGCAGGATCCGGGCCTCCACCTGCGGGTCGACACTGGACGTGGCGTCGTCGAGGACGAGCAGCCTGGGCCGCCGCACCAGGGCCCGCGCCAGCGCGAGCCGCTGCCGCTGCCCGCCCGACAGCGTCGCCCCGCGCTCGCCCACCCTCGTGTCGAGCCCGCCGGCGAGCGCCGCCACGAACCCTTCCGCCTGGGCGAGGCGGAGCGCCTCCCAGACCCGCTCGTCCGGGACGTCCAGGCCGAGGGTCACGTTGCCCCGCACGGTGTCGTCGAACAGGAACGTCTGCTGGAGGACGAGGGCCGCGGTCGCCGCGACGCCGCCGCGTCGCACCTCCCGCAGGTCCGTGCCGTCCAGGAGCACCGAGCCGTCCGCCGGATCGACCAGCCTGACGAGCAGCGAGGTGAGCGTCGACTTGCCGGAGCCCGTCGGGCCGACCACCGCGATCGTCCGGCCGGAGTCCGCGGCGAACGACACGTCGTGCAGGACGCGCCGCCCCTTCGCGTCCTCGTCCGCCGCCGCGTAGGTGAAGCGGACCTCCCGGACCTCCAGCGCGGTCGCCCCGCCCTCCGCGGAGCCGTTCAGGGAGCCGTCCCCGTACGGCAGGGAGCCGGTGGCGTCCAGGACGCCGCGGACCCGCTCCCAGCCGACGACGCTGCGCGGCACCTCGCCCAGCACCCAGCCGAGCGCCCGGATCGGCCACGACAGCAGCGTGAACAGGTAGGCGACGTTCACCAGGTCGCCCGGCGACATCGCCCCGGCCTCCAGCCGGAGCGACCCGATCAGCAGGACGGCCAGGACGCCCAGGTTGGGGAGAGCCTCCAGCACCGGGTCGAACAGCCCGCGGATCCGGCCGACCGCCACGTTCGCGTCCCGCAGCGCCTCCGCCCGCTCGGTGAAACGCTCGGTCTCGGCCCCCTCCCGGCCGAGGGTCTTGACCACCAGGCCGCCCTCGAAGCTCTCGTGCGCCACCTCGCTGACCTCCGCGCGCAGCTGCTGCGCGCGGGTCGCCACGGGGGAGAGCCTCCGCTGGTAGACGACGTTGATCAGCGCGATGGCGGGGAAGACCAGGAACCCCACCCCGGCCACGACGAGGTCGGTGAACAGGATCGACACCGCCGCGATCAGCAGCATGAACACCACGCCGACCGCCATCGGCAGCGGCGCGATCGGCGCCCACACCGCCTCCACGTCGGCGTTGGCGTTGGACAGCAGCTGCCCGGCCGGGTGCCGGTGGTGCCACGCCAGCGGCAGCCGCAGGTACTGCCGGGTCACCGAGCGCCGGTACTCGGCCTGCAGCCGGTACTGCATGAGGCCCGCGTAGAACCGGCGTCCCGCCACGCCGATCGCCTTCAGCAGCGCCACCCCCACGATCGCGGTGGCGGCCCCGGCCAGCGCCCCGGCCGTCGTGCGGCCGGACTCGAACGCGGGGAGCACGACCTCCTCGGTCGTCCACCCGAGGACCTGCGCGGTCGCCACGGTCATCGCCGCGTACAGCGCGCTCGCGAGCACCGAGATCGTGAAGACGTGCGGCTGCGCCTTCACCGCGACCCACAGGACGCCCATTCCCTCCCGCAGGACGTGCGGGTTGACGCGTCTGGACGCAGGCGGCACGGCGACTCCTCGATCACGGCGGCGCCCGGGGAACGCCCCCGCGGACGGGATGTGGGGGTATGCCGGGCTTGGCTATTGCCTACCATCCGGCCCCCGCGCTTATTCCCGGGCCGCCCGCCGCGGCTTACGATCGGGCGATGAGCATGCCCGAGGACCCGGCCCCTCAGCGCCCCGACCCCGCCGGCTCCGGCGGAGGCCCCGGCCCGGGGCCGGACGGCCGCGGCCCCGTCCGCCGCGAACGCCTACTGCTCGCGGACGCCCTGGCGGAGGCGGGACCGGAGGCGGCCACGAAATGCGCAGGGTGGGACGCCCGCGACCTGGCCGCCCATCTGGTCGTCCGCGAGCGCCGCCCCGACGCCGCCCCCGGAATAGTGCTCCCGCCGCTGTCTTTCTACACGGAGCGTGTACGCCGCCGTACGGCCCGCACCGTTCCGTTCGACCGGCTGGTGGAACGGTTTCGGCAGGGGCCGCCGAAGTTGTCGCCGTACGCTCTTCCCGGTGCCGACGAAATCGCCAACGGCGTCGAGTTCTTTGTTCACCATGAGGACGTCCTGCGCGCCCGTCCCGACTGGAGCCCCCGGGCCATCTCCCCGGAACTCGATGAAGTGCTCTGGCGGAGGATAAGAATTGCCCGCTTTGTCCTAAGGAAAGTTCATGTCGGGGTAACGCTGGTCCAGCCGGACGGCCGGAGCCTGCGCGTGTCCGGACGCGGCCGCGGCGCCGCCCCCGGCGCCGTCCGCGTGCACGGCCCCGTAGGCGAACTGGTGCTGTGGGCGCTGGGCCGCCGGGACGTCGCGGACGTCCGCATCACCGGGGACACGGACGCTGTCAAGTCCCTGACCCGGACCGGTTGGAGTCTTTAACGGGCTGGTAACGGCACGGTTCGCCAAGAGGAGAATCGCGAGCCTTGCGGCTCCTCCGCTTTACGTGGAAGCGGTGATACGGTGGGGCCGTCGGTTGCAGTCGTGGTTCTCGATCGTTCGTCCAGACGCCCGCGGACTGATGGCAGCGGGCGTTTTGGCTTTTCCGGGACCGTACCGGGGGCGAGAGCGTTCCGCAGTGACCGCACGGGCCCGCGAGGTGTGGGCCCAGGTTTTGCCGCAAGGAGAAAGACATGCCCCAGCAGGGCACCGTGAAGTGGTTCAACGCCGAGAAGGGCTTCGGATTCATCGCCGTCGACGGCGGCGGGCCGGACGTCTTCGTGCACTACTCGGCTATCCAGACCTCCGGATACCGCACGCTGGACGAGAACCAGCGCGTCCAGTTCGAGGTGACGCAGGGTAACCGGGGTCCCCAGGCTGACCAGGTCGTCCCCCTGTAACACCCGTTAGTCGTACGTCTGGGCCCGTCCCCGCACCCTTGGGGGCGGGCCTTTTCGTACCGGCCTCCGTGTGGCCCCTTCCGGGCGCCCCCGTGCCCGGCACCGGGCATCACGCGGCACAATGGACTCCATGTCCGAGGCCCGACCGTCCAATCTGGACCCCAAGATCGCCGACCGGCTGAAGCGCGACCCGAACGGTCTCGTGCCCGCCATCGCCCAGCAGTACGACACCGGCGAGGTGCTCATGCTCGGCTGGATGGACGACGAGGCGCTGCACCGCACTCTCACCACCGGCCGCTGCACCTACTGGTCGCGCAGCCGCCGGGAGTACTGGGTGAAGGGCGAGAGCTCCGGCCACCAGCAGTGGGTCAAGTCGGTCGCGCTGGACTGCGACGCCGACGCGGTCCTGGTGAAGGTCGACCAGGTCGGCGCCGCGTGCCACACCGGCGACCGCACCTGCTGGGACGCCGACGTGCTCCCCGCCGTGGTGGCGGAACGACCCGACGCCACCTCATGACCCCCGGGCGTGAACGCGGCCTGACCGCCCTGCTGTGCGCCGCCGGCGCCGGCCTCGCCCTGCTGGCGGCGGGCCGCAGCTGGGCCACCGTCAGGGCCGAGGACGCCATCACCCCGCTCACCCAGAACCTCACCGGCGGCGACCTCGGCGGCGCCGCCGGCGCCCTGGGCTGGGCGGGCATCGCCGGGCTCGCCGCCCTCTTCGCCGCCCGCGGCCACGTGCGCTCGGGCGTCGGCGCCCTGATCGCGCTGTTCGGCGCCGGCATCGCCTACGCGTCGGCCGCCGCCGTCCAGCGCCCGAACGTGCTGTCCGCCGCCGGCGACAAGAGCGCCCTGCTGAACATCGGCACCGCCCCCGCCGTGGACGTGAACCTGTGGTGGATGGTCTCGGTCACCGGCGGCGTCCTGCTCGCCGTCGCCGGCCTCGTCACCGCCGTCCGCGGCCGGAGGTGGCCGGGCATGTCCGCCCGCTACGAACGCGCGGCCCCCGGCGGGCCCGCCGGGGAGAAGGCGGCCGGGGAGGCCCCGGTGGCGGAGGACGACCCGTCCGCCTTGTGGAAGTCCCTCGACCGCGGTGAGGACCCCACCGCCCGGACGAACGGCCGGCGGTGAGCACCGAGGGTGGTGGCGGGCTGGTCCTCGTCGTCGAGCACGACCCCGCCGTCGCCGAACTGCAGCGCCGCTACCTCGCCCGCGAGGGCTTCGAC
>NZ_SMKH01000007.1 GCF_004348515.1 Actinomadura sp. KC345 | reverse complement strand
GGACCTGGGCGGCCCGGTGGACGGCGGTCGGCAAGGGGGATTCGGTGGCGCTGCGTCCGGCGGCGGGCGTGAGGGCCAAGACGACGGAGTACCGGGAGGCGGGCGCCTACTCGGTGCGCGTGCCGGCGGGGTGGCAGGCCGAGCGGAGCGGCTCCGTCATGCGGTGGAAGGACGTCCACACCGGGCGGGGGCTTCGCCTCACGCCGGCGCCCGGGGACCCCTTGGCGGGCCTCCGCGCGGCGGAGCGCGAGGCCGTGGCGGAACACCGGTACCCGGGATACCACCGGCTGCGGCTCCAGCGCGTCCCGGAGGTCATCGCCGGGGCCGCGGAGTGGGAGTTCACCTGGAAGGGCGAACCGACCCGCACGTTCGAGAACGGCGTCAGGCACGTGCTGTGCAGCCGGGCGGCGGGATACGAGTTCTGCTTCTACGCGCCCGATCAGGGGTGGACGCCGGGCCAGCGCCTCTATGACAAGATCCTGGTTTCGTTCCGTCCCGACCACGCCTGAGACCCGGGCGGGTACGGCTGCCGGTCAGGTCGTCTGCTGGAGCCTGAGGAGGAACTCGGCGTTGGACGAGGTGCCCTTCATCTTCTCCAGGAGCTGCTCGGCGGCCTGCTGCTTCTCCAGGCCCTGGAGGGCGCGGCGCAGCCGCCAGGAGAGCGCGAGTTCCTCGGGGGACATGAGCAGCTCGTCGCGGCGCGTGCCGGACGCCTCGATGTCGACGGCGGGGAAGACGCGGCGGTCGGCGAGGCCCCGGTCGAGCTTGAGCTCCATGTTGCCGGTGCCCTTGTACTCCTCGAAGAAGACGTCGTCCATGCGGGATCCGGTCTCCACCAGCGCGGTGGCGAGGATGGTCAGCGACCCGCCGTTCTCGATGTTGCGCGCGGCGCCGAAGAACTTCTTCGGCGGGTAGATCGCGGTGGTCGCGACACCGCCCGCCAGGATGCGGCTGCTGGACGGCGCCGCCAGGTTGTAGGCCCGGCCGAGCCGGGTGATGGAGTCCAGGAGCATGACCACGTCGTGGCCCTGCTCGACGAGGCGCTTGGCCCGCTCGACGGCGAGTTCGGCGAGCGACGTGTGGTCGTGCGCCGGGCGGTCGAACGTCGAGTGGATGACCTCGCCGCGCACCGACCGCTCCAGGTCGGTGACCTCCTCCGGGCGCTCGTCGACGAGCACGACCATGAGGTGCACCTCGGGGTTGTTCTCCGCGATCGCGTTGGCGAGGGCCTGCAGCACCATCGTCTTGCCGACCTTGGGCGGCGACACGATGAGCCCGCGCTGCCCCTTGCCGATCGGCGCCACCAGGTCGATCACGCGGGTGGCGAGCGCGCCGGTGTCCAGGCGCAGCCTCTCGTTGGGGAACAGGGGGGTCAGCTTGGCGAACTCGGGACGGCCTCCCGCCTCGGCGGGCGCCACTCCGTTCACGGTCTCGACGTGGGCGAGCGAGGAGAACTTGTCCCGGTTGGTCTTCGGGGGCCTGGCGGTCCCGGTGACGGCGTCGCCGGGACGAAGGTTGTTGGCCTTGACCTGGGTCAGGGAGACATGCACGTCGTCGTGCCCGGAGTGGTAGCCGGAGGTGCGGACGAAGGCGTGCTTGTCCTGGACGGCGAGGATGCCGTGGAAGGGAACGGCCGGTGCGTCATCGGGGGCGGGACGCCGTCCCTGGCGTCCGCTCCTGCGGTTGCCGGGAGCGGGGACGCCGTGCGCCTTCTGATCGGTGGCGCGGCGCTCTGTGGCGGGCCGTTCGGTGGTGAGGGTGGAAGCGGACATGTGGGTCCCTTCTCAGGCCGGCGCGGAGCGTGCCGCGCGGCCCGGGGTCGAAGTCCGCGTACGGCGGCGGAGTCCGCGGCGCGTACGCGAGACAAGAATGAGAAATGCAGCTCCGTTCACGGGGCTGGCGTCGACTCCCTCGTGCGGCGGTCCGGAACACCGGCCTGCGTGTACCGAACCGGGAAAATCACCGGGCGCTCAGATGACCCGGGCGGGGAAGAAACGCCCTCGCCGCGATTCGCGGAAACCCGAAGGCGTTGTCTTGAGAGTACAGCACTCCGGGACGGTTCCGCATTCCCGGAGGGCGGTGACGATGTTCATGCAGGTGATCCCCTGTGGTGGCGGGCACTGTGATGGCGGGCTCGTGGTGGCGGGCGATCGGGTGGCGGGCGCGCGGCCCCCGGCGCGATCCGTTCCCGATGGATGATGCCTACGTTCCTTATGACTCCCCGTCCGGCCGCAAGGTTCCGATCAGGCCGACGACCCTGGATCACGGCCATCGGCGACTGCGGTACCCCGGGAAGCGGCCCGGTGAACCCGGCTCCGTACGATGAGCCGCGTCGAAGCATAGGGGGAACGATGGTCGCCGGGCTCCACGCCGAGGTAGCCGAGGGCGTCGGGACGATCACGATCGACCGTCCGGCCAAGCGCAACGCCATGTCGGCGGACATGTGGCGGGCCCTCCCCGCCCTCCTGGACGATCTGGCCGCGAACACGGCCGTGCGCGTCGTGGTGCTGACGGGGGCGGGCGGCGACTTCTGCGCGGGCGCGGACATCTCCGAACTGGCCGACATCCACCGCGACGACGACTCGCACCTGTCGACGGTCGCCGAGCGGGCCCTGGCCGCGTTCCCGAAGCCGACCCTCGCGGCGATCGAGGGCTACTGCGTCGGCGGCGGCTGCCAGCTCGCGGTGGCCTGCGACCTGCGGTTCGCGGCGGACGGCTCCCGGGTCGGAGTCACCCCGGCCAAACTCGGCATCGTCTACCCGGCCCCGGCGACGACCCGCCTCGTCCGCCTCGTCGGCCCGTCCGCCGCGAAGTACCTGCTCTACTCGGCGGACCTGATCGGCGCCGAGCACGCGCTGCGGATCGGGCTGCTGGACGAGGTCGTCCCGGCGGACGGCCTGCGCGAGCGCGTCGCCGGGTTCGCCGAGACCCTCGCGTCCCGTTCCCTGCTCACCCAGCGGGCGACCAAGGACATCGTGGACGCCATCGCCATCGCCGCCGCCGGCCCGGTCGCGGACAGCGCCCGGCGGTGGCTGGAGGAGGTCGCGGCCAGCGGCGAGGTCGAGGAGGGCATCGCCGCGTTCCTCGAACGCCGCGCCCCCGACTTCCCCTGGACGTCCCCGGTCCGCTGACCCGGGGCCGGACTCACCCGGACGGGTCGCGGGCGGCGGACGCGGTCATGTCGCAGACCCGGCCCTCGGGGAGCCGGCGCAGCCGCCGGGCCGCGACGGCGGGATCGTCCAGCAGCCCGGCGATCTCGGGACGAAGCAGCTCGGCCAGCGGAAGCACCCCGCACAGCAGCGACTCCGGCGTCCGGACGAGGAGGAACGGCCCGATCCGCGCACCGCCCCGGTCCGTGTCGCGCAGAGCGGCCAGCAGAGGCCGGACCTTCTCGATGGATTCCGCGCAGTTCGTGCACAGCCCCCGCACCAGGTCGATGAAGTCGCTCTCCAGTCCGCGGGGGCTGCGGCCCGAAAGGTAGTAGCGGTCCCGGTCGGTCAGCTCCACGCGCAGCCCGTGCAGCTCGGCGAACCGTTGGAACGGGCCGGTCAGCGTGGGCCGCACCGCGGACGGCTGGACGGTGAGGGTCCCGGCGACCACGTCGGCGGGACCGGCGCCCAGGGACGCCGCGACGGCCTGGTCGAGTCGTCCCACCAGGTGCGCGCGTAACCCGGCGACCTCGGCGGCCAGCCGTTCCACGGCCTCGCGCTGCAGGTCGGCGGCCTCCCGCTGGCGGCCCAGCCGCTGGTTGACGTCCGGCACCAGCCGGTCGTTGATCTGCGAGATCAGCGATCGGATCCGCGCGTCGGCCTCGCCGAGCGCCTCGCGGTCGCGGTCCTGTTCCCGTGTCAGCCGGTCCAGCCGCTCCGCCTGGGACGTCCGGAAGCCCTCCAGCTCGTCCCGTGTCCCCTTCAGCGCGCGGAGCTGGGTGCGGATGTCGGCGATCTCGGGGGCGCCCGGCGACCGCCTGCGCTCGAACGCCGAATACAGTTCCCGCCCGGCGATCGCCAAGCAGAGCAGGACCAGGATCACGGTCATCGCGTCCTCCCGGGGCCATCTCGCCGAGCAACCTATGTCACCCGGCGCGGGCCCGGATAGACCGATATGGCCGTGAGGAAAGACTTCGCTGGACGGGTCAGCGGTTGAGGTAGGCGAGAACCGCGAGGACGCGGCGGTTGTCGTCGCCGGTGACGGCCAGGTCGAGCTTGCTGAAGATGTTCGCGGTGTGCTTGGTCACGGCCCGCTCGGTGACGACGAGCCGCTCCGCGATCGCGGCGTTGGAGCGGCCCTGCGCCATCAGCTCCAGGACCTCCGTCTCGCGCGCGGTGAGGCGGCTCAGCGGCGTGTCGCGGGTCTGGCTGGCGACGAGCCGGGAGACGACCTCCGGGTCCATCGCGGTGCCGCCCGCCGCGACCCGGCGGATCGCGTCGACGAACTGGCCCGCGTCGAACACCCGGTCCTTCAGCAGGTAGCCGATGCCTCCGGTGCCGTCCGCGAGCAGCTCGCGCGCGTAGAGCTGCTCGACGTACTGCGACAGCACGAGGACCGGCAGCCCGGAGATCTGCCGGCGCGCCGCCAGCGCCGCCTGCAGCCCCTCGTCGGTGAAGGACGGCGGCAGACGCACGTCGACCACCGCCACGTCCGGGCGGTGGTCGAGCAGTGCCTTCAGGAGCGAGGGTCCGTTGTCGACGGCGGCCGCGATCTCGAAGTCGTGCGTTTCCAGGAGGCTGACCAGGCCCTCTCTCAGGAGAGCGAGGTCTTCGGCGAGGACAACGCGCACGGCAGCTCCATGGTCACGATCGTCGGGCCGCCCACCGGTGAGCTGAGGGCGAGGATCCCGTCGAATGTACCGATCCTGCGCTCGATCCCGCGCAGGCCCGTGCCGCCGTCCAGCGTGGCGCCGCCCTGCCCGTCGTCGGTGACGGTGATCCGCAGCATGCCGTTCTCGTGGCGCAGGTCGATCCAGACGTTGGACGCCCCGGAGTGCTTGGCGGCGTTGGTGAGGATCTCCGAGATCGCGAAGTAGGCGGCGGACTCGACCGGCGGCTCCGCCCGTCCGGGCATCTCGACCGTGACCTCGGGCCGCATCGGGTGGTCCAGGGCCTGGGCCTTCACCGCGTCGCCGAGGCCGCGGTCGGCGAGCACCGGCGGGTGGATGCCGCGGACGAGGTCGCGCAGCTCGTTCAGCGCCTGCGCCGACGACTTGCGGGTCTCCGACAGCAGCAGCCGCGCCTTCTCCGGGTCCTTGTCGAGCAGGTGCTCGATCGCGCCGAGGCTCATGCCCATCGCGACGAGCCGGGCCTGCGCGCCGTCGTGCAGGTCGCGCTCGATGCGGCGCAGCTCGGCGGCGGACGCGTCCACGGCCTCCGACCGGGTCTCGGTGAGGCGGTCGACGCGCAGCGCCAGCTCCGTCTTCTTGGTGGGGCCCAGGAGCAGCCTGCACCAGCGCCCGTACGCGGCGAGCATCTTCGGCCCGACGGCGAACCCGGCCGCGATGAAGGCGGTGCCGACGGCGACGGTGGCCGCGCGCAGCCCGGCGTCGCCGGCGTAGCCGGAGTCGACGTGGATCCAGGTGTACCACTCGTTGCCGCCGTGGTCGGCGATGAGCCCGCCGGTGAACGCGGCCAGGAGGTAGCCCCACAGCCCGTACGCGATGAGGAGGGCGGGCAGCGCCGCGGTGAACATGATGACGATCGGGTCGGCGGCGGTCCACAGGTAGTCACGCCAGGTCGCCGGCTCGACGAACTTGTCGACGAACCGCTTGAGGATGCCGCTGGCGCCGTGCTCGTACTCGCGTTCCCGCAGGTAAGGGCGCTGGATCGCGATGCCGGTGTACTCGTTGACCAGTTGCCGGTACGCGTCCAGCCGGTCGCGCAGCAGCGTCACCGCGGACGGGAACAGCAGCACCCCGATCACGCTCGTGATCATGGAGACCACGGTGATGAACCACAGCCCGAGGAAGAACGCCGGGATGCCCAGCACCCACAGCTTGATCCCGCGCCATGGGGTCCTGACGTGCTGCCGCAGTCGTGTCTCTTTCACCAGTTCGCCGCTCACCGTGGTCCTCCGCAGGTCGCTTGCCGTCTGGATCCAGTCTTCTGGCATGCGCCTATGAGCACAGTGTGCCCGCAACCCGAACCAGGGGTGTACCTGAGTGCACCCCTGTGGGTGTTTCAAAGTGCGACGAAGGTGAGGCCGCGCTTCTTCAGTTTCGGGATGGCGTCCTCAAGGGCCTTGAGCGTCTGCGAGCGGTCGCCGCCGCCGTCGTGGCACAGGAGGATCTGGCCGTCCTTGCCCTTGAGGAGCGCCTTGCGGATGCGCCGGACGCCCGGCCGCGCCCAGTCGCGCGGGTCGACCGCCCAGTCGATCGGCAGCATGCCCTTCTCGGCGGTCAGCTCAAGGACGGCCTTGGACCAGGCCCCTCCCGGGGCCCGGAAGAACTGCGGCACGACGCCGGTCGCGTCCGCGATCCGGTCGTGCGCGTCGGCGATCTCCTTGCGGATCTTCTTCTTCGGTAGACCGTCGAAGGACATCGGGTGCGTCTCGGTGTGGTTGCAGATCTGGTGCCCGGAGTCGGCGATGCGCCGGGTGAGCCGCGGATACTCCTTCACCTGCTCGCCGATGATGAAGAACGTCGCGCGGACCTCCTCCTCGGCCAGCAGGTCGAGGATCCGCGGCGTCCACTCCGGATGGGGCCCGTCGTCGAGGGTCAGCGCGATCGACTTCGGCGGCGCCGCGGGCGAGAGCTGCGAAAGCTCCCGGACGGGCGTCTCCAGCGCGGTCAGCTTCGCCGGCGTCCAGGCCGCGGGACGCGGTGTGGGCGTGGGGGTCGGCGTCGGCGCCGGCTTGGCGGGCGGTACGCCCCGCGGAACCGTCCGCTCCGATGCCGATGCCCCGTCCGGCGGGCGGGTACCGTCGGCGCCGAGTGCGGTGAGACCGGTCACCGCCCCCATGATCAATAGCGCTCTGCGGCGGGACGTCCCACCGGCGACACCAACCTCCACAACCTCAACGCTATCGGGGTTTTTAGGGGTAAGAGGTGGTCTATGAGATCACAATCGGCTCACTTGGCGGACGGGTGAGGGTATGAGCGCCGCACCCGAGGTCGGGCCGGTCCTGGGGCTCGTGCTCCTCGCGCTCGCGGCGTCCGCGGCGCTGCTGGTCCGGCTCGGCGGTCTCGGGCTCGGCCGGGACGTGATCGTCGTCTCGGTGCGGGCCGCCGTCCAGCTCACGGCCGTCTCGCTGCTCATCGTCGCGGTGCTGCGCAGCGCGGGCTGGACGGCCGCCTTCGTCGTGGGCATGGTCGTGGTCGCCGCCGCGACCGCGGGACGGCGCGTCACCGGCCGCACCGCCGGGCCCGGCTGGTGGACCGTGCTGCCGATCGCCGCCGGGGTCGCGCCCGTCCTGGCACTGCTGCTCGCCACGACGCTGGTGCCGCCGCGCCCGGTGGCGGTGCTGCCGATCGCGGGGATCTTCATCGGCGGCGCGATGACCGCGACCGGGCTCACCGGGCGACGCGCGCTGGACGAGCTGACCACGCGGCGCGGCGAGTACGAGGGCGGGCTCGCGCTCGGCCTCGTCCGCAGGGACGCGGCACTGGAGGTGTGCCGCCCGGCCGCCGCGCTCGCGCTGGTCCCCGCCCTGGACCAGACCCGCACGGTCGGGCTGGTCACGCTTCCCGGCGCGTTCGTCGGCGTGCTGCTCGGCGGCGCCGACCCGGTGGAGGCGGGCGCGATCCAGCTTCTGGTCCTCATCGGCCTCCTGGCCATCGAGTCCATCGCGGTCCTCATCACACTGGAACTGGTGGCGACCGGCCGCCTGCACGGCGCAACTTCGAAGGGGAGGTCGTAAGTGGGTATCGACGGCAAGGCCGTGGACGCGCTCGGCGACGAGCGGCTCGACTGGCGGTTCAAGGCGGTCCCGGCGTCCGCGCACGGGATGACGGTCGCCGAGGCGCGCCGGGCGCGGCTGCCCCTGGACGACTTCGGGACGCCGCTGCTCACCCTCGACGCGGGCGCCCTCGACCACAACGTCCGGGCGATGGCCGAGTGGGCGGACGCGGCCGGACTGGAGCTCGCGCCGCACGGCAAGACGACGATGGCCCCGGCCCTGTGGCGGAGGCAGCTGGACGCCGGCGCGTGGGGCATCACGATCGCGAACCTGCCGCAGCTCCGCGTCGCCCGCGCGTTCGGCGTCCGCCACGTCCTGCTCGCCAACACCCTCATCGACCCCGCCGGCCTCGCCTGGCTGGCGGCCGAGCTGGAGTGGAACCCCGAGTTCGAGTTCCTGAGCTGGGTCGACTCGGTGCGCACCGTCGAGCTCATGGACGACGCCCTGCGCCTGGCCCGCGCCCAGCGCCAGGTCGACGTCTGCGTCGAACTCGGCGGCCCCGGCGGGCGCACCGGCGTCCGCGACGACGGCGACGCCCGGACGATCGCCGACGCCGTCCGGAGGGCCCCGACGCTCCGCCTCGCCGGGATCGCCGGGTACGAGGGCGCTCTCGCCCACGACGCGTCCGAGGAGGGGCGCGGCGCGGTGGACGCCTACCTGCGCAGGCTCGGGAACCTGTACGAGGGTCTCGAGTTCGAGGTCGGCGAGCCGGTCGTGTCGGCGGGCGGCAGCGCGTTCTTCGACCAGGTGGCGGAGGTCCTCGGCGGCCTCGGCGGCCGGGTCCTGCTGCGGTCGGGCGCGTACATCGTCCACGACGACGGCTTCTACCGCGGCATCTCCCCGTTCGCGCGAGGCGCGGGCGGCGCCGGCTCGCGGCTGCGCTCCGCCATGCACGCCTGGGCGCGTGTGGTGTCCCGCCCGGAGGCCGGCCTGGCGATCCTGGACGCGGGCAGGCGCGACCTGCCGTTCGACCAGGGCCTGCCCGAACCGCAGGTCGTCCGGGGCAAGGGGCCCGGACCGGTGGACGGGGCGCGGATCACCGCCCTCAACGACCAGCACGCCTACCTGGTGGACGGCACCCCCGAGATCGGCGACGTGGTCAGGCTCGGCCTCTCCCACCCCTGCACGGCGCTCGACAAGTGGACGATGATCCCGGTCGTCGACGACGCCGGCGCCGGGCACCCCACGGTCGTCGACTACATCCGGACGTGGTTCTGAATCAGTGGTCGAGCAGCGACCTGAAGTGCGCGAGGATCGGCGCGCACAGCTTGGGGAGCGCGGCGTGCTGCCCCATCGCGACCTTCCCGGTCACCAGCGACGCCACCCCGCCGAGGAGCATCCGGCACGCGAACTGGGGATCGGGCAGCGCGCGGAACCGCTCGTCCTCGGACAGCAGCCCGTCGATGATCTCTTCGAACCCGCGCTGCGCCGTGTACCGCAGCGACGTCGCGGCGGGTCCCGCCGCGTAGATCTCCAGCAGGAACGTGCGCGCCGCGCCCCCGTCGGCCGCCAGTTCCCGCAGGTAGGCGCACAGCGCGCCCTCAAGCCTCAGCATCAGGGGCTGGTCGCGGGCCGCGAGCGCGTCGTTGACCGCGCCCAGGAAGCGCGCGGCGGCCGCCTCGTAGGCCGCCAGGAAGCACGCCTGCTTGTCGGCGAAGTGCTCGTAGAACGTCTCGCGGGACACGTGCGCTCGCTTGAGCACGTCCGCGACGGAGGTGCGGGCGTATCCCTTCTCCCCCACCGCCTGCGTCATGCCCTGGAGCAGGCGGTCCCGCTGGGAGGCCGCGACCTGTTCGCGGGTGAGGTGATGGCGCCCGCGCGGCAGGGAGGTGAAGCCGTCGGAGTCCACCCGTACAAGCTATCAACGGGCTCTGGCCGCATGATGAAATCGATTAACGGCGAACAATGTTGTTCGCCGAGCTGTTACGGTTTCAGTGCATATCGGGGACCGGTCGCCCTTGTCCTGGAACGGGGCGGGCGTCCGTGCGATCACGGCCCGGCGCAGCCGGCGCGTGGTGACCGTTCCGTCCAGCCAGTGCGCCACGGGGGCCGATCTGTCCTGGACGAAGTACGCCACGCGCAGCTGACCCCGTCGCCGGGCCCGATCCGGCCGGAAGCACCGCGCGGCCCCGTGGTGCCCTGCCCGGCCCTATCGGCCTGCCCTCACGGCAGCAGGCCCGCGCGGCGGGCGGTGGTGACCGCTTCCAGGCGGGTGTGGCTGTCGAGTTTGCGCATCGCCGAGCGCAGGTAGCTCTTCACGGTCTCGGGCAGCAGGCCGAGGCGTTCGGCGGCCTCCGCGTTGGTGCAGCCGATCGCGACGTATGACAGGACGTCCAGCTCGCGCGGCGAGAGTACGGGGCGCGGGGACGCGTCGGGCTCGTCCAGCCCGGCGGCGGCCAGGCGCAGCGACGCCTCGCGGAGCCGGTCACGGGTCGGCAGGTCGCGGACCTCCTCCGCCAGAGCCCGCAGCTCGGCGTGCACGGCCCTGACCTCTTCCCAGCGGGCCGTGGACGTGCTGGGACGCGTGCGGGCGAGCGCCTCGTCCGCCCTGTCCTGGACGGCGAGATCCTGCTCGAGGTCGCGGGCGGTCTCGACGGCGGCGCCCACGACGCGGTCCGCGAGCGACAGCGGCTCCCGCAGCGCCCCGTACAGGACACCGCGCACCCGCCGCCGCACGACGATCGGGACCGCGACGATCGACAGCAGCCCCTCGCGGCCGACGGGCTTGTCGTAGTCGTGGCTGATCGAAGCCGAGCACGGATAGTTGCTCACCCACAGGGGGCGCGCCATGGCCATCGCCTTGCCGCCGAGCCCGTTGCCGTGGCGGACGACGAGGCCGTCCAGCGAGTCGGTGGTGTTGCCGACCAGTTCGGTGATGCGCAGGCGGTCCTGGCGGCCGGACACGGCGCCGCCGAAGACCATCGGCAACCCCGTCGTGCGCTGCAGCGTCAGCACGGCCGACCGGACGGCACCCGCGTCATCGCCCATGCTCAGAGCATGCCCCGCCCGAGCCCGGTCACGAAAGCCCGCCCGCCCGTCGACTTGCGGCGTGTTGTTGTTATGCGGGCCTTCAGAACAACAACACGCCGCAAGTGAACGTGTTCAGGCGTCGGTGGCGGACTCGTCCAGGCCCAGGATGTCCACGGCCTCGGTGCGCATCTGCACCTTGCGGACCTTGCCGGTGACCGTCATCGGGAACTCGTCCACGACGTGCACGTAGCGGGGGATCTTGAAGTGGGCGAGCCTGCCCTCGCAGAACGAGCGCAGATCGCCGGCGGTCAGGTCCGGCGCGCCCTCGCGCAGCCGTACCCACGCCATCAGCTCCTCGCCGTACTTCTCGTCCGGGACGCCGATGACCTGCGCGTCGACGATGTCCGGATGGCCGTAGAGGAACTCCTCGATCTCGCGCGGGTAGATGTTCTCGCCGCCCCGGATGACCATGTCCTTGATCCGGCCGGTGATGGTGACGTAGCCGTCGTCGTCCATCACCGCGAGGTCGCCGGTGTGCATCCAGCGGGCCGCGTCCACGGCCTCGGCCGTCCTGTCCGGCTCCTCCCAGTAGCCGAGCATCACCGAGTAGCCGCGCGTGCAGAACTCGCCGGGCTCGCCGCGCGGGACGGTGACGCCGGTCGCCGGGTCGATGACCTTGACCTCCAGGTGCGGGAGGACGGTCCCGACCGTGGAGACGCGGCGGTCGAGGGAGTCGCCCGCGCGGGTCTGCGTCGACACCGGTGACGTCTCCGTCATGCCGTAGCAGATCGCGACCTCGCTCATGCCGAGCCGCTCGATGACCTGCTTCATCACCTCGACCGGGCACGGCGACCCGGCCATGATGCCGGTGCGGAGGGCGGACAGGTCCAGGCCGTCGAGCGCCGGGTCGCCGAGGACGGCGATGAACATCGTCGGCACCCCGTACAGCGACGTGCAGCGCTCGGCCGCGACCGCCTCCAGTGTCGCCTTCGGGTCGAACGCCGGCGCCGGGATCACGACGCACGCGCCGTGGCTGGTCGCCGCCAGGTTGCCCATCACCATGCCGAAGCAGTGGTAGAAGGGCACCGGCACGCACACGCGGTCCTCTTCGTCGTAGCCGCAGAGTTCACCGACGAAGTAGCCGTTGTTGAGGATGTTGTGGTGCGACAGCGTCGCGCCCTTGGGGAAGCCCGTCGTCCCGGACGTGTACTGGATGTTGATCGGGTCGTCGGTGCTGAGCGTCCGGCCGATCTCGATGAGCGCGGACGGGTCGCCCGCGCGGCCCGACTCCACGAGCGCGTCCCACTCCGGGCCGCCGATCAGCACGACGTCCCGGAGCGCGTCGCACGCCGGCCGGACCTCCTCGATCATGGCCGCGTAGTCGGACGTCCTGAACGCCTTCGCCGAGACCAGCGTCCTGACGCCCGCCTGGTTGAGGACGAACTCCAGCTCGTGGACGCGGTACGCGGGGTTGATGTTGACGAGGATCGCGCCGAGCTTGGCGGTGGCGTACTGGACGAGCATCCACTCGGCGCAGTTGGGCGCCCAGATCCCGACCCGGTCGCCCTTGACGACGCCGAGTCCGCGCAGGCCGAGCGCGACGGCGTCGACGTCGTCGGAGAAGCGCTCGTAGGTCCAGCGGCGGCCGGAGGCGGTCTCGACGAGCGCGTCGCGTTCGGGGAAGGCGGCGACCGTTCTGTCGAGGTTCGCGCCGATCGTGTCGCCGAGCAGCGGGGTGGCGGAGACACCGGACGCGTAGGAGAGCGTCATCGCAGGTCCTCCTCGCGGAACTCGCCCGGGGGCCGGTCGTCCGCGCCCGGGTGCTTGTCGAACTCGCTGGTCCGCAGCTCGACCCGGCGGATCTTGCCGGAGATCGTCTTGGGCAGCTCGCCGAACTCCAGCAGCCGGACCCGCTTGTACGGGGACAGCTGCGCCCGGCTGTGCTCGAAGATCGCCCTGGCCGTCTGCGCGTCCGGCTCCCAGCCGGCGGCGAGCGTCACGTACGCCTTCGGCACGGCCGCCCGGACCGGGTCGGGCGAGGGCACGACCGCGGCCTCCGCGACGGCCTCGTGCTCGATCAGCACGCTCTCCAGCTCGAACGGCGAGATCTTGTAGTCGGACGCCTTGAAGACGTCATCGGCCCGCCCGACGTAGGTGATGTATCCGTCCTCGTCCCGGGAGCCGATGTCGCCGGTGTGGTAGTAGCCGCCCGCCATCGCCTCCTCGGTGCGCGCCTCGTCGCCGTGGTAGCCGACCATCAGGCCGAGCGGGCGGTCCTCCAGTTCGAGGCAGATCTCGCCCTCGTCGCCGGGCCGCCCGGTGAGCGGGTCGATCAGCGCCACCTTGTAGCCGGGCACGGCGCGTCCCATCGACCCCGGCTTGACCGGCTGGCCCGGCGTGTTGGCGATCTGGACGGTCGTCTCGGTCTGCCCGAACCCGTCCCGGATCGTCAGGTTCCACGCGTCCCGAACCCGCTCGATCACCTCCGGGTTCAGCGGCTCACCGGCCGCGACGACCTCCCGGGGCGGCGTCGCGAGCCGTCCCAGGTCGGACTGGATCAGCATCCGCCACACCGTGGGCGGCGCGCAGAAGCTCGTGATGCCGCAGCGTTCGATCGTGTCGAGCAGCCGGTCGGCGTCGAACCGCGTGTAGTTGAAGATGAACACGCACGCCTCGGCGTCCCACGGCGCGAAGATGTTGCTCCACGCGTGCTTCGCCCATCCCGGCGACGAGATGTTCAGGTGGACGTCCCCGGGCCGCAGCCCGATCCAGTACATCGTGGACAGGTGACCGGCCGGGTACGTGGCGTGCGTGTGCTCGACGAGCTTCGGCTTCGCCGTCGTCCCGGACGTGAAGTACAGCAGCAGCGTGTCCTGCGACATGGTGAGGCCGTACGGCGTGAACTGGTCCGCCTCCTCGTACGCCTCCTGGTAGCGCACCCATCCGTCCACCGGGTCGCCCACGGCGATCTTCGTGTACTCGCCCTCCACGCCGTCGAACTTGCCGGTGTGGTCGGAGCCGGCCACCACGTGCCGGGCGTCGCCGCGCGTCAGCCGGTCCTGGAGGTCGGCCGTGCCGAGCAGCGGCGTGCACGGGATCAGGACCGCGCCGATCTTCATCGCGGCCAGGACCGTCTCCCAGAGTTCGACCTGGTTGCCGAGCATCAGGATGATCCGGTCGCCGCGCCGCACCCCCGACCGCCGCAGCAGGTTCGCCACCTGGTTCGACCGCCGCGACATCTGCGAGAACGAGTACTTCGCCTCCGAGCCGTCCTCCTCCACGATCCACAGCGCGGGGGAGTCGTTGCTCTCGGCGATCCTGTCGAACCAGTCCAGCGCCCAGTTGAAGCCGGTCAGCACCGGCCAGCGGAACTTCTCGTACGCGGTCGCGTAGTCATCGCGATGCGCGAGCAGGAAGTCGCGCGCCGCACGGAACTCGACAGCGGGCATGGTCTCTCCTCGAAGCCGCACGGACAACCGGTACGGAGGATCGTCGCCACGCCGCGTGACGCACGCCACCCCCGAACGGGGGTACCCGTCCGGGAACCCGGCGAAGCCCGTCCGTCGTCCTCCCCGTTAGCGACGAACGCCGACCGGAGCAGCGGTGCCATGTGCGGCTGACCAGCTCCCGCCGGGATGTGAGCCGTCCTCCCGCGTCTCGGGGCGACGGATCACGCCGCGAGGCCGTCCAGGATCTCCGCGACAGGCGCGGGATCCAGGGGGCCGATGTGCGACGCCTTGGGAAAGTCGTGCACGCGGAAGCGGTTGCGGGGGGTGAGCGCGTCGGCCTCTTCGACCATCCTGTCCTGGAGCGGGGCGGCGATCGTCAGGTCCCTGCCGAACCACAGGTAGGTGCGGGGGATGCGCCCCCACCTGCTCGCCCGGCCCGCGGCCCGGCCCGCGTAGACGGCGACGGACTCGTCGCTCTGCAGGTCGGCGAGCACGCGGCGGAAGGCCGCGTCGGGGTAGTCCGCGCAGATCACTGGTACGACGCGGGCACGAACGCCTCCGCGCCGTGCCACGGCTGGTCCACCGGGACGACGCGGTGGCCGCGCAGGGCCAGTTCCCGCGTGATCGGCGTCCAGAATGCGCCGGCGCTGTGAGTGCCGTGCACCAGCACGTAGGTGGTGGTCCTGCGCCGGGTGTCCGCCGCCGCCTCCGCGGTCCCGAGCCCGGTCGCCGGCGCGGCGCCGCCCGCCGCCAGCCCCAGGCCCCGCAGAGCCGTCCGTCTCGTGGTGCCGGTTCCCGTGCTGCCGGTGGATTCGCTCATGACGGCGACGCTACGAGCGGCCCGCGGCCCCTCACCAACGGTCCAGCACCACCCGCGGGGTAGGGGAAGCACCACCGTCCGGCCGCCGGCCGTGGTGCGCGGTATCGAGCAATCCGGCACGCCGGGACACACGGTCATGCTTCGATGTTGTTTGTCTGGAATGTGTGGATCGAAAGGTTTTGCCATGGCCGACCTGGACCCGACCGCCACGTTCAAGGAGTTCGACGCCGACGGCGACGGCTACATCACCCGTGAGGAGTTCACCGCCGCCATGAAGGCGCGCGGCGAGGAGGTCACCCCGGCGGAACTCGACTCGATCTTCCGGGTGGCGGACGGGCGCGACGGCGACGCCGACGGCCGCATCTCCCAGGCGGAGTTCCTCGTCGCCTGGGACCGCTGACCCCGGCCGGACCGGCCCCGGCCGGGGGATCACGAGGCGGGGATGGGCACCGCGACGTCCGGCAGGTCGACCGGCTCGGGCTCGCGCCAGGCGCCCGACAGCAGGACGCTCAGCGAGAGCAGGTGCCAGCTCTGCCCGGGGCGGCGCGGCGGCACCTCGGCGAGCCGCCGCTCGACCGCGCCGCGGTCGACGATGGAGAACAGCTCGGCCGGCGCGTCCAGGATGTGCTCGCGGAACACCCCGGCCAGCTCCGACCCGTACGACTTGCGCCAGTTGAACCCGGCGGCGCCCGTGCTCGGCGGCGTGGCGCGGCGCCGCCAGCCCGGCCACTCGCGGAGCGAGCGGGCCCGCTCCCGCTCGAACCGCCACCGCTTGCCGTCGAACGGCACGTCGCGCAGCCGCGGTGCGAACATGTTCAGCACCAGCGCGACCGGCTCCTCGCTCAGCCGCCACTCCACGGGCAGCGCCAGAGCGGCGCGCGCCACCCGGTTGTCGAGGAACGGGTGGTAGTAAGCCCAGTTCATGAGGGTCGCGGTGTGCGAGCCCGCCAGCCAGCGGCCGGTCTTGTAGAACATGTGCAGCTTGTCGAGCACGTCGACGCCGTCGCGCTCGTAGCGGGCGGCCCACTCGTCGTAGTAGCTCTCGGCGTAGGCGTTGGCCTCCGCGCTGAGGAACTCGCGCTGGGCCAGGAAGATGGTCTTGAGCCGCCGGTGGACGCCGTCCCGCGTCAGGTCGCCCTGATCGGCCAGGAAGCCGCCGCGCAGCCGCTCCCCGCCGGAGCCGGAACTGCGCGGCTCCGGATCGTAGGCCGCCCACCGGTTCACGCCCTCGTACGCCGAGTTCATGCCCTCGCACATGCGGACCAGCGCGTGGGCGCGCCGCACCGGGTGGCGGACGACGACCGCGCCGGCCTCCTGCCTGTCGACCGTGACCCGGCACTCCACGCCCAGCACCTCGGCCACCCGCTGCGCCAGGACCACGTCGGGGCTGCCGGCCAGGCCGTGGGTGGCGCCGAAGAACGGGACCCCGGCGGCGTGGCAGGCGGCGGCGATCAGCCGGCTGTCGCGTCCGCCGGACAGCGCCAGCCGCATCGGCCGGTCGTGCCGCCGGAACGGCTCGACGGCCGCCAGCAGCGCCTCGGCCAGCGGCTCCACCCGTGCGCGTGCCTCCTTGCGGCCGCCCGGCTCGGGTCCCTGCTCGGGCAGCGGCCGCACGACGACCTCGGCGGCCCGGCCGTGCCGCGCGACGTACGCGGCCGCGTTCGGGACCGCCCGCACGCCCTCGAACGGCGTCTCGTCCGAGACGAAGAACCCGTGCCGCACGATCGACTGGAGCGCCATCAGGTCGTAGGCGGGCGCCGGGCGGGCCAGCCCGGTCGCCGCCGCCCGCGCCGCGAGGTGCGCCAGCAGGGCACGGGACGCCGCGAACCGCAGCCCGCCCGCCTCGGCGTGGTAGACGGGGCACGCCCGCGTGACGGACGTGGCGGCCTCGAACCCGTCCTCCCCGGCCCGGAACACCGAGAAGCAGCCGCCGATGTCGTCCAGGCCGTCCCCGAGCGCGGCGGCGCCCAGCAGCAGGTCGGCGTCCCCCTTGCCGCCCAGGTAGCCGCAGTAGGCCAGGGCGCGGCCGCCGGACGTGAGGATCGGTTCGGGGAACGGCTCCTCGACCGGTTCGTTGGACCACACCAGCATCGCGGTGGCGCCGTCCGGCGAGACCCACTCCGCGGTACGCCACCGGTCGGCGGGCGCGGGCACGGCCTCCTCGATGGCCCGCCGAGCAGCCGCGAGCACCCCGTCCGCGATCCGCTCACCGCGCTCCCGCGCGGACACGACTAAACAAGCACGCATGCACGCCACCCAACCACCGCCCGGCGAACGCCCCATGAACACCGAACGACCATAGGGCGCGCTCCCCGGCCGCCCGGCCCCGCTACTTTCCTGTGAGGAAAGTGCATGCTACTTTCTCCATAGGAAAGTAGGAGGTGTGCGTGAACCCCGAGGAAGCACGTAGTTCGCTCGATGACATCCACCGGCTTCAGGAGCGGACGCGGGACGAGTACGTCCGGCACAGTTTCGCCCGCTCGTACATGTTGCTCTCGGCGCTCGGCCTGTTCGTCGCCGTGGCGTCGCTCGACTTCCCGCAGCCCTGGCAGATCGTGGTCTTCCTCGTGGGTGAGGGGATCCTGGTGGCGTCGGCGCTCGTGCAGCGGCGTCGCGCTCCCGTCCAGAGGAAGCCCACCGTCCCGGAGGTGATGTTCCAAGTGGCGATGGGCGTGATCCTCATCGGCGCGTTCATCGCCTACAGCATCGCCAGCGCGCTGGGTGCGTTCGCGTTCGACCTGCCCGTCCAGCACACGATCACGGGCGCCGCGCTCGCGCTCACGGCCCTTGCCGTAGCGGTGCCCGTCCGCCGCCTGTTCGGTTCGATCGTCCGCAGCGGCTGATGGACGCGCGATTCGACGAGTTCCTGCACGTGCCGGCGCGGTTGTCGATCGTCGCGCTGCTGGCCCCCGCGGGCTGGGCGGAGTTCGGCTTCATCCGCGACAGCATCGGGACCAGCGACTCGGCCCTGTCGAAGCAGATCACGGCGCTCGCGAACGCCGGCTACGTCACCGTCCGCAAGAGGCGGGACGGGGCCGTCCGGCGGACGCACGTGCAGCTCACGCTCCAGGGGCGCGAAGCGTTCCAGCGCCACGCCGCCGCCCTGGAGCAGATCGTCGCGGCGGCGCGGACCCCGCAGCCGCCCGCCGGTGTATGAGGCCCGGCTACGCCCTTCCGGCGCGCCGTTCGAGGAACCTTCGCGCCGCCGGGTCGTCGGTGAGCGCCGCCGCTTCGGTGTAGGCGGCCGCCGCGTCGTCCGGCCGGCCCAGCCGTGCCAGCAGGTCGCCGCGGGTCGCGTGGTACGGCTGGAACCGTTCCCGTTCCGGCGGTAGCGCGTCGAGCAGTCCGAGCCCGCGTTCCGGTGACCCGGTCCGCCCGACGACGGCCGCGTTCGCCACGTGGCTCCCGAGGCTCGGGGCGACGGCGACCAACGCGGCGTAGAGGGTGCGGAGCGACGTCCAGTCCGTTTCGCCGGTGCGGGCACGGTCGCAGTGGACGGCCTGGATCGCCGCCTCCAGCTGGAACCGTCCGGGCGCCTGGCCTGGCCGTTCGGCCTTGTGGAGGTAGGACTCGCCCTCCTCGATGAGGCGGCGGTCCCAGCCGGACGGATCCTGCTCGTCCAGCGGCAGGAACGGCAGACCGGGCGCCCTCGCCCGCGCCGACGCCAGGGTGAGCAGGGCGGCCAGGCCCCACGGCTCCGCCTGGTCGCGGAGCAGCGTGGCCAGGGTGACGGCCAGGTACCGCGCCTCACCGGCGAGCGAACCGCTGTCGCCGCGGTCCGGCCACGCCAGCGTGTAGCAGCCGTACACCGCTTCGAGCACCGGCGGCAGCCGTTCCGGCATCGCCTGCCGCCCCGGGACGGCGAACGGGATCCGGGCGTCCCGGATGCGCCGCTTGGCCCGCACCAGCCGTTGCGACATCGCCCCGTCGGGCACGGCGAACGCCCGCGCGATCTGGGCGGACTCGAAGCCGAGGACGACCTGCAGCATCAGCGGCGTGCGGACGTTCGCGGCGATCGCCGGGTGCGCGCACACGAAGAGCAGGGCCAGCCGCCGGTCGGGGATCTCGTCCGGGTCGGCCTCGTCCAGCGCGGGTCCGCCCAGCACGGGTTCGACGCCGGCGGCGGCCTCCAGGGGAGCGTGGCGGCGGTGCCCGGCGGACTTCCAGACGTCCCGCTGCCGGTTCCGTGCGACCGTGAGCAGCCAGCCCTCCGGGTTGGCCGGGACGCCGTCGCGCGGCCACGTGGCCAGCGCCTGCTCGAACGCCTGCGCCAGGGTGTCCTCGGCGAGCTGGAGGTCGCCCGTCGGCGCGGCGAGGAGCGCGACCAGCCGGCCGTACGACGCCCGCGCGGTGCGCTCGGCGACGCCGGCGGCGGTCTCACCGGTCACGACGACGGAACCCACGCCCCGGCCTCGGTGTGCACGGCGCCGGGCCGGACCTCGACCGTGCCCCACGAGGCCGGCGGCGCCTGCCGCGCCCACTCCAGTGCGGCGTCGAGGTCCGGGACGTCGATGATCATCACACCGCCGAGCTGCTCCTTGGTGTCGGCGAACGGGCCGTCCTGGATCCGCGGCTCCCCGCCGGCGAGCGTGAGCGTGGTCGAGGCGGCCGACGGCTGGAGGACCTGGCCGCTCACCAGGATCCCGGCCTGCTCCAGCGTCGCGGCGTAGGCGTCGAACGCGTTCCTGCCGGCGGCCATCGTCTCGGCCCCGAGCGACTCGTCGGTCTCTTCGGTGTAGTGGAACAGCAGCATGTAGCGCATGTCCGTAGCCTTCCCCTTCACGTGGTGATGTCTTGTAGTGATGACGAGATCGACGGGGCCGGACAGACACCCCCGGCGAAATTCCTGCGGAATCAGCCCGGCGCCTTCCGGCTGAGGTGCTCCCACGCCCGGTACTCGGCGGTCCGGGCCTCTTCCAGCTGCCGCACCATGTCGTAGGAGGCGCCGCCGACGATCAGCCGCAGCGGCGGCTCCGCCAGGCCGGCCAACTCCATGATCACCGGTGCCGCGGTGCTCGGGCGCGGGCCTGCGTCCTCGCCCCATATCTCGGCCAACCGTGCGCGCAGCGTGTCGTACTCCGGGCGGGGCTCCGTCATCGTGGTGCCCCGCGTGAACAGGTCCGTGCCGTATCCGCCGGGCTGCACGATCGTCACCTTGACCCCGAACGGGGCCATCTCCATCGCCAGCGCCTGGCCCAGCGAGTCGAGCGCCGACTTGCTCGCGCCGTAGAACCCGGTGGAGGCGACGCCGCCGCCGGTCCCCTCGAGGTGACCTGCAGGATGTGGCCGGACCCTTGGGCGCGCAGATGCGGCGTCACCGCCTGTGTCACCCAGACCGCGCCGAAGAAGTTGACGTCGAACTGGGCGCGGATCTGCTCCTCGCCCGCCTCCTCGACCATGCCGAGCAGCATCGCCCCCGCGTTGTTGACGACGACGTCGAGCCGTCCGAACGCCGCCGCGGCCTGATCGACCACCTTCCGGACGGCCTCCCGGTCGGTGACGTCGAGGGTCAGCCGTACGAGGCCGTCCGGGTGCGGTGAGACGAGACGGTTCGTCTTGTTAATGAGGAGTACGGGGACGCGCCGGTCGATCGTCAAGACGGACCGTCTCGTCTCGTTCAGATGCTACGCTTCCGGACGTGTCCCACCCCGGAAAGCCGAACCCCGCCCGGCGGAGCGAGCGATCCCGGCGGGCCGTCCTCGGCGCCGCCCGTGAACTGGTCTCCGAACTCGGGTACGCCAAGGTGTCGATCGAGGCCATCGCCGCCCGTGCGGGCGTGGGCAAGCAGACGATCTACCGCTGGTGGCCGTCCAAGGGCGCGGTGATCGTCGAGTCGTTCCTGGAGCTCAGCGAGACGGACGCGGGCATGCGGCTGCCCGACACCGGCGACCTTGAGGCCGACCTCAAGACCGTCATGCGGGCGACCGTCGCGGAGTTCACCGACCCGGCGTTCGAGGCGCCCATCAGAGCGCTCACCATGGAGGTCATCGCCGACCCCGCTCTCGCGGCCCAGTACCGCGAGAAGCTGGCCGGCCCCGTGGACGAGGCCAAGAAGGAGAGGCTGCGCAGCGCCCAGCGAGCGGGGCAGCTCGCTGCGGACGCCGACCTCGACCTCGTCCTGGAGGTGCTCTATGCCCCGCTCAACCTGCGCTGGCTCCACCGGGCGGGACCGCTCACCCCGGACTATGCCGACGCGCTGGTAGAGGCGACCCTCCGCGCCTTCGCCCCCTGAACCCCACGGGGGCTTCGCGGGGCCTTAGCCGGTGGGGTCGAGGGTGGACAGCGCCTCGTCCAAGGCTTGGGCGAGGTCCAAGGACGGGTCGTCCTTCCAGCGGAGCATGATGTCGAGCATGACGCCGAAGGCCGCACCGGTGAGGGTGCGGACGGCGACGTCGTCCGGGCCGACCCCGGCGCGTTCGGCGAGGATCGCGGTCACCGTCCGCATGGTCTCGATGTAGTTGCCGAAGGCGGCGCCGCGCAGAGCGGGGACCGACAGGATGAGGACGGTCCGCTCACGTCCGGCGGCGAGGTCGTCGGAGGACAGGGTGACGAGCATCGTGCGGACGGCGGTGCGCAGGGTCTGGATCGGGGTCAGCTCCGGCGGCTGGTTGCGCAGCGCCTCGAAGAACTCCGGGTCGGCCTCGTCGGTGATGACGAGGTCCTCCTTGGTGGGGAAGTAGCGGAAGACGGTGGTGTGCGCGACCTCCGCCGCCTGCGCGACCTGTTCGACGGTCGTCGCCTCGTAGCCGCGCTCGCCGAACAGCCGCAGCGCCTCCCGCTGGATCGCGGCGCGCGTCCTCGCCTTCTTCAGCTCCCGCAAGCCCGGCTTCGGCGCCATCACCCCAGCCCTTCGTCACTCCGTCCTGGACGTGGAGCCTACAATCGCCGGTTCCGCGTGGAGGCGTTCGCCTTCCACGTCGACGTGGGGGAGGGCGCCGTCCAGGCGGGCGGGCAGCCACCATCCTGCGCGGCCGAGCAGCGCCATCACCGCGGGGACGATCGTCATCCGGACGAGGAACGCGTCGAAGAACACCGCGACGGCCAGCGCGAAGCCGAACGACTGCACCATGGGCGTGTCCGACAGCATGAACCCCGAGAAGACGCTGATCATGATGACGGCGGCGGCGGTGACGACGCGGGCGCCGTGGGCCAGGCCGGTGACGGCGGCGTCGGTCGGGGACGCGCCGCGGACGTGCTCCTCGCGCATCCGGGTGACGAGGAAGACCTGGTAGTCCATCGCCAGCCCGAACACCATGCCGATCAGCATGACCGGCAGCAGATGGACGATGACGCCGGACGAGTGGACGCCGAGAAGGCCGTTCAGCCAGCCCCACTGGAACACGGCCACGACCGCGCCGAACGTGGCGGCGACGCTGAGCAGGAAGCCGAGCGTCGCCTTCAGCGGCACCAGGATCGAGCGGAACACCAGCGTCAGCAGCAGGAACGCGAGGCCGACGACGACCGCCAGATAGGGGACGAGCGCGCCCGCGAGCTTCTCGGACGTGTCGATGTCGATCGCCGTCTGCCCGGTGACGGCGACCGTGGTCCCGCCGTGGGAACCGAACCGGTCGCGGATGGTGTGGATGAGGTCCTCGGTGGCCTCGCCGGTCGGTCCGGCGGCGGGAACGACGCCGACGAGCGCGGTGTCACCGGCCGCGTTCACCACCGGGGTCTCGACGGAGGCGACGCCGGTCAGCGACGTGACGTCCTTCGCGACACGGTCCGCGGCGGCCTTCGTGTCGCGTGGAGCCTGCACGACGAGGGTCAGCGGGCCGTTGACGCCGGGTCCGAATCCGTCCGCGAGCAGGTCGTAGGCCGCCCGCTGGGTCGTCCCGGCCGGGGCGGCGCCGTCGTCGGGCAGCCCGAGCCGCAGGTCGAGCGCGGGCGTGGCCGCGACGAGCAGCCCGGCGGCGGCCAGGAGCGCCACCGGGAGCGGACGGGACGTGACGAACCGTCCCCAGCGGCGTCCGCCGGAGGATGTGGAACGTCCGCGGGCCAGGGCGCGGTGTCCGGCGAAGGCGAGCAGGGCGGGCAGCAGCGTGAGGGCGACGAGGACCGCGACGGTCACGGTGAACGCGGCGGCGAGGCCGAGCTGGGTGAGGATGGGGATGTCCACGACGGCCAGGCCCGCCAGCGCGATCACGACCGTCAGGCCCGCGAAGACGACGGCGGATCCGGCGGTGCCCGCCGCCTGCCCGGCCGCGTCCACGGGTTCCCGCCCGCCCGCGACCTCCTGCCGGTAGCGGGAGATGATGAACAGCGCGTAGTCGATCGCGACGGCGAGGCCGAGCATGAGCGCGAGCGCCGGGGTGTCGGAGTTCAGCTCGACGAAGGCGCCGGCGGCGGTGACGGCCGAGACGCCGATGGCGATCCCGGCGGCGGCCGTCAGCAGCGGCAGCCCGGCGGCGACGAGCGATCCCAGGGTGACCAGCAGGACGATCGCGGCGGCGACCACTCCGAGCAGTTCACCGGCGCCCTCGACCGACACCGCTGAAAAGAGTGCAGCCCTTCCCCGGAGGGAAGGGCTGCGAGGCGTGCACGCAGGTGTCGCCTGCCGGTCAGTCCCCCGAGGCCGGCGAGCGGCGGAACCAGGCGACCGCGCCGGCGGCCGCCGCGATGACGAGCGCGATCAGGCCGATCCACAGCCAGCCCGACGACCCGCCCGACTCCTCGGTGCCCACGGCGTTCGTCGCGGACGGCTCCGGGGCCGGGGGCGCGGCGGCGCTGGACGGCGCGCTGGACGCATCGCCGGGCGATCCCGCCGGTGAGCCCTTCACGGTGAACGTGTAGGTGCCCTGGATCGGGTGGCCGTCCGAGGACACGACCCGCCATGCCACCGTGTACTCGCCGTTGGACGGCGCACTGCCGAGCGCGGCCGTGACCTCGTTGTCGACCGCCTCGGGCTCCCCGGCCTGGTACTCCTTCCCCGACGCGTCCGTGACGATCACGCGCGGCAGCCGCACCGAGCCCGAGAACGTCAGGACGATCTCGGACGGCGCCTCGACCGTCGCGTCCTTCTTGGGGCTGGAACCCGTCAGCGTGTCGTGCGCCGCCGCCGGGGTCGCGGACGTCGCCAGCACCATCAGCACCGCGGCGGCGCCCGCCGCGGCGATCCGCGCGGCCCGCACGAGCGGCCCCATGACCGGGCGGCTCATGACCGGGCGGCTCATGACCGGCTCCGGGCGCGCGTCAGGCCGAGGCCGCCGATGCCGGCGCCGATCACGCCGGCGGCGATGCCGAGGCCGCCGAGCAGCCGGGCCGTCCCGTCATCGGACGCCGCCGCGGGTTCGGCGGGCTTCTTCTGGGCGGTCAGCCCGGCCGTTTCCGTGCCGCCTTCCGGGAGGAGCTTGAGGACCGGCGCGGGATGCTCGGGCTCGGCTCCGCCCTCGACCGGGGGTTCCTCCCACTTGACGACCTCGTCGTTCGAGTACGTCTGGTCGGCCTTGAAGATCATCTGGCCGGTGTCCGTCGGCAGCCGCCCCATCGAGACGTCGAACTCCTGGAACTGGCCGGGCTCGATCTCGCCGCCGGACCAGGTGATCGTGCTGACGGCCTCGGTGAGCGTGGCGCCGTGCGCCTTGATCGGCTCCGGGAGCTTGGACTTCTCCACCTTCACCTTCCAGCCGGGGGTGGGGCGGACCGACACCGACGACAGCGGGTGCTCGGCGGGCAGGTGGACCACGACCTTGACCGTGGACGCGTTGTCGCGCTCGTTCGGCACCCGGAACGCCACCTTGGCGTACGAGCCCTGCTCGGCGGAGTCGGGGTTGGCGGTGACGTGCGCGGACGCGGCCGTGGCCGGCACGGCCACGGCCAGGGCCGACAGGGACGCGACGGCGCCGGCCCTGCGGGCATGCGGTGCGAAGGACATGACAGAACTCCGTTCGAGTCGTACGGGAGAACCGGAGGCGCCGGGGAGCGGCGCCCGGTGGCCCGGAAGCGCCGGGAGACCGGCGTCCGGTGACGTACGGCGCTCGCTCAGCTGCGGGCGAGCGCCCTCGAACGCGGCGGGGGACCCCGCCGGACGACCTGGTGCCGGAGCACGCGGCCGACGGCCATGACGGCGCCGGCCGCCGTCACCACCGGGGTACGCCGCGGAGGGGCCGCGGGTTCGACGGTGAGGAGGGCGATCAGCAGCCGGACCGGACGGTCCGCCGCGGCGGCGACGCGCCGGGCCAGCGCCCACGTGGACCGCTCGCCGCGCCGCAGCCACCATGCCGCGACCAGCGCGGCCACGGTGTGCGCGAGCGTCATCGCCGTCCCGCCCGAGCCGTGCGCGACCGGGAGCAGGACGTCGGCGCCGCCCGGCACGGCGGCGCCGTGCACGCCGCCGTGCGCCGCTCCGTGAAGCTGGTGGTACACGGGGTCGGACGCGGCCGTGAACAGGGTGTGCAGCGCGAACTGCCCGCCGAGGAGACCGCCCAGGATCGTCGCCAGCGAGCGTTCGTGGCCCGCCAGCATGAGCGTCACGCCCAGCACGGCGCAGAATCCCGCCACCGCGGCCCAGGCCGGAACCGTTCCCGCCGCCAGCACGTGCCCGGCGATCGCAAGCGTCACGCACACGGTGGCGAACACCACCGCGCGTGCGGTTCGGGACGCAGCTTGCGGGACATGCGGGGACATGGCCCCACCATCCTCCCACCCGGTCCGCCAGGCCCGCAGCCGACCCCGGGAATCCCCTCCGACGCGCCCAACATCTTGGGGTTGCACAAAGATCGTGAACTAGATGTAGGGTTCAATCCCGTGCTGGTCCGCCCCCGCCGTTTCGCGGCGGGGGCGGCGCAAGAGGGAACCCGGTGCGAGTCCGGGACTGCCCCGCAGCGGTGAGCGGGAACGACCGCCGTCATGAAGCACTGGGCCTGCGGGCCCGGGAAGCGACGGCCAGTAGGGCGCGCCTCGTCCAGAGGCGCGGCGCCCGCGAGTCCGAAGACCTGCCCGCACGCTGTTCGTCCAGGCTTCGCGGGTGGGCCTCGGGACGGATCGCGGCATGCCCCGGCGGGGCGGCTCGCGTCCCGTTCGCATGCCTCCGCGAGGCGGCTTGCGAGGGGAGAGAGCACGTGACACAGGACCTGGCCGCGCCGCCGGCACCCGCGGCGGCGCCGATCGCCGAGTTCACCGCCGAGGTGGAGGCCGCCTGCGGCGGGATACCGGACGTCGAGGCGGGACGGGTGCTGGCCGCCGTCCGGGCCGGGGACGGGACGGACGCGGCGGCGCTGCGGGACCTCGCGATCGGGGAGGCCGGCGCGCTGGTGGCCGCCGAGCCCGGCTACTCCCGGGTCGCCGCACGGCTGCTCGGTACCCGGATCCGGGAGGAGGCGCGTGCCGCCGGAGTCCGGACGTTCGCCGAATCGGTCGCCGCCGCGCACCGGGCGGGGCTGCTGGCCGATGCCCCGGCCGCGTTCGTCGCCGCCAACGCGCCCGCGCTCGACGCCCTCATCGACGAATCGGCCGACGACCGCTTCGAGTACTTCGGCCTCCGGACCCTCTACGACCGGTACCTGCTGAGGCATCCGCGGACCCGCCTCGTCCTCGAACGTCCGCAGCACTTCCTCCTGCGCGTCGCGTGCGGGCTCTCCTACCCCGACGAAGTCGATCCGGGGGGTGCGGGGGGTCGTCCCCCCTCGGGGAGCGCCGATTCGGTGGACGATGCGGCCGAGCTGTACGGCCTGCTCAGCACGCTTTCCTACCTCCCCAGCTCGCCGACCCTGTTCAACTCGGCCGCCCGCCGTCCCCAGCTCTCGTCGTGCTTCCTGCTCGACTCGCCCCGGGACGAGCTGGAGTCGATCTACGAGCGGTACGGGCAGGTGGCGCGGCTCAGCAAGTACGCGGGCGGCATCGGGATCTCCTGGACGAAGGTGCGGTCGCGGGGCTCGCTGATCCGCGGCACCAACGGGCACTCGAACGGGATCGTCCCGTGGCTGCGCACGCTCGACGCGTCCGTCGCCGCCGTCAACCAGGGCGGGCGCCGCAAGGGCGCGGCATGCGTGTACCTGGAGCCGTGGCACGCCGACGTCGAGGAGTTCCTGGAGCTGCGCGACAACACGGGCGAGGACGCGCGCCGCACCCACAACCTCAACCTGGCGAACTGGATCCCGGACGAGTTCATGCGCCGCGTCGAGGACGACGCGACCTGGTCGCTGTTCGACCCCAAGAAGGTCCCCGAACTGGCCGACCTGTGGGGCGACGCCTTCGACGAGGCGTACCGGACGGCCGAGAAGGAGGGCCGCTACGTCCGGCAGATCCCGGCCCGCAAGCTGTACGGGCGGATGATGCGAACCCTTGCGGAGACCGGGAACGGATGGATGACGTTCAAGGACGCCGCCAACCGCGCCTGCAACCAGACCGCCGAGCCGGGCCAGACGGTGCACCTCTCCAACCTCTGCACGGAGATCCTGGAGGTGACGAACGACGGCGAGGCGGCCGTGTGCAACCTGGGTTCGGTGAACCTGGCCGCGCACGTCGGCCCGTCCGGTGTGGACTGGGAACGGCTCCGCGCCACCGTCCGCACCGCCGTCCGGTTCCTGGACCGCACCATCGACCGGGGCTACTACCCGACCCCCGAGGCGGAGGCGGCGAACGGCAAGTGGCGGCCGATCGGCCTGGGCGTGATGGGTCTCGCGGACGTGTTCTTCACGCTCCGCCTCCCGTTCGACTCCCCGGAGGCCCGTGACCTTTCGGCGCGCATCTCCGAGGAGATCGCGCTGGCCGCCTACGGCGCGTCCGCCGACCTGGCCGCCGCGCACGGCCCGCTGCCCGCCTACGACCGGACCCGCACGGCCCGCGGCCGGCTCCATCCGGACCACTTCCCGGACGCGACGCCCACCCGTCCCGCCGAGTGGGAGAGCCTCCGGAAGCGCGTCGCCGACGTCGGCCTCCGCAACTCCCTCCTCATCGCCATCGCGCCGACGGCCACGATCGCCTCCATCGCCGGCTGCTACGAGTGCGTCGAGCCGCAGGTGTCCAACCTGTTCAAGCGCGAGACGCTGTCCGGCGAGTTCCTCCAGATCAACGCCTACCTGGTGGACGACCTGAAGTCGCTCGGTCTCTGGACCCCGGCGGTCCGGGAGGCGATCAAGAAGGCGAACGGCTCCGTGCAGGGCCTCGTCGACCTCCCGGACGAGATGCGGACCCTCTACCGGACGGCCTGGGAACTGCCGCAGAAGTCCCTGATCGACCTCGCCGCCGCCCGCACCCCGTACATCGACCAGTCCCATTCGCTGAACCTGTTCATGGAGACGCCGACGATCGGCAAGCTCTCCTCGATGTACGCCTACGCGTGGCGGCGCGGCCTCAAGACGACCTACTACCTGCGGTCCCGCCCGGCGACGCGCATCGCGCAGACGACGGTCGCCGCGGCCACCTGCTCGCTGGAGAACCCCGAGACCTGCGAGGCGTGCCATTGACGTCCTCCCCCGTCTGAAGGCGGGGGATTCCAACCGTTCCTACGCTGAGAGGGGGTCGGGTTGAGGTTCGCGGTTCATCGGCCCGCCCAGCGGCGTGCCTCCCCGCGCGGCCACCGTGCGTCCCACGGCGGTGTCTCGGATGTTGTTCGCGGCGTTGACGTCGGCGTTGGCCGCGTGTCCGCAGGCAGCGCATCGGAACACCGCTTGGCTCTCGCGGTTGTCCGGGGCGCGGTGCCCGCAGGCATGGCAGGTCTGCGACGTGTGACGCGGGTCGACCTCGATGACGCGGCCGGGTGCCTCGTGCTCCAGCCGCCGGACGAGGGCACTCCACCCGTTGGCGAGGATGCCCCGGTTCAGCCCGGCCTTCTGCGCGACGTTGACGCCGGGGACGTCGATGGTGCCTTTAGCGGAGCGGGTCATGCCCCGCACGTTCAGGTCCTCGACCGCGATCAGGTCGAACTCGGCGGCCAGGCGGGTGGTGGTCTTCTCCACCCAGTCGCGGCGCCGGTCGCTCTCGCGTGCCTTGAGGCGGGCGATGGCGGTCTTGATGCGGGCGCGGCGGTTCGACCCCTTCTTCGCGCGGGCCAGGCGGCGCTGCAGGCGCAGGAGGCGTTGACCTTCCCGGTCGGTGAGGCCGGGCGCGTGCAGGAGTTCCCCGTTCGACAGCGCCGCGCTCACGGTGAGGCCACGGTCGACACCCACGGCCGCACCGTTGCCGGGTGCGGGGATGGGGTCGGGGATCGCGGCGAACGCGACGTGCCAGCGCCCGGCCCGGTCGCGGGTGACCCGGAACGACTTGACGCCGCCGGGGACGGGGCGCGACCAGCGGAACCGCACCCACCCCACCTTCGCGATCTTCACCTCGCCGGTCCGGCGGGACAGGCGCCGCACGTCGCCGGGTTTGACCGCGACGATCCGGAACCCCTCGTGCCGTCCGGCCTTGCGCCACGTCGGGCGGCGGTGCGTCCCGGCGAAGAAGTTCGCCATGGCCTTCGCGAAGTCCTTCAACGCCTGCTGTTGCACGGTCACCGACCCGCCGCGAAGCCACTCGAACGCTGCGCGGGCCTCGGTGAGCTGGCGGCACTGGACGGCGAACCCCGGCGCCGGGCCGCGACGGGGCGTCCACCAGGACTGCTGCTCAACGGCGAGGTTCCACACGAACCGGGCGTGCCCGCAATGCTCCAGCAGCCCCGCCTCCTGGACAGGCGTCAACAGCAAACGGTAACGGGACACGCACACGACGCTAACGGAAGGGTCCGACAGAACATGACCAGATGGAGGGTCTTCCTCCCCGCCCTGAAGGACGGGGCCTCCGCCCCAGAAGCACGGTGAGCGCGCGAACGGAAGGCCGCGGCATGCTGCTCGATCCCGGTATGGACCTGACCCTGCGGCCCATGCGCTACCCCGACTTCTACGAGCGCTACCGCGCCGCGATCCGCAACACGTGGACGGTCGAGGAGGTGGATCTCGCGTCCGACCTCGTGGACCTGGCCCGTCTCACACCCGCCGAACTGCACCTCGTCAACCGCCTGGTCGCCTTCTTCGCCACCGGCGACTCCATCGTGGCCAACAACCTGGTGCTCAACCTCTACAAGCACGTGAACGCCCCGGAGGCCCGCCTCTACCTGTCGCGGCAGCTCTTCGAGGAGGCCGTCCACGTCCAGTTCTACCTGACCCTCCTGGACACCTACCTGCCCGACCAGGACGAGCGGGTGAAGGCGTTCGCGGCCATCGAGCACATCCCGTCCATCCGCTCGAAGGCCGAGTTCTGCTTCCGCTGGATCGACTCACTCGGCTCCCTGGACGAACTGCGCACCGCCGCCGACCGGCGCGCCTTCCTGCTGAACCTCATCTGCTTCGCGGCGTGCATCGAGGGCCTGTTCTTTTACGGCGCCTTCGCCTACGTCTACTGGCTGCGGTCCCGCGGCCTCCTGAACGGCCTCGCCTCCGGAACCAACTGGGTCTTCCGGGACGAGTCCATGCACATGGAGTTCGCGTTCTCCGTCGTGGACACCGTCCGGGCCGAAGAGCCCGAACTGTTCGACGCCGACCTGACGGACCAGGTCGTCCAGATGATGGAAGAGGCCGTCCAAGCGGAACTCGCCTTCGCGCACGACCTGTGCGGGGACGGCCTGCCCGGCATGAGCGCCGACGACATGCGCGCCTACCTCGAATACGTCGCCGACCAGCGCTTGGCTCGCCTTGGCCTCCCCATCCGCTACGGCACGGCGAACCCGTTCGCGTTCATGGAGTTGCAGGACGTCCAGGAACTCTCCAACTTCTTCGAACGCCGGGTGTCGGCCTACCAGAGGGGCGTGGAAGGCGACGTCGCCTTCGACGAGGCGTTCTGACAGGACCGCCCGCGCACGGCCCGTTCCGGGAACGTCCTGGGACGGGCCAGGCCCCTTACTTCAGCGATGTATCGCCGAGTACTTCCAGTAGCCCCCGTAGAGCATCCGCCAACTGCTCCCGTTCCTGCGGGCCGAGCGACTCCAGAAGGCGCGCCTCGTTCGCCGTGTGGAGCGGGAGCACCTCCTCGATCAGCGCCCAGCCCTGATCGGTCAGCCGGACCCGCACCGACCGCCGGTCGCCCTCGTCCCGGATCCGCTCGACGAGCCCCCTGGCCGCGAGCCGGTCGATCCGGTTGGTGATCGCGCCGGAGGTGACCATGGCGGACCTGTTCAGGGCGCCGGCCGTCAGCTCGTAGGGCGGTCCCGACCGGCGGAGCGTGGCCAGCACGTCGAACTCCCACTTCTCCAGCCCGTGCGCGCCGAAGAACTCCCGCAGCTCGCGGTCCAGCAGCAGCGACAGCCGGGAGATCCGCCCGATGATCCCCATCGGCCAGGCGGCCACGTCGGGCCGCTCCCGCTTCCACTGCTCCAGGATCTGGTCCACCGCGTCACTCATCGTCGACCCTCTTCACGGTATAAATCTTAACGTTCATCTACTTGACATTGAAGCTCACCCGGAGGGATTATCTCAACATTGAAATTATGAACGGGAAGGTAGCAGGATGTCCAGTACCGCGCAGCACGCCTCCGGGACGATCGCGCTCACCGCGTACACCCCTCTCGTCTGGGGATCGACCTACGCCGTCACCACCGAGTTCCTCCCGCCCGACCGCCCTCTGCTGACCGCGCTGCTGCGGGCACTGCCCGCCGGCTTGGTGCTGCTGGCCATCACCCGGACCCTGCCCCGAGGCGCGTGGATCGGGCGGGCCGCGGTCCTTGGCGCCCTGAACATCGGCGCGTTCTTCCCGCTGCTCTTCCTGGCCGCCTACCGGCTCCCGGGCGGTGTCGCCGCCGTCCTCGGCGCGGCGGGCCCGCTGTTCGCGCTCGGCTTCGCGGCCATGCTGCTGTCCGAGCGGCCCACGAGCCGGAAGATCCTGGCCGGGTTCGCCGGGGTGCTCGGGGTGAGCCTGGTGGTGCTGCGCGCCGGCGCGGCCCTCGACACCGTCGGGATCATCGCCGGGCTGGCCGGGGCCGCGTCCATGTCCGCCGGGACGGTCCTCACCAAGCGCTGGGGACGGCCGGACGGGACAGGCGCGCTGACCTTCACCGGCTGGCAGCTCACCGCCGGCGGCCTGCTGCTCCTGCCCGTGGCCCTGCTGATCGAGGGCGCGCCGCCCGCGCTCGACGGACAGGCCGTCGCCGGCTACCTCTACCTCGGCGTCGCCGGCACCGCCGTCGCATACTGGATCTGGTTCCGCGGCATCTCCCGCCTGCCCGCCACCTCGGTCGCGTTCCTCGCCCTGCTGAGCCCGCTGTCCGCGGCCGTCATCGGCTGGGCCGCCCTCGGCCAGGCGCTCTCCCCGCTCCAGCTTCTCGGCATGGTCATCGCGCTCGGCGGCACGCTGCTCGGCCAGACCTCCGCGAAGTCCCCGACGCCGCCCGGTCCCACCGTGCGCCCCCCGCGGCACCGGCCGGCGTCCGCGGACCTGGCCGCCTGAGACCCCCGGCCCGTCGACTCGAAGGACCCGAGAACCATGAGTCATATCGACGCCCCCGCACCCGCGAAGCCCGACTCCGAACACCTGCCCTTCAAGCGCTGGCTGGCCGTCGTGGCGGTCGCGGTCGGGACGTTCCTCGTCGTCACGGCCGAACAGCTGCCCGTCGGCCTGCTCACCTCCGTCGGCGGTGACCTCGGGGTCTCCGAGGGCGCCGCGGGGCTGATGGTCACCGTGCCCGGCCTGGTCGCCGCCGCCAGCGCGCTGCTGGTCCCGGTGGTGATCGGACGCCTGGACCGCCGCGTGGTCCTGCTCGCCCTGATCACGCTGATGGTGGCGGCCAACGTGCTGTCCTTCCTGGCCCCGAACTTCCCGATCCTGCTGGCCTCGCGGTTCCTGGTGGGCGTGAGCATCGGCGGTTTCTGGGCGCTGGCGGCGGGGATCGCCGTCCGCCTCGTCCCGGACGGCCACGTGCCCCGCGCCACCTCGATCGCCTTCGGCGGCGCCACCGCGGCCAACGTCCTGGGCGTCCCGGCGGGCACCCTCATCGGCGGGCTCACCGACTGGCGCATCGCGTTCCTCACGCTGGCGGGGCTCGGCCTCCTGGCCGTCACCGCGCTGTTCGCGCTGCTGCCGAGCATCCCCGCCTCCGGCTCCATCCGGCTCGGGGCCCTGTTCGGGCTGTTCGGCAACCCGGTCGTCCGCGCCGCCACGATGACCACGTTCCTGCTGGTCACCGGGCACATGGCGGCCTACACCTTCATCAGCCCCATCCTCCAGGACGTCTCCGGCATCAGCGAGGACCTGATCGGCCCCCTCCTGCTGGTGTTCGGCGCCGCGGGCATCGTCGGCACCTTCGCCGCGGGAGCCGCCGCCGGACGCAACGTCCGCGCCACCATCGTCGCCGTCAGCGTCGCGCTGACCCTCGTCCTGGTGCTGTTCCCTCTGGCCGGCGCCACCCAGGCCACCGGCATCGCCTTCCTGGTCCTGTGGGGCCTGGCCTTCGGCGGCGTGCCCGTGGGCGTCCAGATGTGGATCTTCAAGGCCGCCCCGGACCACGCCGAAGCCGCCACCGCCCTCAACACCGTCCTGTTCAACCTGGCCATCGCCGTGGGCGCCCTGCTGGGCGGCCTCGTGGTCGACGCCGCCTCCACCACCGCCGTCCTGTGGTTGGCCGCGATCTTCACCGCCCTGACCTTCCTGGCCGTCCGAACCGCCCGGAGGACGTGACACCCGGGCCTACCCGCGGAGCCACGTTCCGAACTTTCCTGAGTGGGCAGGCGTTGAACTGTCAAACGCTAGGCCGAGGAGGAAGAAGATGGCTTCCATCGTCGACCGGATAAAGAAATTTCTCCGGAGTCCGCAGGGGCAGAAGGCGAGGGCCAGGGCGCAGCGGATGGCCCGGGACCCGCGCACCCAGGCCAAGGCCCGCGGCCTGCTCTCCAAGTTCCGCGGTGGAGGCCGCCGCTACTGATTCCCGGCGGTCCCCCGCAGACGGCGAGAGACCCCGTCCCACTCCCCGGGACGGGGTCTTCCCGTGCCGGGGCTCCGCGGCTCTGCTGCTGCGCGAGCGGTCCGCGCTATCCGGGGAGCTGGTTCAGGGCGATGGCGGCCCACTCCCGCACCCGGTGGTCGGGGTCGTCGCGGAGCCGTGTGACGTGCGGGACCGCGGCGGCGGACTTGGTATAGCCGAGTGAGGAGAGCACTGATATCCGGACCTGCGGGTCGCGGTCCTTCAGCGCGGCGGCCATCGCGTCCATGGCCTCCGGGAACCGCCGGGCGAGCCGGCCGGCGGGGCCCGCCGCCGCGGACCGGACGCCGGGGTCCGGATCGCCGAGCGCGGCCGTCACCCGGGGAAGATCCTCATCGGAGAGGATGAAGTCCAGGGCCCAGACGCCGGTGGCGCGCAGCTCGCCGTCGTCGGCGCCGACCAGGTCGAGCACTGCCGGACGCGCCCGCGCGGGGTCCTGCTCCAGCAGATCGCAGATGATCATCCCGAAGGTGTCCTGGTCGTCGCCCAGGTCCCGGGCCGAGGCGCGTAGGAGTACCGGGAGCGCGTCCGCGCCCGCGATGCCCGCCAGAACCTCCCCGATCACGTCGCGCCCGTAGAAGTCCTCCCGCTCCAGGAAGGTCTCCAGGTGCCCCTCCAGTTCGGGGACCAGCGTGAGATCGGCGCCGTGGATCAGCGCGCCGGTCAACTCGGTGATCCTGTCGAACTCGTCATCGAGATCCCGGTCCTCGTCCGGATTCTCTCCCGGAAGCAGGTGGATCAACTGGGCGAGAAGCGACATGCCCGCCATCCTGCCGCGAACGCTCCGGCTCCGCAGCGCGGTCGGACCACTGCGTGAAACGTCGCGGCGAACTGGCGACGGTGCGGATTCCCGTACTGTGTCCGTGCGGAGCGGAAACAACCGCCCTACCGATCAAGTCGGAACAAACAAGGAGAACCGAAATGATCGAGTACACGGCACCGAAGGTGCTGACATCTGGTGTCCGCCTGGGCTGGGCGGACCCCGAGACGGACCCGGCCGACATCGACTGGGCGGCTCGGCAGGCTGCGGCCGCGATCCCCTTCAAGGTGATCGATGGCCGTCCGGTCAACCCGTGCAAGAAGCTGCCGGGCGAGACGCGCATCCAGCGCGGCCGCAACGAGTTGGGCCGCTGGGGCGAGAATCTG
Source organism: Actinomadura sp. KC345 (assembly GCF_004348515.1). Lineage (GTDB taxonomy): Bacteria > Actinomycetota > Actinomycetes > Streptosporangiales > Streptosporangiaceae > Spirillospora. Next base: position 28,849 of record NZ_SMKH01000007.1, on the reverse strand, counting down.
GTCGCCGATGCGAACGCCTCGGTTTCGGACGAGTACGGCGACCTCTGGACCGTCTTGGTCGAGCGGAACCGCGGACGCGGCTGGGGCTTTCCGGGTGGCTTCCGGGACCTGGGGGAGACCTCCGTGGAGGCGGCGAGGTGATCTCCGCAGGCCACCGCGCGATGCTTATCGCGTCGCTCGGGTAAGCCTGAGGATCACAAGCGAGTAGGAGGGCGTCCGCCCTCCTCACGCACCGGACATGCGGGCCCGTATGTCCGGTGGAACGTCAAGCCCGGCGCACACCGCCGGGCTTGAACTTCTCGGGGCCGCGCCGGGCACTGAAGGGCTAGGTTCCGGTCATGACTGACTGGACGCAACTGAGGCACGCCTACGGACGGGCGGACGACGTGCCCGGAATGCTCGACCGGCTCGTCCCGGACGACGGGGCCGAGGTGTGGACGGAGCTGTCGTCGGCCATCTGCCATCAGGGGACGGTCTACTCGGCGAGCTTCGCCGCGCTGCCCAGGCTGACGGAGTTCGCGCGGGAGTGGGCGCCGGCCGACCGCCTGTGGCCCCTGTCGCTGTCCGGGAGCATCGTGGCCGGTGCGGACCAGGACCACGGGCTGGGGGACGTCCGCGCCGAGCACGCGGCCGAGATCACGGAGCTGCTGCGGCTGGCCGAGGTGACCCTGGAGGCGGTCGGCGGCGAGGTCGGGGAGTACTCCTTCCTCGACCTGCTCCAGTCCATCCTGGCCTTCGAGGACGTGCCCGTCTGGAGCGAGCGGCTCACCGCTCTCGCCTCCGGCGAGTTCGAACTCTATTGCGAGGATTGCGATGAGTGCATGCACGTCATCCTCGATGAGCCGTCGTTCTACGTCTACGTCAGCGGAGTCGAGGCGACGAGTGCGGTGGTGCCGGCGGCTCCGGACGATCTCGAACCGCTGGCTCGGCGCCTCTACCTCGCGGCCGAGGCCGCCGGGCGGTCGAAGATCATGAATCAGCTGCTCCACCTGTTCGGGACCACCGCGTGCCCGGAGTGCGGGAGAGGTTTCCAGACCGCCGCCGAGGTGGCCGACGGCCGCTTCTGCTGACCCACGGCTCCCCGCGGGCTCTGAACTTTCCGGGGTGGGTGGTCGTTGGGCCTAGGGGAGGAATCACTATGGCGTTGATAGATCGGATCATGCGGTTCGCGCGGGGGCCTCAGGCGCAGAAGGCGCGGGCCAAGGCCGAGCAGGCCGCGCGGAGTCCGCAGGCGCAGAAGGCGCGGGGGAAGGCCGAGCAGTTCGCTCGCAGTCCCCAGGCGCAGAAGGCGCGGGCCAAGGCCGAGCAGGCCGCGCGGAGCCCGCAGGCGCAGAAGGCGCGTGCACGGGCGGAGCGGTTCGTGAACGATCCGCGCAACCAGGAGAAGGCCCGCAGCCTGATGGCCCGGCTGCGTGGCGGCCGCCGCCACTGAACGAGTGTCCGCGACGGGCCCGCTCCTCTGTGGAGCGGGCCCTTCGTTCTGCCGAACGGATGAAGTTGCATGTTGGACGTAACTGCGAGTTCTTTGCAATAGTGGCCCTATGGCTGACTACGTGCTTCCCGACCTGCCCTACGACTACGCCGCTCTGGAGCCCGCCATCACCGGGGAGATCTTGGAGCTGCACCATTCGAAGCACCACGCGGCGTACGTCAAGGGCGCCAACGACACGCTGGAGAAGCTCGCCGAGGCGCGGGACAAGGAGCAGTTCGGCGGGCTGGTCGGCCTGGAGAAGACGTTCGCGTTCAACCTGTCCGGGCACGTCCTGCACTCGATCTTCTGGGACAACCTGTCGCCGGACGGCGGCGACCGTCCCGACGGGGAACTGGCGGCGGCGATCGACGAGCACTTCGGCTCGTTCGAGGCGTTCCGGAAGCAGCTCACGGCCGCGACGTCCACCGTGCAGGGCTCCGGTTGGGGCGTGCTCGCGTGGGAGCCGCTGGGGCGGCGGCTCGTGGTCGAACAGGTCTACGACCACCACGGCAACGTCGGGATGAACACGACGCCGCTGCTGGTCTTCGACGCCTGGGAGCACGCCTACTACCTGCAATACCGCAACGTCCGCCCGGATTACGTCGAGAAGCTCTGGTCGCTCGTCGACTGGACGGACGTCAAGGCCCGCTTCGACGCGGCTCGCGGCTGACGGGAGGCGGGCGGCTGGACCCACGGCGCCCGCCAGGCCGGGATCGTGCTCAGAACCTTTCCTCGCGGCCTGGCGGGCGCCGTGCTGTGTCGTGCTTCAAGTCGCCCGTCGGATGACGGATTCGGTGTGGGGGCTTCGCGCCTAGCGTCACCAGGCGGAGGACTACGCCGAAGGAGATCCCCATGGCCGACAGGCCCGTTTCGCGGCTCCCGGACACGCCGAAGGTCGCGGCGTTGCGCGAGGCGCTGGCCTCGCTGCCGGGTGCCGTGGTCGCCTACTCGGGTGGTGTGGACAGCTCGCTCCTGGCCTACTTGGCGCACCGGGAGCTGGGGGAGCGGGCCGTCGCGGTCACCGCCGACTCGGCGTCGCTGGCCCGGTCGGAGCTGGCGGACGCCCGCGCCCAGGCCGCGCGGCTGGGGATCCGCCACCGGGTGGTGACGACCGGCGAGCTGGACGACGAGCGGTACGCGGCCAACGGCGCCGACCGCTGCCGGTTCTGCAAGGAGGCCCTCGTCTCGGTGCTGAACGCGGTGGCGGCCGAGGCGGGGGACTGGCCCGTCCTGCTCGGCGTGAACACCGACGACCTGGGCGACCACCGGCCCGGTCAGAGCGCCGCCCGCCGGATGGGCGCGAAGTTCCCGATGGTGGACGCGGGCCTCAGCAAGGACGATGTGCGGGACGCCGCACGTGGGTTGGGGCTGCCTACGTCCGACAAACCGGCCTCGGCCTGCCTGTCGTCGCGCCTCGCTTACGGTGTGCCCGTCACCCGGGAGGCACTCCGGCGGATCGAGGACGCCGAGGACGCACTCCGCCGCGCCGGGTTCGGCGGACGGTTCCGCGTCCGCGACCAGGGCGGAGACCTGGCCCGCATCGAGGTGGAGGCCGCGGACATCGCGCGTGCCGCCGGCCGGGCGTCCGAGATCGCAGCCCTCCTCAAGGACGCCGGTTTCCGCTACGTGACCCTCGACCTGGAGCCCTACCGGCAGGGCAGCCACAACGCCGTCCTCGGACTTCCCCGCGTGCGGGCGGCCGCTTCATGACCGGCCCCCCAACGACCGGTACGGATGCGATCGATGAACTGGGCTTCGCCCGGGTCGACATCGGGCGAGGGCACCGCCGCGGCCATCCCGAGGCGGTGTTCTGCGAGGGCAAGACGACGGCCGAGGTCGTCGCGATCGCCGAGAGCCTGACCGGCGCGGGCGCTGTCAACGTGCTCGCGACCCGCGCGTCCGCCGAGACCCTGCGGGCGCTCCGCGCGGCCTTCTCCGGGGCGGTGGTCCACGAGCGCGCTCGGCTGGCCGTCCTGTCCCCGGTCGCGGGACGCGGCATCGGACGGGTCGAGGTCGTGTGCGGGCGGCCCGAGGACGAGCCCGCCGCCGAGGAGGCCGCACTGGTGGCGGAGGCGATGGGGAGCCGGGTCGTGCGGCGCTATGACGCGCCCGTCCACGATCCCGCCGCCCTGCCCGGCTGGCTTCGCGAGCAGGACGGCCCCGAGGTGCTCATCGTCGCGGACGGGACCGGCGGGGCCCTGCCCACCCTGGTGTCCGGCCTGGTCGACCGCATGGTCATCGCACTGCCGACCTCGGCGAGCGGTGAACTGCCGGGCAAGGCCGCGCTGCTGTCCGCGCTGAACGCGTGCTCGCCCGGGGTCGTCACGGTCAACATCGACAACGGGTACGGCGCCGGATACGCCGCCCACCTGATCAACTCCCGGGGGCACGAGTGAGCCGCCCGATCGCCGCCGCCCACGCCGGGGACCTCGGCCCGGAGCGGATACGCGAGCGCGTCAAGGAACTGCTCGCCCGCGACGCCGAGGCGGCCTTCCTCCGGCGGGCGTCCCGGCACCAGTACGAGGCGGCGCGCGAGGCCGCCCCCGACGCCGTCCGCCACGAACGGTCCGGGCTCGTGGTGCTGGCCCCGCCGCGTCCCCGCCCCTGTTCCCAGGTGCCGCTGCCGGTCGCCGTCGTCTCGGCGGGGACGGCCGACCTGCCGGTGGCGGAGGAGGCGCTGGTCGCGGCGACCACGTTCGGCCTGGCCGCAACGCTGACCGCGGACGTCGGCGTCGCGGGCCTGCACCGCCTCCTCGCCGTCCGGGAGGAACTCGACCGGGCGCGGCTCCTCATCGTCGTCGCCGGGATGGACGGCGCGCTGCCCTCGGTCGTGGCCAAGGTGTCGTCCCGTCCCGTGGTGGCCGTGCCGACCAGCGTCGGCTACGGCAGCTCGGACGGCGGTCTCGCGGCCCTGGCCGCGTTGCTGGCCTCGGGCGCACCGGGCCTGGCCGTCACCGGAATCGACGACGGGCTGGGGGCCGCAGTACTAGCGCGGAGGTTGCTCACGTGAAGAACATCGCCTATTTCAACTGCTTCGCCGGCGTGGCCGGCGACATGGCCCTCGGTTCCCTCCTCGACGCGGGCGCCGACCTCGACGAGGTGCGCGCCATGCTCAAGGGCCTGGACGTCCCCGGCTGGTCCCTGGACACCGAGCGCGTGTCGCGGCGCGGCATCGCCGCCACCCGCGCCGTCGTCGGCGTGGAGGACGACGCCGTGTCCCGGACGCACGCCGTCATCGAGGACGTCGTCGGCTCGGCCCCGCTGCCGGGCCGCGTCCGCGACCGGGCGCTCGCCGTGTTCCGGACGCTCGCCGAGGCCGAGGGAGCCGTGCACGGCACGCCGCCGGAGGACGTGCACTTCCACGAGGTCGGCGGCCACGACGCGATCGTCGACATCGTCGGGACGTGCGCCGCCCTGGAGACCCTCGGCGTGGACGAGGTGCGCGCCGCCCCGATCCCGGTCGGGCGCGGCTTCATCCGGTGCCGCCACGGCCTGATCCCCAACCCGGGCCCGGCGGTCGTCGAACTCCTGGCCCGCGCCCGCGCGCCGATCCACGGCCACGACATCGACGCCGAGATGGCCACCCCCACCGGGACCGCGCTGCTGGTCACGCTCGCCGCCGAGTTCGGCCCGATGCCCGCGATGACGGTGACCGGCAACGGCTTCGGCGCGGGCACGAAGATCTTCGGCGACTTCCCCAACGTCACCCAGGCGGTCCTGGGCGAGACCCCCTAGACGTTGACTTGCGGCGAGTTGTTGTTATCCGGCCCGCCATGACAACAACTCGCCGCAAGTCAACGGGGCGGGCGCCGCCGGGCTTCGTTGGCCGGCGGCGCCCGCGTTCCTACGGGGAGCCGGCCGTCAGCGGCGGCGCCAGATGCGGTGGTGGCGGGTCGACGGTGACGTCGGGCGGGTCGACTCCCACTTGCGGCGCCACTCGGACGCCTCCGGGCCGCGCGGGGCGCGGCGGCGGTCGGGGGAGTGCATGGACGCCCACCAGCCCTCGTCGTGCTCGACCCACAGGCGGCCGACCTCGTCCTCCAGCCGGGCGTTGAACGTGCCCGTCGACTCCTCCGGGTCGGGGTGGAGCGGCCGGCCGTAGCGCACCGACACGACGGGACGGCCCTTCTTCGGCCAGAACCCGCCGCGCGGCATCGCCTGGTACGTGCCGCGCAGCACCAGCGGGACGGCCGGGATGCCGTTCTCGCGGCACAGCAGCGCGGCGCCCATCCGGAAGCGGCGGGCCCAGCCGTCCGGCGACCGGGTCCCCTCCGGGTAGATGAGCAGGCTCCAGCCGTCCTCGATGAGCTCGGAGGCGAGCTCCAGGGAGCGTTCGACGCCGCGCCGCTCGATCGGGAACGCGTTGAACGTGAGCGCGGTGGCGATCGCGCGCCAGCGGGCGTCGAAGAAGTAGTCGGCCGCCGCGGCGACCGCGACACGGTGACGCACCTGGGCGGGCAGCGACCCGAGGATGAGCGGCGTGTCGAGGTGGCTTGCGTGGTTCGCGACGAACACCGCCGGGCCCTTCACGCCTTCGAGGAGGTCCAGGCCGTGAATCTCGGGTCGCGTCTGGTTCCACGTGACGGTTCTCAGCATGCCGTCGAACACGACCGTCCGGGCGGCCGCGGCGAGCGGTGTCCGTGCCCACTCGGTGGGGAAGGACCGTGCGGGCGGGCCTTCCGTCCACGGCTGGGCGGAGCGCGGCGCGGGGGCGCGGCCGCGCCAGTCGCGCCCGCGCCGCAGCAGCCGGACCTCCTGGACCAGCTTCATGCGCCCCCCGCTCATCGGACGTCCGCCAGCGTCATCGGCGGGGTGTGGAGGTAGGTGAGGCTGGGGCTGCGGCCGACCGACTCGCCCGCCATCTCCAGCGCGTCGGCGAGGCTGCTGGCCGCGCGGAACCCGAGCCGAGACGCGACCTTGCGGTCGGCCCCCACGCAGATGACGTCGCCCAGGTGGGAGAGCGCGTGCGCGCCCCAGTACCACATGTAGAACGGGTGGACGCCGTGGTAGGCGTACGAGTTCCGGTACAGGTGGACGTACCAGGGGTCGGTGGCGTACTGCTCCTCGAACTTCGTCTCGATCGTCGCCGGGTCCGTCGTCTGCGTCAGCACCTCCTCGTAGAAGTCGATGTAGCTGGGGTGGTGCAGCGGATGGAACTCCGACTTCATCGGGTGGTACATGATGAGGGCGCCGCCCTCGCGTACCAGGGGCTTGTTCCGGTACATGTTGAAGTAGTAGCCGAGCCCCAGGCTGTACACGAGGATCGGGTTCATCACCGAGTTGACGTTGTAGGGGCACAGGTACGGCAGGCCCAGCATCAGCACGTCCGACTGGCCGTGCACCTCGGTCATCTGCTGGCGGTGCACCGCCGCGAGCGTCCGCTCGTGGACCTCGTCGGTGGCGCCCGCGTGCACGCCCGTGACCCCGTACGGCGCCCGCATGTTCTGCCACACGCGGTGCCGCGCGCCGGCCGGGGCGATGTCGTTGGCGCGCTTGGCGGCGAGGAACTTCGCCTGGTCCTTCAGCGTCCACTCCCACTCGCGCTTGTTCAGGAACTCGAACGGCGACGGGAACTGGTCGTTGTTGAGGGTGCACTCGATGTGGAAGACCCGCACCGACTCCGACAGCAGCTTGTGCATCCGGTCGTAGGAGTGGTGCATCGCCGAGTTCGGCGGGTCGTTGAACGAGCGCGACTCCCGCAGCGTGTGGACGTTGTGGTGGTGGCGCAGGCTCTTGTACGAGGCGAGCCCCACCGCGACGGACTTCGCGCCGCCGTTCATCGCCACCAGGTTGATGTTCACGTACACCAGCAGGTCGCTCTCGGCGGCCCGCTTGTTGATCTCGACGTCCTCGCCGTGCCGGGTCTGCCCGAGCGCCTTGAGGTCGTCGCGGTCCTCGGCGTCGTGGTTGCGGAGCTTGTCGGGCCAGAAGGAGTCGAAGACCCGCTCCCCGACGATGTGCTTGATCTCCGCGGGCGTCATCCGGCGGTGCAGGGCGTTCCCGGCGATGAGCTCGACGTCGTCGACGCCGGCGGCCGCGGCCATCTCGAGGACCTGCTCGATCACCCGCTGCCGGACGTCGGGCGCCCGCATCGGCGGCAGCGGCAGCGACAGGTCGTCGAACACGATCGTCAGCCGCATGCCCGAGTGCAGCAGTTCCGGCAGCGGCTCGCTGCCGAGGGGGTGCAGCAGCGCCTCGCGGATCCGGCCGTTCACGTCGCGGATGCCGGGCAGCGAGTCCGGCGGGTAGATCACGCGGGTGCCGAGCGGGAACCGCTCCAGCCGGAACCCCTCCCCTTCGTGGACGAGGATCGGGGGGGTCCGCTCGTCCACCTCCAGCACGAGTCCCGGTCTGCTCATCCATCGGCTCCTTCGCGATCGAGGTGGTCGGTGCTGTCGCCGTTGAGCGGAGGCGTGCCGCCGCTCAGCGCGGGGGCGCCGCCGTTCTTGGGGGCCGTGATGTCCCGCGAGGCCGTGCCGTCGTGCATGGACGTGCCGTTGTGGGGAGCGAAGGCGATCTTGACGCTGCCCGAACGTCCGGCGGACAGCGCGTGCGACAGCGCGTCCCGCCAGCGGGTGAGGGGGTAGATGCTGTCGACGAAGCCTTCGAGGCCGTCGTGCGCGGCCAGGTCGATCGCGGCCTGGAAGTCGTCCGCGCCGCGGCTGGCGTAGGAGCCGACGATGTTCAGCTCCCGGAACCAGGCGGGCGTCAGGTCGACGGGCTTGGACGGCATGCCCGACAGCAGCACCGTCCCGCCCGCGCGGACGAGCCGCAGCGCGGTGTCGAGGCCCTCGCCGCCGGTGCACTCGACGACGATGTCGGCGCCGCCGAGCAGGTAGCCGGGGCCGAGTTCGGGACGGACGAGGGACCCGCCGGTGATGCGCCGCAGCCCGCGCAGCGCCGCCGAGGGGTCGATCGTCTCGGTCGCGCCCAGCTCGCGGGCGCGCCGCCGCTGCCCGGCGTGCCGGGCGATGACGGTGATCGGCCCGGCGGCGGTCAGCTCGCGCAGCGCGAGGACGGTCAGCAGCCCGACCGTCCCGGCGCCGACCACGACGATCGACGTGCCGCGGGGGACGTCGATGCGCCGGACGGACCGCACGGCGCACGCGAGCGGCTCCGCCAGCACGGCCCGTTCGGACGGCAGCGACTCCGGCACCCGGTGCAGCTGGCTGCGGTGCGCGACGAGGCGTTCCGACCAGCCGCCCCCGGTGTCGGAGCAGAACCCGGTCTGCAGTCCCGAGGAGATCCGTCCGGCGTTCACGTGGTCGCACCGGTTCTCGTGGCCGTCGGCGCAGGGCGGGCAGGGACCCGTCCCGCGCGCCCGGCACGGCAGCACCGGGTCGATGACCACGCGCGTCCCGGCGGGCATGCCGTCGGTGTCGTCGAGCAGTTCCGCGAGGATCTCGTGGCCGGGCACGAACGGCATCGACGTGAGCGGCCCCAGGTACGGGGACACCTTCCCGGCGGCCATCGCGAGGTCGGATCCGCAGATCCCCGACAGCACGGTCTTCAGCCGCACCCATCCGGGCCCCGGCTTCCCGGGCGGCTGGCGGTGCGACAGTCGCAGCGGGGCGAGCGAGGGGACGGCGGCCGGGCGGAGCCGTCCGGGCAGGCGCGCGGCGGCGAGGTAGCGGGCGGGCGAGCGATGGTACTCCAGCGCCAGGATCATCGCGCCTCCTCCAAGGCCGCGTCGAGCAGGGTGGACACGGCGCCGGTGTCGCCGTCCCAGTCCGCGATCGTCCAGCGCTGCCGCTTGGCGTGCCGGTACAGCCGGGGGTCGGGATTGACGGCGACCGGGTTGCCGACCTGCTCCAGGACGGGGCGGTCGGAGTAGTGGTCCCCGTACGCCCAGCTCCCGGCCAGGTCGACGCCCTCCGCGCGGGCCCAGGAGCGCAGCCAGGCGGCACGCGCCTCCCCGATGAGCGGGGGCCGTTCGAAGTGCCCGGTGTAGTGCCCGTCGACGACGCGGAGCCGGGCGGCCAGGACGTCGTCGAACAGCGTGCGGAGCGGCTCGACGAACACGTCCACGGTCCCGGTGAGCAGGACGGTCCGGTGCCCGGCGGCGCGGTGGCCGCGGATCCGGCGGATCGCCTGCGGCCAGGCCCGGCGCAGCAGCACGTCCGCGAGCCGCTCCCGGGCCAGCGCCCGCAGCTGCTCCTCGTTCGCGCCCTCGTACCGGCGGACGAACTCGCGCAGGAACTCCCCGCGGTCACGGTGCTCCATGCGCATGTACTTGGGCGCCGACTTCAGGACGGGCAGCAGCGTCCCCGGCCAGGTCCGGACGGGGACGTCCAGCAGCCGCGCCCACAGGTGCGCCTCGACCACGTCGGACGCGACGATCGTGCCGTCGAGGTCGAACACGGCCGCGACGTCCCGCCGCTCCTCGAACCGCGCCGGAGGCGGAGCCGGGCGCGACGTCACCGCCGGGCGCGGCTCCGGGTGGTGCGGCGGAGCGAGCCGGAACGCGGCCGTCACCGCGGGGCAGTGCACGTCGCGGAGGTAGTGCGCCCAGTCGATGACCGCGGAGTCGCAGCCCTCGCCGTCCGGCAGCGAACGGTCGAGCGCTAGCGTCCCGGAGTCGGCGTAGACGACCTCGGCCGCGCCGTACGCCCCGTACAGGTCGCGGTAGCGGCGCAGCATCCGGACCTCGCGCCCCTGCTTGTGCAGGTTGCGCTGCCAGCCGCGGGTACGCTCCCCGCTGGGCAGCATCATCAGCGCGCGTTCGGCGACGTCCATCGCGCGCTCCGCCGTGCCCAGCATCTTCTCGGCGCGGCCGTCGCTGAGCAGCGTCACGTCGCGGGGGCGGATCGCGCCGCGCCCGTCGCTCCCGGGCAGCGGATGCTCGGTGAAGTACTCCTGGACGAGTTCGACCAGCCGCTGCAGCGTGAGCGGATTCCGGGCGCCGGACCCGACGTGGTAGTAGGCGGGTTCGCCGGGCTCGGGCGGCGCCGCGGCGGCGGCGATCAGCGCGTTCACCACCATGTCCACGGGGATGATGTCGACGATCCCGTCCGGGATGCCGGCGAGCGCCCGCAGCATCCCCTGCCCGTAGGCGAGGATCAGCGGGTCGGCCATCTTGAAGCCGTCGATCCAGCCGGGGTACGGGTGCCGCAGCGCGCTCTCCACGATCGCCGGGCGGACGATCGACAGCGGCAACTCGCGGGCGGTCTCCTCGGCGGCGCGTTCCCCGAGGGCCTTGGTGAACGTGTAGACGTCGGGCCAGCCGAGGCTCCGGGCGCGCTCGCGCCCGTAGTCGGTCAGCCTGCTGTCGACCTCCTCGCGGCGGCGGCGCTCGGTGTCGGCCGCCACGGCGGTCGGGCCGGCCTTGCCCTGCTCCTTGAGCGCGGCGGCGCGCAGCCGCCCGAGGACCTCGGGCCGCCGCGAGTCGCGCTCGACGGACCGGCGCGCCTCGCCCGCGTACTCCAGCTCGGTGGGCCAGTCGATCGCGTGGTCCAGGGTCGTCTCGGGGACGATCCCCTTCCGCGAGCCCGCGACGTAGGCGGTGGAGACGTGCACGATGTGCGGCGACTTCCCGGAGCCCTCCGCGGCGCGCCGGACCGCCTCGTACAGGTTGGTCGTGCCGACGACGTTGGTGGCGAACGCCTCGTCGATCGGCGGGTCGAACGACACGATGGACGCGCCGTGGATGGCCACGTCCACGTCGTCCGGCAGGTCGGGCACGGACTCGGTGATGTCGGACTCGACGACCCGTACCCGGTCCCGCACGATCGCGCGGGCCTCGTCCTCGCCGACCCGCTCCCGCCACGGCGCGAACACCGGCTTGCCGACCACCTCGTCCAGCCGCTGCTCCGCGGTCACGCCCGGCCGTCCCCGCAGGATCGCCACGATCCGGGTGTCGGGATACCCGGACAGAAGGCGCTCAAGGAGGGCCTGCCCGATGAACCCGGTGACGCCGGTCAGCAGGACGGTGCGCCCGGCGAGACCCAGGCTCCCCCCGCTCATGCGGCACGCTTCCGGTGCCCGGCGGCACCCCAGGCTTCGACGGAGGGCAGGTCGCCGGTGGACGCCTGGGGCGCGGCGGTGGCCTGGAAGGAGACCGACGGGGGAATGCGGTGATCCTGCGTCATGCCCGGAACGCTAGGCACCGAAGGGAAGGGGCGAATCCGTCATCTGACGGGGCTCTTCCCCCGCGCCCGCGCCGGGGGCGACCGTGATGAGGGGGATCTCCGCGATGAGCGTGAACCCGCCGTGGCCGTCCGTGCCCGCCGAGAGGGAGCCGCCGAGCGCGCCGGTGCGGACGGTCAGGTTCGACAGCCCCTTGCCGGTGCCCGGATCGGACCCGGTGTAGGACGGCGGGATGACGCCGTCGTTGCCGACCGTGAGCCGCACGATCCCGCGGTGGACGGTGACCGAGATGTCGCACCGCTCCGGATGCGCGTGCCGCAGGACGTTGGTGACGGATTCTCGCAGCACGGCCGCCAGCGCCCCGTCGGCCGGGGACGACGGCGGCAGGTCGGCGAGGCCGGGCAGGTGTAGCCGGACCTCGGCGCCGGCGGCCGCCAGCGCGGCGCGGGCCGACACCGCCTCGTCCCGCAGCGACAGCGCCCGGTCCTCCTCGGCGACCGTGCTGGCCTCCGCCCTCGACCGCTGGGCCAGCGCCGCGAGCTCGTCCAGTTCCGCCCTGGCCCGCGCCGGGTCGGCGGTGACGAGCCGCCGCGCCAGCTCCGCCTTGACGGTGATCGTCGACAGCCCGAGCCCGAGCAGGTCGTGGACGTCGCGGGAGATCCGCAGCCGCTCGTGCAGCGCCGCCATCCGCGCCAGCCGCTCGCGCGCGACATCGACCTCGCGGGCGAGCTGCGGAAGCCGGAACAGCGCGTACACGACCACGCCGATCTGCACCGAGATGGCGGACGTGTAGAGGTAGAACAGCGCCCCCTGCCACGCCCACAGCGCCGGAACGCACCACGCCGTGATCGTCAGCGAGAACAGGATCCACGCCCACCGCCCGCGCGACACCAGCAGCACCGATCCGGTCGCCAGGCACGCCATCGTCGCCCACTCCGGGCCGAGCAGCGCGTACGGCACGAAGATCAACAGGACCTGCGCGGAGAGCGTCCACCGCCCGCCCCTCGGCCGCCGTCCGCGCAGCACGGTCGAGGAGTGCCGCAGCTGCAGCGCCGAGATCGCGGCCGCCACGACGGCCGCCGCCGCGGTCATCCGCCAGGACCCGTCCGGCCCGTTGTGGACGTACATGACCTGCTGCCAGGCGAAACCCACGGTGACGAAGAGGAGGATCGTCCAGGCGAGGCGCGACTGCGTCACGCGTCCCGGCCGGTGCCCCCGCGGGGACGGGCCCTGGAGCGCGCCGACGATCGACCGGACGTCCGTGGCGGCGCGCCGCGAGGTCCGCGCGACCTCGTCCAGATCGGTGCGCGCCGCGGCGGCGTCGACCGGGAGCCGGTCGCGGGCGCGGCGGCTCACGGTCTCGATCCGGGTGAGCGCGGCCCCCAGCACCGCGCGCAGGCTGCCCGCCGCCTCCAGCCGCTCCCGCGCCGCCGCGGCCGCCGCGAACTGCGCCCGGGTGGCGTGCAGCTCCCGGACGAACCCGGACAGCCGTGTCAGCGCGTACATCGACAGCCCGACGTTCATCGTCGCCATCACGCAGAACGACACGTCCTGCGCGGACCAGCCCTGGTAGTACCGCAGCACACCCTCAGCGGCCAGGACGAGCCCCACCATGAACCACGACAGCGGCGGACGCAGCAGGAGCAGCATCGCGCCGGCGAGGAACCCGCCCACGACGGGGTACCAGTGCGTGCCGAACACGGCGAGCGGCAGCAGCGCCAGCGCGGTCTGCACGGTGAGATGTGTCACGATCACCCAGCGCCGGGGGTGCTGCGAGCGCGGCCCGTACAGGACGAGCAGCCACTGCACCCCGAAGATGCCGATGATCACGATCGTCGCCGACAGCAGCATGTGCGACGGGCCGGTCTCCGCCTGCTTCAGCAGCCGGGTCTGCAGGATCAGCACCAGGTACATGCCGGTGATGACCCTGGCGAACAACGGCGTCCTGCCGGCGAGGCCCCCTCGGCCCGCCGGCTCCTCTCGCCGCCGTACGGCTTCGTTCCATCGCGCTATGTTCACCGGCCCCCCAACGCCGCCTCCTCGGATGATGAAACGGCGGGGGCATACGATCAAGACAAGTAATCGACCGAATGTTTTTTGTGGCGCGGACGCCAGGACTCGCCGGCCGGGCGGACGGGCCGGGCGGGACGCGTCAGGCGGGACGGTCCGCGCCGGCCTCCAGGGCCGGGACGCACCGGTGCAGCTCGGCGCGTGAGGCGACACCGAGCTTCGGGAACGCCTTGTACAGGTGGTACGCGACCGTCCGGTGGCTCAGCCGCAGCCGGGCCGCGATCTGCCGGTTGGTCGCGCCGGTCATCGCCAGCCGCACCACCTGCATCTCCTGCGCGGTCAATCGACCCGGCGGATCGTCCCCGCCGGACCGCACCCCCTGCCCGGCGGCGCGCAGTTCCCCGCGGGCCCGCTCCGCCCACGGCACCGCGCCCAGCCGCTCGAAGATCTCCAGTGCGGCGCCGAGCCGGACCCTCGCCTGTGCGCGGCGCCGCGACCTGCGCAGCCACTCGCCGTACAGCAGCTCCGTGCGGGCACGCTCGAACGGCCGTCCGCCCAGCCGGTGGGAGGCGAGCGCGAGCGCGAAATGCCGCTCCGCCTCCTCGCCCGCGTCGCCGGTGAGCAGCGCCCGGCAGCGCGAGGCGACGCCGTCCGCCCACGGCTGCCGCGCGTTGCGGGCGAACGCCGCCAGCCGCGCCATCGGCTCCTCGCCCGCTCCGGGCCGCCCCGACGCCACGGCGGCCTCCACGGTGTCCGCGAGCGCGAGGATCGCCAGCGGACCGGACGCCGCCACCCGCTGCGCGTCGTGTCCTTCATGCCTGTGCGTGTCCTGCAAATGCTCCAAGGCGTCCTCGGGGCGTCCCAGACCGAGAGCGAGCAGCCCGAGGGCGTCCCCTGCCCGCCCGTCGGCGGACAGGGCGCGGCAGCGGACCTCGTCCCCCTCGACCGCCGCCTGCCGCGCCTGGATCGCCCGCAGCGCGGCGGCCTGTCGGTGCTGCCCCGCCTCCTCGGCGATCTCCAGCGCCTCGCGGGTCAGCGCACGGGCGTCGTCATGCGCGCCGTGGAACAGCCGCGACCACGCCTGGACCCCGAGTCCGCGCGGCACGAGCGAGAGCAGCCCGCGTTCGCGGCACCGCCCGACCAGTCGCGCGGACATCTCCCCGGCGGCCGCGTCGTCGCCTGCCAGCAGCGCGACCTCGGCGCCCAGCAGCCGCAGCCGCTCGTCCGCCTCTCCGCCCATGTCGCCGAGAAGGCGCCCGGCGTCCGCGAGATCACCGTCGAGCGCCGCCGACAGCCCGCGCATGACCGCCGACTCCCGCCACCCCTCATGCCGGTCCCTCGCCTGGACGGCCGTCTCCCGATCCCCGCACGACCAGGCGTGGACGACGGCCTCTTCGAGCATCCGGGTGTGAATCGCCGGATCGTCGCAGCTTCCGGCCCGGTCGAGCAGCAGCCTCCCGGCCGCCTGCGGAACGCCGTGCTCCAGCTCGATACCGGCCCGCACCAGATCGGCGCGCGCCGCCGTCTCCTGACCGGAGTCCGCCCGTACCGCCTCGTCGGCCAGCGCACGCGCCCGGTCGGGACGTCCCCCGGCCAGCTCCCCCTCGGCCGCCGACGCCAGCCGCCGGGCCCGGACCTCCGGGTCCCCCGCGAGCCGGGCGGCGCGCTCGTAGGCGAAGGCCGCGGCCGGGGGGCCGTCCTTGTCCCGGATGTCGCCCGCGGCCGCCTCCAGCTCGGCGGCGACCGCCTCGTCCGTCCCGAGGGCCGCGGCGGCCAGGTGCCGGACCCGCAGGTCCGCGTCGCCCGCGTGCGCGTGCACCTCGGCGAGCGCGCGGTGGACGGCGATCCGCCGCGTGACCGGGACGCCCTGGTACGCGGCGGCCCGCGCCAGCGGATGCCGGAAGCCGATCGCGGCGCGGGTGACGGCCACCAGACCGGCGCTCTCGGCCGCCTCCAGCGCGTCGAACGGCACGCCCAGGCTCCGCGCCGCCCGCACCGCGACGCCCGGCTCCCCGGTGTCGTCCGCGGCCACGACGGCGAGCAGCACCCGCGCCGGCTCGGGCAGGTCGCGGACGGCCCGCTCGAACTCCACCGGGACCTGGGCGGGACGTCCGGCCCCCGCGCCGGCGAACTCGATGAGGGCGAGGGGGTTGCCGCGCGCCTGCTCGACGACGCGGTCACGCCGTCCGGCGGGGACGTGGGGTGCGCGCTCGTCCAGCAGCAGCCGCGCGTCCTCGGCGTCGAGGCCGGTCAGGCGACGTTCGGGAAGGCCCGCCCTGGACCAGGCTGTGGCGTCGTCCCGGGGCGCGATGTCGTCCCGGACCGCGATCAGGAAGACGACGTTCCGTGCGGCGACCCGGCGGGCGGCGAACAGCAGCGCGTCCGCGGACTCCCGGTCGAGCCACTGCGCGTCGTCCACCAGGCACAGGACCGGCGTGTCCGCCCCGGGGCCGCCGAGCAGCGTCAGCAGCGCCAGCCCGACGAGAAGCCTGTCCTCCGCGCGGGGCCGGGCCAGCCCGAGCGCCGCCCTCAGCGCCGCCGCCTGCGGGGCGGGAAGCCGCTCGAACCGGTCCGCACGGTCGCCGAGCACACGGTCGCCGAGCAGAAGATGCAGCGCCGCGAACGGGACCTCGGCCTCCGCCTCTATCCCGCTCCCGCGCAGAACGCGCATCCCGTCCGCGACCTCGTGCGCGTGGTCGAGCAGCGCGGTCTTGCCGATGCCGGCCTCCCCGCGCAGAATCAGGACTCCGCCGCCCGCGCCGCCCCGCGCACGTCCCACGAGCCGGTCGATCTCGGCGACCTCGGCCCCACGCCCGTACAACGCCTGCCGCACCATGCCTCGGAGCGTGTCACCGCACGTCAGCCCTGGCCAGTGCGGTATTCACCGATCCCGATATGAATCGCCCGTGGGTGCGGCCATGCGTTTCTCATACCGCCCCTAAACCCAGGCTTTCCTCACATCCCCACCTTCGTCCGGCCCGTGCCGGGTCGGTTCCTACACCCAGCCGAAGTCGCGGGCGATGCGGACGGCGTCGATCCGGTTGCGGGCGTTGAGCTTGGTGATGCAGCTCGCCAGGTAGTTGCGGACGGTGCCGACCGTCAGGTTGAGCGCCAGCGCGATGTCGTCCACGTCGGCGCCCTCCGCGGCCAGCCGCAGGACCTGCGCCTCCCGCGGCGTGAGGGGGCTCTCCGGCTGGCGCAGCGCCACCAGCGCGAGCTGCGGGTCGACGACCTGCTCGCCGGCCGCGACCCGGCGGATCGCGGCGGCCAGCTCCTCGGGCGGCACGTCCTTGAGGACGAAGCCGTGCGCGTGCGCGTCGAGCGCCCGCCGAAGATCGCCGGGACGCGCGAGCCCGGTGAGGATGAGCACCCGGCACTCCGGAAGGCGTTCGTGCAGTTCGGCTGCGGCGGTGACGCCGTCCACGCCGGGCAGGTCGACGTCCAGGACGGCGACGTCCGGCCGGTGCCGCAGCGCCGCCTGGACGATCGCGTCCCCGCTCTCGATCTCCGCCACGACCTCCAGGTCGGGCTCCAGGTCCAGGAGGCCGGTCAGCGCGCCGCGCAGCAGCGCGACGTCCTCGGCCAGCAGGATCCGGATCGCCCCGGGCACGGTCTCGACCGGCCCCGGGGGCGCGTCACCGTCCAGGCCCGCCATCGCTGATCACGTCCTCCAGATCACCCGTCCGGGGACTTCCGCTGCTCGCGGAAGACAGCCCTGATGAACAGTTCGGTGTGTCGCAGCGCCCTGCCCCTGGCCTCCTGCCGTTCTTCGGGCGCGGCATCGGCGTGCAACCACAGTAACCGTGCTTGGCCGATCGGCCCGAACAGCGCCCAGGCCAGATCGGCGGGACGGCCGAGATCCGGCGGGATCCGGCCGGTGTCGACCCAGTGCTGGAACAGCGGGGCCATCTCGCCCATCGACCGCGCGATCGTGTCGCCCATGGCGACGCTGTGGACCAGGCCGTCCCGGACCATCAGGCTGATGAACAGCCGCCCGCTCGGCGAATCCCAGGCGTCGAGGACGTGCTCGACCAGCGCGCGCAGGTACGCGGCCGGGTCGTCGTCGACCAGTCCCGGGTCCAGGCTCTCCCGCCCGGAGACCAGGCCCTGCGGCCCCAGCGTGGCCACGGCCGCATCGAAGATGTCCTGCTTGCTGGTGAAATGCGCGTAAAGGACGCTCTCGCTGAGACCGACCTCGCGGGCGATCGCGCGGATCGAGGTGCCGGTGTACCCCTTCTGCGCGAAGAGCCGCAGCGCCGCCTCGACGAGCGCGGCCTTGGTGTCCCCGGCCTCCGCCTTGGGCGGGCGTCCGGGACGCCGCCGGACCGGGCCCCCCGACTTCATGGACACCTCTTACCTCCTCGTGGGCTCGTCCCAGTGGCCATCTCACAGGAGAAGCGTGCCGGACGGGCCCGCCGGACGCTCCGGCGGACCCGTCCTTCCCGGCCGCTCCTCACGAACCGGCGGCCGGCTCGGGGACGGCCGCGTGGCCGCGCTGCCGCGCCTTCTTGGGGACCAGCACGAGCGCCAGGCCCGCCACGACCCACAGCGTCAGCACGAGCAGCGGCCCGCCGGTCGCGCTGCCGTCGAAGTAGACGGTGTTGCGCACCGCGCTGATCGCGGCCGACACCGGCAGCCACTCACCGAACGCCGCGTACCACTCTGGGATGAACCGCGGGCCGATCGGGCCGCCGCTCGCCGGGACCCCGATCGGGATCAGCAGCAGCACGGTCAGCCCCGCCGCGGGCGGGCCCCCGACGCGCAGCGCGCCCGCCGTGAACGAGCTCACCGCGAACACCAGCAGGGCGGCGAGCCCCCACAGCTCCCAGGGCGCCCCGGCGAGCGCGCCGGTCAGCCCCGCGGCGACCCAGGCGTTGACCCCGCCCAGCACGACCGAACCCGCGGCCAGCAGCCCGATCCGCCGCCCGGCGCCGGCCTCCGGCACGGCGAACGCGAGCATGACCGCCAGGATCACCGCCGGGATCACCGTGGTGATCACGAGGAACATCGCGGACACCCCGTTGCCGTCGTCGGCCGGAAGCGGCCGGACGTCCGTGACCGTGACCGGCTGCCCGGTGGCCTGCCCGGCCCCCTGGAACGCCTGGGTCAGCACCGCGCTCTGGATCTTCCCCGTCGCGCCCGCGACGATCAGGTCGGCCCCGCCCGGGCCGGGGACGAAGACCGCGTCCACGTCCCGGTCGAGCAGCGCCTCCTGCGCCTTCTCCTCGTTCTCGTACGCGGTGAGGTCGAACGCGCCCTCCGCGCGCTTGTCCATCTGCGTGCCGAGCCGGTCCACCGCGTTCTCCGGACCGACCACCGCGACGGGGACGCCGTGCGGCTCGACATGGTGCAGCGCGCCCAGGAACGATCCCGCGAACACCAGCCCGAGCAGCGCCACCACCACCATCACGGCGATGGGCTTCGCCTTCTCCTGCATCGTTGCCTCCTCGACTCGTCCTGCGCATCAGCTCTCAGACCCAAAAAATGATCGCTCGTTCGATTAATTACCAGACCCGGAACCATGACGCCCGTCACATGGCGGATTCCGCCCGGCCGGAGGCTCCTTAGATTCGGGTGCGCTACCGACTGCAGGAGGCTGCGTGATCTACGGTGTCTTCTCGCTCACGGCCGGGACCGTGCTACGGCTTCTGCTGCGCCCCAAGGTGGAGGGCAAGGCCAACATCCCGGCCGAGGGTCCGTTCATCCTGGCGAGCAACCACCTGTCGTTCGCCGACAGCTTCGCGCTGTCGCCGGTCGTCCGCCGCCGCCTCGTCTACCTCGCCAGGTCGGAGTACTTCGAACTGCCCGGCCGGTTCGGACGGCTGATCCGGTGGGGCCTCTTCGCGCTGGGGAACGTCCCGGTCAGGCGCGGCCCCACCCGTGCCGCCGTCCGCGCTCTGGAGCAGATCGCGGAAGTCCTGCACGCCGGCGGCGGCGTCGCCATCTACCCGGAGGGGAGCCGTTCCCCGGACGGCCGCATCTACCGGGGCCGCACGGGGGTCGCCTGGCTGGCCATGGCCTCCGGCGCCAAGGTCGTCCCCGTCGCCATCGGGGACACCGACCACATCATCCCGCTCGGCACGTGGCGGCCGCGGCTCAGCGTCCGTCCCACGATCCGCATCGGCGAGCCGATGGACTTCACCCGCTACCGCGACCTCCCGCCCGGCCGCGCCCGCCGCGTCATCACCGACGAGGTCATGGACGCCATCTGCAAACTCTCGGACCGCGAAGGGGTCGACGCCTACAACCCCCGCGCCGACGAGGAGTGACCGCCGGCCGCCCGCTCCCGGCCTGACCACGTCCCCCCGCCGGGGCGTTCACGCGGCCCGGGTGCCCCGGCTCAGGTGGGAACGTGGGCGGCGAGGAGCTTCGCGAAGTCGGATTCGAAACGCTCGTAGAGGGTGCGGAGGTCCGGGCCCGGCCAGTCGGGCGGGAGGAGGGCCGCGGGGAGGAGCGGGTCGTTCAGCAGGTGGCGTAGGACGGCTGCGGCCAGCGTGAAGCGTTCGGCGATCGTGGCGGCCTCGGTCAGCGCCGATCGGAGGGCGTGCGCCTTGGTCGTCCAGGCGTCGAGGTCCCAGAGGACGGCGGCCAGGGCGGCGGGGTCGCCTTCCGGGTGCCCGGAGATGAACGTGCACTGGCGGGCGACGATGTCGGGGCGGCGACGGGTCAGGTTGGCGGGACGCAGCCAGGTGCCTTCGCGGAGTTCGGCCAGGCGGAGGACGGACATCGCGTGCCGGAGGGCGGCGCGGTCGGCGGCGGGACGGCGTTCCGCGGTGATCACGGCGATCTCCCAGGCGCCGTCCCAGGGAAGGGGCGGGGGGAGGCGGCTCTCGTCCTGGCGGGCCTGGCGTTCGAGGAGGCGTTCGGTGAGCGCGTACGTGCCGCCTGCCTGGACGAGGTCCCCCGCGGCGACCATGCGGGAGAGCGCGACCCGGATCGTCCCCTCGGCGATGCCGAACAGGTCGCCGACGCGGACGAGGTAGCGGGCCGGGAGCCGGGGCGGGTGGACGCCCAGCAACGTGCTCAGGACCACCGAACGCGCCGTGAGCGGGCGGATCTCCAGATCGCCGGTGCCGGCCGCGCCCGTGTCCGTGTGTGCCGCATCCATGTCTGCTGTGACCTTACCGGGGTTCGAGAGGGGCACCGAGAGGGGATTACAGTCTTCCATCATGTGAAATAGAAGCGTAATATCCCAGGTATGGCGTCCTATCTGACCGAGCCGTTCGACCGGCTCCCGTTCGGCGGCGCGGACAAGGCCCGCCGGTACGCGACCGAGCGCTACCAGGGGGCCGTGGGCCTCAACTGGTACGACTGCGATCCCACGCTGGGGTTCCTGATGCGCCGCCACCTCGGGGACGGGTTCGGCTGGGCCGAGCCGCGGCTGCGGGAGATGGGCGCGCTGATGGGCGGCCCGGTCGCGGAGCGGGCCGAGGAGACCGACCGGAACCCGCCGCGGCTGGAGAAGTACGACCGGTGGGGACGCGACATCAGCGAGGTCGTCATGCCGCCGTCGTTCGAGGCGGCGAGGAGGGACATCGTGGCGACGTCCTTCACACGGCCGGACTTCGCCGCGGAGGCGAAGCGGAACGGCGCCGACCCGGCCGCGATGGGCGTGGCCTGGAGCTACCTGCTGGACCAGGCCGACATCGGCATGGCGTGCGCGCTCGGCACCGGCGGCGACATGGTCGTGGGCCTGACGGAGATGTTCGCCCCCGAGGACGTGAAGGCGCGGGTGCGGGAGCTGTTCGCGGCGGGGGAGATGTCCGGCGAGGCGGCGCAGCTGCTCACCGAGCGCTCGGGCGGGTCCGACCTGGGCGCGCTGGAGTCGACCGCGTCCAGGGAGGGGGATGCGTGGCGGCTCAACGGGTTCAAGTGGTTCGCGTCCAACGCGAACGGGTCGGCGTTCGTGGTGCTGGCCAAGTCGGAGGGCGCCGCCGACGGGGTGCGGGGGATCGCGCCGTTCCTCGTCCTCAAGGAGCGGCGTGACGGGACGCGCAACGGAGTCAGGATCCGGCGGCTCAAGGACAAGCTCGGCACCCGGTCCGTGGCGTCGGCGGAGATCGAGTTCACCGACGCGGAGGCGTTCCTGCTGGCCCCGTCGTCGAGCGCCGGACAGGGCGGCGACGGCAGGGGCCTCGCCCGGATGATGGAGCTGACGAACGGCGCCCGCCTCGGCATCTCGATGATGGGCCTCGGGTGCGCGCGGCGGGCGCTGGTCGAGTCGCTCTGCTACGCGACGGCGCGCGAGGCGTTCGGCGCCCCGCTGGCCGAGCATCCGCTGATGCGCAGGAAGCTCGCCGAACTGATCGTGGAGACCGAGGCCGCCCAGGCGCTCGTGTTCGACGGCTATCTGGGACGTCCGCGGCTGCGCGTCGGCGCGGCACTGATCAAGCTGAGGGCGGCGCGGCTGGGCGTGACGGCCGCGAGCGACGCCATCGAGATCCACGGCGGGAACGGCTACATCGAGCAGTGGCCGGTCGCGCGGATCCTCCGGGACGCGCAGGTCAACCCCATCTGGGAGGGCGGCGACAACGTCCTGTGCCTGGACGTGCGCCGCGCCATCGAGCGGCAGGACGCGCACGAGCCGTTCCTCGACCGGCTCACCGAGGCCGTCCGGCGGGCTCCCGCGGGCGACGACGCCACGGCCGGCCTGGTGAGCGAGCGCATCGGGCATCTCCGGCAGGCCATAGAAGCGTGGCGCGGCCTGGACAGGACCGTCGCCGAAGCGAGGCTCTACCCGCTGGCCCAGTACATGGCCGACGTCTACGCGGCGGCCCTGCTGCTGGAACAGGCCGGATGGGAGCGTGCGGATTCGGGCGCCGATCGCAAGGCGCTCGTCGCGCGCCTCTACGCCCGGACCCATCTAGCGGGCACCGGCCCGCTGCGCGGCATAGACACCCCGGCGGCGGACCTAGAGCGCTTCAAAGACCTCATGGACGGCGCCTTCATCGCCAGCTAGTCCACCGGGGTGCGTTGACTTGCGGCGTGTTGTTGTTATAAGCGCGTCGAAAACAACGACACGCCGCAAGTCAACGAGATGGCGACCCGGTCGACGTTCGTGGGTCGTTGACCGAACTAAATTCGGTCCCGTAGGTTCCTGGGGACGCGTGACGGAGGAGCCCCAGCGATGCCGCTGACCGTGAACGAGGCGGGCCTTGCCCTCGCCGACCCGAAGGCCTACGCCGACGACCGCCGCCTGCACGAGTCGCTCGCGCTGCTGCGCCGCGAGTCGCCGGTGCACCCTGTGGCCGCTCCCGACTACACCCCCTTCTGGGCGATCACCAAGCACGAGGACGTCCTGGAGATCGAGCGCAACCACGAGAGGTTCCTCAACGCACCGCGACCGCTGCTCGGGACCGCGGAGTTCGACGAGCTGAACCGGCAGCGGGCCGAGCAGGGCATCGCGCTGCGCACGCTGATCCACATGGACGATCCCGACCACCGGGTCATCCGGGCGATCGGCGCCGACTGGTTCCGGCCCCGCGCGATGCGGGCCCTCGAACCGCGCGTCAAGGAGCTGGCGAAGCGGTACGTCGACCGGATGGTCGATCTCGGCGGCGAATGCGACTTCGCGCAGGAGGTCGCCGTCCACTTCCCCCTCTACGTGATCCTCTCGCTGCTCGGCCTTCCCGAGAGCGACTTCGACCGCATGCTGAAGCTCACCCAGGAGCTGTTCGGCGGCGATGACGACGAGTTCCAGCGCGGCGCGACCAACGAGGAGAAGCTCCAGGTCCTGCTCGACTTCTTCGCCTACTTCCAGGAGCTGACGGAGTCGCGCCGCAAGAACCCCACCGACGACCTCGCGTCCGCGATCGCCAACGCCAAGGTGGGTTCGGGTGGCGTAATGGGTGGGGTCGGCGAGCCGCTGAACGACTTCGACACGGCCTCCTACTACGTCATCATCGCGACCGCCGGGCACGACACGACCAGCGCGACGATCTCCGGCGGCCTGCGCGCCCTCATCGAGCACCCCGGCCAGCTCGACCGGCTCCGCGCGAAGCCGGAGCTGATGCCGTTCGCCGTGGACGAGATGATCCGCTGGGTCACGCCCGTCAAGGAGTTCATGCGCACCGCCACCGAGGACTACGAGCTGCGCGGCGTCACGATCCGCGAGGGCGACGCGGTGCTGCTGTCCTACCCGTCGGCCAACCGCGACGAGGACGTCTTCGACGACCCGTTCGGGTTCGACGTCGGACGCGACCCGAACAAGCACCTGGCGTTCGGCTTCGGCGTCCACTACTGCCTGGGCGCGGCGCTGGCGCGCATCGAGGTCCGCGCGTTCTTCGAGGAACTGCTGCCCCGGCTCGGCTCGGTCGAGCTCGCCGGGACACCGGAGAACACCGCCACCACGTTCGTCGGCGGCCTCAAGCGCCTGCCGATCCGCTACTCCCTGACCTGACCGGGCCCCGGACCCGCCGACGCCCTGGAACACCTGGATTGAGGAGAAGCCGGTGCAGACCAACGCCGCGGTGCTGCGCGCCGCAGACGCGCCCTACATGATCGAGCCGCTCGACCTGGCGGACCCCGGCCCCGGCGAGATCCTGGTGCGGGTCGCGGGCGCCGGCATGTGCCACACCGACCTGCTCGGACGGGTCCCGGGCGACCTGGTCGCCAAGCCGGTCGTCCTCGGCCACGAGGGCTCCGGCGTGGTCGAGGCGGTCGGCCCCGGCGTCACCGGCGTCACCGGGGGCGACCATGTGGTCATGTCGTTCGACTCGTGCGGGATCTGCGAGAACTGCCGTGCGGGCGTCCCCGGCGCCTGCCCGCAGATGATGGCGCTCAACATGCTCGCCATGCCGCTCGACGGGACGCCGCGCGCCACGACCGGCGACGGCGAGGCCGTCCACACCCGCTGGTTCGGGCAGTCGTCGTTCGCCGGCCACGCGATCGGCACCGTCCACAACGTCGTCCCGGTGGACCGGGACGTCCCGATCGAGCAGCTCGGACCGCTCGGCTGCGGCGTCCAGACCGGCGCCGCGTCCGTGCTGATCTCGCTCGGCGTCGGCGCCGGCGACAGCATCGCGATCTTCGGCGCGGGCGCGGTCGGCCTGTCCGCCGTGATGGCCGCGCGCGTCGCGGGCGCGACCACGATCGTCGCCGTCGACCTGCACGAGTCGCGGCTCGACCTGGCCCGCGACCTCGGCGCCACCCACGTGCTGAACGGCGCGGACGACGACATCGCCGGTCAGATCCGGGCGATCTCCGGCGGCGAGGGGGTCCAGTACTCGTTCGACTCCACCGCCGTCCCGGAGGTCGTCGCGACGGCCGTCGCGTCCCTGCGCACCACCGGCGTCTGCGGGCTCGTCGGCGTCGGCGCCGCCGAGTACACGCTCGACGCGAACCTCCTGCTCATGGGGCGGACGGTCAAGGGCATCATCGAGGGCGACGCCGTCCCGCAGACGTTCATCCCGAGGATGATCGAGCTGTGGCGGCAGGGCCGGTTCCCCTTCGACCGGCTGATCACGTCCTATCCGCTCGACCAGATCAACCAGGCGGAGGCGGACACCCAGTCCGGCAAGGTCGTCAAACCGGTGCTGATCCCGTAGACGCCGCGCCCTTAGACGACGCGGTGGAGGAGGTCGTCGCCGCGCATGAGGCGGCGGCAGTTCTCCGCCGCGACCGCGAAGTACCGGTCCCAGGTCTCGCCGGTCAGCCACGCCACGTGCGGCATCACCGCGACGCTGTCGAGGGCGAGCAGCGGGTTGCCCGCGTCCACCGGCTCCTCCTCGAAGACGTCCAGCCCCGCGCCGCCCAGGCGCCCCGACTCCAGCGCCGCCACCAGCGCCGACTCGTCGATGACCGCGCCGCGCGCCGTGTTCACCACGATCGCGCCCTCCGGGAGCAGCGCGAGCCGCTCCGCGTCGAGCAGGTGGTGGGTCTCGTCCGTCAGCGGGACGTGCACCGACACGATGTCGCTCTCCCGCAGCAGCGCGTCCAGCTCCCGCCAGGCGGGGTCGCCGGGCCGCGCGGTCCGGGACGTGTACCGCACGGTCGCGCCGACCGCCTCCAGCATCCCGCGCAGCAGCCCCGCGATCCGGCCGCCGCCGAGGAGGCCGACCGTCCGTCCCGCCAGCTCCCCGCCGACCAGCGAGCGGTCGGCGGGCCAACCCTCGCCGCGCCGCGTCCGCGCGTCGAACGGGACGACCCTCCGCAACGCCGCCAGCATCAGCAGCAGGCTCGTCTCCGCGACGGCCTGCGCGTTCTGGCCGGGCATGTTCGCCACCGCGATCCCGCGCTCCTCGGCGGCGCCCAGATCGATCGTGTTCACGCCCGTGCCGAGCTTCTGGACCAGCCGCAGCTTCGGCGCCCGGTCCATGTCCTCGGCGGTGAGGGGACGCAGCACATGCCAGAGGACCTCGGTGTCCGGGAGCAGCTCCGCGAACCGTTCGTCGTCCTGCTCCGAACAGCTCACGATGTCCAGGCCGGCCTCCTCATGGTCCATGTCGTAGTGCAGCAACACCCGCATGCCGTCCCCTTTCCGTTCACTGGATTATCGTGCCGACCATGACGGAGCCGATGGTGACCCCCGGTGAGCAGCGCCATGTGGCCTGAACTCCCGATCGTGCAGGCGCCGATGGCGGGCGGGCCCTCCACGCCGGAGCTGGCCGCCGCCGTGTCGGACGCGGGCGGCCTCGGCTTCCTCGCCGCCGGCTACAAGACCGTCGAGGCCATGCGCGCCGACATCGCCGCGACGCGGCGGCTGACGTCGCGCCCGTTCGGGATGAACCTCTTCATGCCGTCGCTGGACGACATCGACCCGGCCGCCGTCGCCGCCTACCGCGACCGCCTGGCCCCCGAAGCCGAACGCCTCGGCGTCCCCGTGGGCGTCCCGTCCGCCCGCGACGACGCCTTCGACGCCAAGATCACCGACCTCCTGGCCGACCCGCCGCCCTTCGTGAGCTTCACCTTCGGCTGCCCCGGCGACGGCGTCATCCGCGCCTTCCAGGAGCGCGGCACCGTCGTGATCGTCACCGTGACCACCGCCGGCGAGGCGCGCCGGGCGTCCGCCGCCGACGCGCTCTGCGTGCAGGGGTCCGAGGCCGGCGGGCATCGCGGCTCGTTCGCCGACACGGTCGACGAGCCCGTGCCGCTGCGCCGCCTGCTCCGGGACGTCCGCGCCGTCACCGCGCAACCGCTGATCGCCGCCGGCGGCCTCGCCACCGCGTCCGGCGTCGCCGAGATCCTGGATCTGGGCGCCGTCGCCGCCCAGATCGGTACGGCGTTCGTCCGCTGCCCCGAGAGCGGCGCGAGCCCCGTCCACAAGGCGGCGCTGGCCGACCCCCGCTTCACCTCGACCGCGATGACCAGGGCGTTCAGCGGACGACCCGCCCGCGGCCTGGTCAACCGCTTCCTCACCGAGCACTCTGCGCACGCCCCGGCCGCTTACCCCGACGTCCACTACGTCACCGCGCCGCTGCGCAAGGCGTCGGCGGCCCAGGGCGACCCGGAGGGCGTCAACCTGTGGGCAGGCGAGTCCTACCGGTCGGCCACGGAAACCCCTGCCGCCCAGCTCGTCACCCACCTTGCCGGACGCCCCTTCGGTGCCGCGCCCCCGCAACCGCCCGCGTAGCCGTCCGGCGGCGGGCTTGACCTTCACGCCGGTGTCAAGGGATAGCGTCGCAAGCGGCCGCGGAGCGAGGAGGAGCCGGATGCGGATCGGCGAACTGGCCGCACGGGCGGGGGTGAGTACCCGCACGCTGCGCTACTACGAGGAGCAGGGTCTCCTTCCGGCGCGGCGCGCGGCAAACGGCTACCGGCAGTACGAGGAGTCCGACCTGCGGCTCGTCGCGGAGATCCGTTCCCTGCTGGCGACCGGGTTCACGCTGGAGGACGCCCGCCCGTTCGTCGACTGCCTGCGCGCGGGACACGAGGACGGCGCCGCATGCCCGGAATCGGTCGCGGTCTACCAGCGCAGGCTCGCCGAGATCGACACCGAGATACGCACCCTGATCCGCCGTCGCGCCGACGTGGCCGGTCAACTCGCGCGGGCCTGTCCGGGCTGCGTGCTGTCACCGGAGGGGACGAATGATCACGCTGACGACCGAGAACTTCGACGAGCAGGTCCTCAACGCCGACAAGCCGGTACTGGTCGAATTCTGGGCGGACTGGTGCCCTCCCTGCAAGATGATCGCGCCGATCCTTGAGCAGATCGAGGCCGAGCACGGCGACCGGCTGACGGTCGCGAAGCTCAACGGCGACGACCACCCGGAGATCGTGGCGCGGTACGGCGTCATGGGGTTCCCCACGCTCAACCTCTACCGGGACGGTGAAGTCGTCCGGCAGATCGTCGGCGCGAAGCCCAAGCGCCTCCTCCTCGCCGACCTCGACGGCCACTTCTGAAACCGTCGGCCGGACCGCATGACCCGACCGCCGGCGTCCCACGCGCCTCGCCCGAACGATCTATTCTGGGCGGCGGGAGGCCTTCGTGCGGACGCTGTTGAACCTACTGTGGCTGGTGCTGGCGGGATTCTGGCTGGCCGTGAGCTACGTGCTCGCCGGGATCGTGTGCTGCATCCTCATCATCACGATCCCGTTCGGCATCGCCTCGTTCCGCATCGCGGGATTCGCGCTGTGGCCGTTCGGCCGGACGACCGTCCCGAGAAGGGACGCGGGCGCGGGCTCCCTCCTGGGAAACGTCATCTGGATCATCGTCGCCGGGTGGTGGCTCGCCCTCGGACATCTGTTCACCGGGACCCTGCTCTGCATCACGATCATCGGCATCCCGTTCGGCATCGCCAACTTCAAGCTGATCCCGGTGTCACTGGCGCCCCTGGGCCGGGAGATCGTGCCGAGCGGAGACCGTTCGTCCTTCTGACGTCCCGCTGCTCGGACGGGGGTCAGCAGGTCGAGTGGAAGAGGCCGCCTACAGGGGTGGTCTCGGCGAGGGTGTTGTAGAGGGCTACGGCTGCGGTCGTCTCCTCCACGTGCACGGCGACTTCGTGGTCTGCCAAGAGCTCCAGGGTCTCGGGCATGGTCTGGAGGCGCAGTTCCATGCCGCGGCTCAGCACGATCACCGTGCTGCCGTGGTCGAGGAGTTCCCGGACGTCGGCGGGCTGGATGCCGGGGGAGTGCCGGGTGCCGTGCTCGGACCAGTCCCAGGGGCGGCCGCCGCCGGGGAAGAGCTTGAAATCCTTGCCGGGGGCCAGGCCCTCGACTTCCATGCGGCCCCAAGAGATGTGGGTGATCCGGGGTGATGCGGCCATGGGGGCTCCTCAGGAGGTCCAGGGGCGGCCGGTGAGGCGTTCGTAGACGTCGATGTAGCGTGCGCGGGTGGCGTCTACG
>NZ_SMKH01000079.1 GCF_004348515.1 Actinomadura sp. KC345 | reverse complement strand
TTAATAAGGGCCAGGAGCCGATCCGGCCGGCACCTGGCCCGCCCGGATCGGCTCCGCCGACACCCCGCCCGTCTTCGACGGAGCGCCGAAGGGGTTCGGCGATCGGCCGATGCAGGACGCGGAAGCCTGGGGGCGCGAGCTGCCGGAGTGGGTGCAGGAGGTCGGGGACCGTCCTGTCGAGTTTCTCCAGGGGCGGCGCCACGAGGTGTTCGACCGCAAGGACAGGGCCGTCCGGCATGTGAGGAAGCTGGCCGACGCGGCCGGGATCCCGCGGGTGCGGCTCGGGGACGTCCGGCAGGACGCGCCCATCGTGGGCGGGCTCGTTCGCGAGATCGCGGACACGCAGCCCGTTCCAGGCGAGAATCCGCAGGCCGAGGCTCAGCAGGAGCAGCGGTCGCCGACGGACGATGACAGGCACGCGAGCGGCGAGGCGGCCGGTGGCGCCGCGCCCGCTCCCGGTGTGCAGGGGTCTGCCGCGTCCGATGCGGAGGACCAGGCGCCGGGCCGCTGCGCCGGCTGCCAGGGGGACCAGCGTGCCCCCGGGCCCGTGGCGCCGTCCGGCCAGGACGGCCCGCGAGGCTCCGGCGGGCACGTGTTCGTGCCGATCGCCGATCTTCGCGACGGCCCGTACGCGGCGGCGCCTGCCGCCGCGGACACGAGCACGTTCCACCGCACGGCGCTGACCGACGTGTCCGCGCCCGGCGGCCCGTCCGTCGTCCCGGACTAGGGCCGCCCCCGGCCCGCAGAGGCCGGTTCCCGGACGGCCCGCGCGCGATCGAGCGCGCCGCCCGTCCCGGTCACCTCAACGAACTTCTCTCGGATCCGCAACGGCCTCGCATGGCCGCTGCGAGCTGCGCCCATCCGGAAGGTGCCGCGCAGCGACCACCACCGATTCACCCAATCGCGAAACAGGACAGGAGCAACACCATGCGCAAGTGGGCAAGGAACACCGGCCGCGCCGCCCTGGTGGCCGCGGGCGCCGTCGCCGCCGGGGCCGCCTTCGGCCCCGCCGGCGCCGTCGCCGACACGGACATGAAGACGTCCGGCAACTTCAGCGTGCTGGGCGGCAACCAGGTGCACGCCCCGATCTCCATCCCCGTCGAGGTGAGCGGCAACGCCGTCGGCGCCGTGCTCGGGGCGGCCCAGGCCCAGTCGATGGGCGGCTCCAGCGTCGAGAACGCCCGGCACGGCGGCGGCGACGACATGCAGACCTCGGGCAACTTCTCGATCGGCGGGGGCAACCAGGTCTACGCGCCGATCAGCATCCCGGTCAACGTCTGCGGCAACGCGATCGCGATCGTCGGGATCGCCAAGGCCCAGTGCAAGGGCGGCGCCAGCGTCTCGTCCGGCAAGTCCGACCACGGCTACGACGCTCCCGGATACCGGACGAACTCCGGCTGGGGCGACAAGGGCGGCTGGGGCCACCACGGCCACGGGGGCATGCAGACCTCCGGCAACTTCAGCATCCTGGGTGGGAACCAGCTGTACGTGCCGATCAGCGTTCCGGTGAACGTGTGCGGCAACGCGGTCGCCGTCGTGCTCAGCGTGGCGCAGGCCCAGTGCAAGGGCGGCGCCTCGGTCGAGCGCGACGCCCACGACGCCCCGAAGATGAAGACGTCGGGCAACTTCAGCGTGCTGGGCGGGAACCAGGTGTACGCGCCGATCAGCGTTCCGGTGAACGTGTGCGGCAACGCGGTCGCCGTCGTGCTCAGCGCGGCGCAGGCCCAGTGCAAGGGCGGTGCCTCGGTCGGTGACCCCGACGACGAGTTGCCGCCCACGCTGCGGACGGTGGAGAAGAAGACCAAGGTCCGCAAGCCGGTCGGGAAGCTGTCCTCGGTCGGGAAGCTGTCCTCGGTCGGGAAGAAGCTGACGTTGAAGCTGCGCGGGAGCGGCTCCCGCACGGCGCCGGCGGCCCCGAACTACCGGACCGCGGACGGCCTGCCCGCCGTCCAGGATCTCCTGGACTCGCTCAAGAAGACCGCACCGGTGTCGGTGCCCGGGGTGAACGTCAAGCCGGGGCAGGTCGGCCCGAAGCTGCCGGCGGGGAACGAGGCGCCGGTCAAGGTCGGCGCCCCGGCCCTGAACTGAGGCGAAGCGTGAATCGGCGCGGGTGACGATCCGCAGCCGATGGTTCTCTCATCCAGGGGCCCTTCATCGGCCGGCCGAGGGTGAGCAGAACCCATGAAGTCGAGGGGGCGGCAGACGTGCCGCCCCCTTTTCCTCGTCGATGGAGGTCGACCATGCTCGGTCGCAAGTCCCTCGCCGCCACGGCCCTGGCCGTGTGCTGCGGCTCGTCCGTGCTGGGCGTCCCGCGGGCGCAGGCTGAGCCCGCCGCTCCGGTCGCCGCTCCCGCGGGTCCGAAGGAGGGCGCGCTGATCGCGCGCCTCCAGATCACGCGGATCGGGCTGAAGACCGAGGTCAGGGAGGGCGTCGGCGAGTCCGTGCTGCGGCGCGCCGTCGGCCGCTACCCGGGGACGGCCCTTCCCGGGCGGGACGGCAACACCGCCCTCTTCGGCCATCGGACCACCTGGCACCGTCCGTTCCACAAGCTCGACAGGATCCGGCGCGGCGACCCGATCGTGCTGCGGGCCGGCGGGACGTCCTATGTCTACAAGGCGAGCGGCAAGCGCGTCATCGAGCCGGACGACAGGCGGGTCCTGGAGCCGGTGCCCTTCAAGCGGGGCAGCGCGCCCGACGGCGGGTACATCACGCTCATCACCTGCACCCCGAAGGGCTCGGACCGTTACCGCCTCGTCGTCGTCGGCAAACTCCACCAGAAGAAGCGCATCCGCTGACGGCCGGACGCCGGACGGGGCGAGCGGCCGTGCCCGCTCGCCGGTCAGCGTCCGCCGTAGAGGGCGATCAACCCGTCGTAGTCGCCCTTGCCGAGGGTGGCGGGCCCGTCGTCGCACGACGCGAGGGACGGGGTCATGGTGAGGTTGACGTGGTCCGCGCCTTCGACATGGTCCAGGCCGAAGACGTGCCCGGCCTCGTGCGTCGCGACGGCCTCGGCCGAGTAGGCGCCGGACTGGCACGTCCCATCCGACCACCAGGTCTTGCCCCGCTCCTGCAACGCCATGTCGGTCTCGACGGTGGTCTCCCCGTCGTACCAGATGCAGGTCGCGGCCAGGATGTCGCGCTCCGCGCCCGTCATGGCGAGCCAGCCGAACGTGTTGACCCGGTTCCGGTTCCCGCAGGCGGCGTCCCCGGTCACGTTCGGGGGGCCGTCCGACCGCCCCGCGTCGCGCGCGCCCACGTCGGGCGGCGGGGTGAACCGGTCCCCGTTCCCGCAGTCGGTGCGGGCGTCGACCATGTTCGAGACGCCCTCGGCGATGCCGGTCTTCGGGAGCCCGCTCGTCCCCGGGTGGTAGCGCCACTCGACCGTCGAGCCCTTCGGCCACTTGCTGGGTTCGAGACGGTGCACGCCGTCCTCGCACGGATCCAGGGGCGCGCGGGACGCGCGCGGCCTGCCCTCGGGGACCCGCCCGCCCTTCGTGCTGATCGTGACCGCGCCCGCGCGGCCGTCGACCTCGATGCGCAGCTCGGCGCCGCCCGTGGTGCGCATCGCGTGCGCGACCAGCGAGGTCCCGTCGGACGGGACGACCGCGGCGAGCCCGTTGGCGCCGCGCACGGTCCGGCCGCGCAGGTCGCAGTCGGTGATCTTGACCTTCTGCGGCATCGCGCGGGCGGACAGCGTCCCGCCGGGCTTGCACCAGGCGGGCGACCGCTGGGCGGCCAGGGCGGTCCCGGCACCGGCGGTCACCGTGCACGCGAGCGCCGTGCACGCGAGCGCCGTGCACGCGAGCGCCGCCGTCACCGCCGCGGCCGCCGCCACCGGCCCGGACGCGCGTGGGAATCCGTGCATATCAGTTCTCCGATGTGTGGGAACGTCCTTTCGCAGTCTTGCGCGGGACGGGGAAAGGGAAACCGCCGCTTTCTAAAATGATCACCATTGTGCGCGCGTCGGCAGTCGTAAATATGCGCGATGAGAATTTGCTGCGGAAAAGTGCCCATGGAGTCGGAGGGGGGCGACGTAAGTCTTCGGTCAACCGCACCCCATAATCGTGTAAACGTGTTTACATCGCACCTATTCGGAAACGCAGCAAGTAATCCGGCAACTCGGGATCAACAGAACAAGGGCGCCGGTGCCCCCGGCGTCCGACCGAGACTCACCGCTACCGAGAGGCGGGTACCGCCCTCCCCTCACCCCCCGCCGTCCGGCAGCGTTCTCACGGAAGCAGAGGTGTTCAACGTGGAGGCGCAGACACAGGTGCGGGAACTGATGGGCACGAGTGTGACCGACACCAACGGGGCGAAGGTGGGCACGATCAAGCAGGTCTACCTCAACGACGACTCCGGCGCGCCGGAGTGGGTGACGGTGCACACCGGATGGTTCGGGATGCGGGAGAGCTTCGTCCCCCTTTCCGGAGCGCGCAAGAACCAGGACATGCTGCAGGTCCCCTACGACAAGGAGACCATCAAGGGTGCTCCGAACGTGGACGCGGACGAGCACCTGTCGCATGCGCAGATCGTGGACCTCTACCGGCACTACGGCGTGCGTCCCCCGGGCGGGCGCCGCACCGAGGAGACGGGCACGTCGACGGAGACGTCCGGTGACCGCCGCACGACCGGCGAGGAAGGCCGGGCCGGCACCGGCACGACGGGCCCGCAGGAGACCTCCGGCAAGGCGGCCGCGGCGGGCGCCGCGGGTACCGCGGGCGGTGCCGCGGGCGCGGCCGGAATGGCCGTCCGCCCCGAGAAGGGCGAGAAGGGCAAGAAGCAGATGCCGGCCCAGTCGGCCCGCGCGGGCGCGGAGTCCGCCCCGACCGAGATCACCCGGTCGGAGGAGCGGATGCGCATCAACACCGAGCGGCACGAGACGGGCCGCGTCCACGTGCACAAGTGGATCGAGACCGAGATGGTCGAGCGCACGATCCCCGTCTCCCACGAGGAGATCAAGATCGACCGCGAGCCCATCGCGGACGGCCGTCCGAGCGCGGAGGTGTCGGTCTCCGAGGAGGATCTGGAGATCATCCTCTACGAGGAGCGTCCGATCATCGCGAAGGAGGCCATCCCGGTCGAGCGCGTCCGGATCCGCACCGAGCAGGTGCAGGACGAGCAGACGGTCCGCGGCGAGCTTCGCAAGGAGCGCGTCGAGGTCACGCGCGACGACGAGATGACGACCGAGCGCGGGCGGACCGGTCGCGGCGAGCGCGGCGACCGATCCCGGTAGCTCCGCCTGAGCACGACGCGAGCGCGCCCGGCCGAGTCGCCCACCCGCCGACCGGCCGGGCGTCCGCGTGACCGCCCGTTCACGCGCGGCGGGTGACCGGGTGTGGCCATGGGTGCGGTAGGGGCCCACGGCGGGCGGTGCGTCGATCGTTCCAGTGGTCCGTCCGGCTTGCGGAGGGGAGCGCGGGCGGTGGTCAGGCGGCTGGTCCGGCGCCGCCCGGGAGCACGGGATAGCGCTGAAGTTGATCTCCGTCAAGCCCCCTTTCCACGGCCTCCACGGCGGGCCGCGCGTAAATAGTTAGGTTTCTTGACAGGTAAGCGGAGCCGGAGGATTTTCCTGGGTGACGACGTCACCGGTGCAGGGATCATGGCCGTCCGGGCGAGCCATGATTCCGGGCCCCGGCGCGGTCCGCCGGGCCGCGCGGCGTCGAGGTAGCGACCCAGGAGGGACGACTTGCGACACCCCTACAGACGCGTCATCAGCCCCCGGATCGGACGGTCAATGGTCGCGCTCGCGACCATCGCCGGCCTCCCGTCGGCCATCGCGGCGCCGCCCGCGTCGGCCGTCTCCCCGCCCGCCGCTCCGGCGAGCGCCCCCTACCTCAACAAGTGGCTCCCCGTCTCCACGCGGGTCGACGACCTCCTCGGCCGCATGACCCTGGAGGAGAAGGTCGGCCAGATGACGCAGGCCGAGCGCGGCGCCGTCGACGGGGACCGCGACCAGATCACGGAGCTGAAGCTCGGCTCGGTGCTGTCGGGCGGCGGTTCGGTGCCCGCCGAGAACACCCCCGAGGGCTGGGCGGACATGGTGGACGCCTACCAGTCGAAGGCGCTCGCCACCCGGCTGCGGATCCCGCTGCTGTACGGGATCGACTCGGTGCACGGCCACAACAACCTCGTCGGGGCGACGGTCTTCCCGCACAACATCGCGATGGGCGCCACCCGCAACCCGCGCCTGGTCCGCGAGACGCAGGAGATCACCGCGAAGGAGACCAGGGCGACCGGACCGCAGTGGAGCTTCGCTCCGTGCGTCTGCGTCGTCCGCGACCTGCGCTGGGGACGCGCCTACGAGAGCTACGGCGAGGACCCGAAGCTCGTCACGAAGATGGAGACCGGCATCGAGGGCCTCCAGGGCCGCCATCGGCGGGACCTGAAGAGCCCCGAGCACGTCCTCGCGACGGTCAAGCACTACGCGGGCGACGGCGACACGGTGTTCGGCTCGTCCACCACCGACGGCTACACCCTCGACCAGGGCGTCACGGTCACCGACCGCCGGACGTTCATGAAGACCAACGTGGCGCCGTACGTCACGGCCGTGCGGAAGCACGACGTCGGCAGCATCATGCCGTCGTTCTCCAGTGTGGACTGGAAGGAGGACGGCGTCGGCAATCCGCTCAAGATGCACGCGCACAAGGAGCTGCTGACCGGCGTCCTGAAGGGCGAGATCGGGTTCGACGGCTTCCTCATCAGCGACTGGGCCGCCATCCAGCAGATCCCCGGCGACTACGCCACCCAGGTCCGGACGTCCGTCAACGCGGGCGTCGACATGTTCATGGAGCCCAATACCGCACCCCAGTTCGTCGAGACGCTTCTCGCCGAGGTGCGGGCGGGACGGGTGACGATGTCGCGCATCGACGACGCCGTCGGCCGCATCCTGAAGGCGAAGTTCGAGCTCGGCCTGTTCGAGCGCCCGTACACCGACCGGCGGCACGCCGGCACGATCGGCTCGCCGGCGCACCGCGAGGTCGCCCGCCGGGCCGTCGCCGAGTCGCAGGTTCTGCTGAAGAACTCTCGCCGTGCTCTGCCGCTGAAGCGCGGCGAGGACATCTACGTCGCGGGCGTCAACGCCGACGACATGGGCAACCAGGCCGGCGGCTGGACGGTCACCTGGCAGGGGCAGTCCGGCGACATCATCCCCGGCACGACGATCCTGGAGGGCATCGAGCAGTACTCCCGCAACGTCACCTACAGCGAGGACGCGTCGGCGCCCACCTCGGGCAGTGACGTGGGCGTCGTCGTGGTGGGCGAGACCCCGTACGCCGAGGGCGTCGGCGACGTCGGCAACGGGCACACGCTGAACCTGTCCGACGCCGACAAGGCCAACATCGACAAGGTGTGCGGTGCGATCGAGACCTGCGTCGTCGTCGACGTCGCGGGCCGCCCGCAGATCGTCACCGACCGGCTGCCGGAGATGGACGCGTTCGTCATGTCCTGGCTGCCCGGCAGCGAGGGCGCGGGCGTCGCGGACGTCCTGTTCGGCAAGCGCCCGTTCACGGGCCGCCTGCCGGTGACCTGGCCCCGCAGCGAGGACCAGGAGCCCATCAACATCGGCGACCGCGACTACGACCCGCTGTTCCCCTACGGCCACGGCCTCCGCACCCGCCGCTGACCCTCCACCGGACGTTGACTTGCGGCGTGTTGTTGTTATGCGGCTGCTCATAACAACAACACGCCGCAAGTCAACGTGGCGGGCGGTCGTTTAGTGTGCGCTCGGCTGGAGAGGGTGCCCTCGGCGTGCTAAGGAGGGGCTGTGGGAACCGAGCCGCGGATGGACGGCGGGCCGCAGGCGGAGGACCGGCCCCGCGTCGCCTTCGTGCTCGGGGGCGGCGGGGTGCTCGGGGCGCACGAGGTCGGCATGCTGCGGGCGCTGCGGGAGCACGGCGTCCGGCCCGACCTCGTCGTGGGGACGTCGATCGGGGCGCTGAACGGCGCGTTCGTCGCCGCCGGGCCCGACACGGCGGTCGAGCGGCTCACCGGCCTGTGGTCGGACGACTCCGTCCGCGAGGTCTTCGGCGCGCGGGTCTGGTCGCGGCTGTGGACGCTCGCCCGCTCCGGAACCCACCTGCATTCGAACGAGCCGCTGCGCCGGATGCTCGACGAACTGCTCCCCGCCCGGACGTTCGAGGAACTGGAGATCCCGTTCCAGTGCGTCGCGGCGGGGATCGAGACGGCGATGGGCCACTGGTTCACCGACGGGCCGCTCAACCCCGCGGTGCTCGCGTCCTGCGCGGCGCCGGGGCTGCTGCCGCCCGTCCGGATCGGCGACCGGCACTACTTCGACGGCGGGCTCGTGCACAGCATCCCGGTCGGCCGCGCCGTCATGCTCGGCGCCACCACCATCTACGTCCTGCACGTCGGGCGCATCGAGCGGGACCTGCGGCCGCCGCGCCGCCCGTGGGAGGTCGGCATGGTCGCCTTCGAGATCGCGCGGCGGCACCGCTTCTTCGAGGAGATGGCGAGCCTGCCGGACGGCCTGGACGTCCACGTCCTCCCGGCGGGGGGCAAGCAGCAGAAGGCAGGGGTCGATCTCACCCAGGTGCGCTACCGGAACGTGTCCGGAATCCGCCCTCACATCGATCGCGCCTACCAGGCATCCTTGGAGTACCTCAAAGAACGGGCGTGAGATGCTGCCTCCCCCCTTCGTCCGCCGTCTGGTGCTCACACCGCTGCTGTTCCTCCTCACCCTTCTGCTCGTCGCGGTGTTCCCGGTCGCCTACGCGGTGGCGTTCGTCCTCGGACGCCGGCGCAGGCGCGCCGCCCGGCTGCTGTGGTTCGCGCTCGCGTGGGGGACGCGGGAGTCGGTCGCCGTGCTGGAGTGCGGATGGCTGTGGTGCCGCCGCCGGACCCGCGACGACCGGCACTACGACATCATCCGCCGCTACGTCGCCGGCCTGTACTCGGTCGCGCGGCGGCGGCTCGGCCTCCGCATGGAGATCGAGGGCGAGCGCGAGACCGCGCCCGGCACGGCGGCCGGCGACCGGCCGCTGATCGTCCTCAGCCGCCACGCCGGTCCCGGTGACGCGCTCCTCCTCGTCCACCACCTGCTCACCGACTACCGGCGGCGGCCCCGCGTGGTCATGAAGGCCGAACTCCAGCTGGACCCGTGCATCGACATCGCGGCGAACCGCCTGCCGAACGTGTTCGTCTCGTCCGGTGGCGGCGGCATCGACGGCATCGCGCGCCTCGCCGCCGGCCTCGGCCCCCGCGACGCGCTCGTCATCTTCCCCGAGGGCGGCAACTTCTCCCCGGAACGCCGCCGCCGCGCGATCCGGCGGCTGACCCGGCTGCGCCGCGCCGACGAGGCGGAGCGCGCGTCCCGGATGCCGAACCTGATGCCGCCCCGCCCCGGCGGCGTGCTCGCCGCGCTGGAATCCGCCCCGTCCGCCGACGTCGTGTTCGTCGCGCACATCGGGCTGGACCGGATCGCCACGGTCGCCGACGTCTGGCGGCACGTCCCGCTCGGCGGCCCCGTCCACGCCAGCTGGTGGCGGATCTCCGCCGAGGACGTCCCGCGCGGCCGCGAGGCCCGCATCGACTGGCTCTACACCCAGTGGGAGCGCGCCGACGCCTGGATCAGCGCAAACCGGGCACCCGCCCCGAAGTGACATCATGGATCCATGGGTGACGAGGGGACGGTGCGGGTCGATCTCTGGCTCTGGTCCGTGCGCCTGCTGAAGACCCGCTCGATGGCGACCACCGCGTGCCGGGCGGGGCACGTGCGCGTGAACGACGAGCGCGCCAAGCCGTCCACCTCGGTCAAGCCCGGCGACGAGATCCGGCTCCGGCACGGCGGACGGGAGCGGATCGTCATCGTCCAGAAGGTCATCCGCAAGCGGGTCGGGGCGCCGGCCGCCGCCGAGTGCCTCATCGACAGGAGCCCGCCCCCGCCGCCGCCCGAGGCGCTCATCCCGGTCGGCCGCCGGGAGCGCGGAGCGGGCCGTCCCACCAAGCGCGACCGCCGCGAGCTGGAGCGGGTCCTGGACCGCTACCGCACCCTGAACACCCCGCCCGAAGAGGACTGACCCCAAAGAGGACTGACCCCGAAGAGGACTGACCCCGAAGAGGACTGACCCCGAAGAGGACTGACCCGGAAGAGGACTGACAGCGTCTTCCCGCGCCGGGCCGGACAGGGCAGCATGGGTGATCACCATGATGAACCCGGGACCCGCGCGCCGTGCGCTGCGAACCGCCACCGCCTTCGTCGTGGCCGGGACGTCGCTGGCCGTGCTGGCGGGCGCGACGGCGGCCGACCCGCCGCCTCCCGCGAGTTCGGTGGTGACCTCGCCGAACGGTGCCCTGTCGCTGACCGTGTCCGTCGATGACGACGGCCGCCTCGGCTACTCCGTCACGCGCGAGGGGACGGTCCTCGTCGAGCCGTCCGCCCTCGGCCTGGACCTCGCCGACGGCTCGACGCTCGGCGGCGACGTCGAGGTCACCGGCACCCGCACGACGGCGCGCGACACCACCTGGCGCCCGGTGTGGGGTGCCGACGCCGTCGTCCGCGACCACCACCGCGAACTCACCGTCCAGCTCCGCCAGGCGGACGGCAGGTTCTTCAACGTCATCGTCCGCGCCTACGACGACGGTGTGGCGTTCCGCTACCACGTGCCCAGGCAGCCCGGCCTGCGGTCACTGGAGATCGTGGACGAGGCCACCGAGTTCGCCCTCGCAGGCGACCCTGCGGCGTGGTGGCACCCCCGCGACTTCGACACCGACGAGAAGACCTGGCGGTCGTCCGCCTCCAGCGCCATGGGCGCGGTCAACACCCCGGTGACGTTCCGGTACGGCACCGGGACCCACCTGTCCATCCACGAGGCGGACCTGGACGACTACGCCGCGATGACCGTCGTCCCGGCGTCGGGACGCCTCCGCGCCGCGCTCGTGCCGACCCCCGGCCGGACGGCCGCCGTCGTCACCGGCACGGGCCGGGCCACCCCCTGGCGCGCCCTCACCGTCACCCCCGACGCCGGCGGGCTGATCGAGTCCCACCTGCTGGAGAACCTCAACCCGCCCTGCGCGATCTGCGAGGACGACACCAGGTGGATCGAACCGGTCAAGTACGTCGGGATCTGGT
The DNA here is from genome assembly GCF_004348515.1 of Actinomadura sp. KC345. Lineage (GTDB taxonomy): Bacteria > Actinomycetota > Actinomycetes > Streptosporangiales > Streptosporangiaceae > Spirillospora. The sequence goes on along the minus strand of NZ_SMKH01000079.1, from coordinate 17,194 downwards.
GGCTGATCCAGCACCGCCGGGCGACCTGGAAGACCGGGCGCCTGCACGGCGCGACCACCGAACGCGCCAAGCGGTACATCGACTTCGCCGCCGCGCACGACATCCGCGGGCTCCTCGCCGAAGGGTGGAACCGCGGCTGGGAGGACGAATGGTCCGACCAGGACTTCACGACCGCCACCCCGGACTTCGACCTCCCCGGAGTCGTCGCCTACGGGAAGAGCAAAGGCGTCGAGTTCATCGCCCACAACGAGACCGGCTCGGGCGTCGACAACTACGAACGGCAGATCGACGCCGCGTTCGCCCTCTACGAACGCCTCGGCATCCGCTACCTCAAGACCGGGTACGTCGGAGAGATCCCCGGCCACCACCACTTCGACCAGCGAATGGTGAACCACTACCGGCTCGTCCTCGAAAAGGCCGCCGAGCACCGGATCAACGTCATCTGCCACGAATGCGTCCACGGCACCGGCGAGACGCGGACCTATCCCAACGCGCTGGCCCGCGAGGCGGTGCGCGGCCAGGAATGGGAGGCCTTCAGCGCGGGCAACTCCCCGGAACACACGCTCATCCTGCCCTTCACTCGCAATCTCTCCGGCCCGATGGACTACACGCCCGGCATCATGAACATCCTCTGGGACCCGCAGAAGGCCGGCCGCCGCGTGCACACCACGCTCGCCAAGCAGCTCGCCTATTTCGTCACGTACTCCTCCGGCGCCCAGATGGCCGCCGACCTGCCCGAGCACTACGCGGATTCACCCGGGCTGCGATTCATCGAGGACGTTCCGGCGAGGTGGGACGAGACGAAGGTGCTCTCCGCCGAGGTCGGCGACTCCCTTGTCGTGGCCCGGCGCGCGGGCACCGACTGGTACGTCGGCGCGATGACCGGGGACCGGGCCCGGACCCTGCGCTACCCGCTCTCGTTCCTCGGTAAAGGCACGTGGGTCGCCGAGTCCTACTCCGACGCACCGGAGACCGACTACACCGAGAATCCCACGGCCGTGGAAGTCACCAAGTCCATGGTCACCCGCGAGAAGACCATCACCGCCGTCCTGGTTCGCAGCGGCGGCCAGGCAATCCGCTTCCGCCCCGCCACACCCGCCGACCTCCAGTAGGCCGGGAGAAGGGGGCCGGGCCTCGGGGTGCATCATGTGTTCTTGATCACATCGGGTATTTCGTCATCCCATTCGAGTGACCGGCCGGAACTGCTGTTATGGGCGCTCAGTAATTGCCCGGCGACGCTCCGCAGATGTGCCTCGGGCGGTCGGGGACGTCTGCGCGTGTGATCACCATGGGCCTTCGGTAAAGCGGTTGTTGAGGCGAAGCCCGTAGCCGACACTACAGTCCCCCTCGAGGGGCGCTGGAGGCACCTTTTGTGCGGGCGAGCCGACGGCGGCCCGCACGGCCCGCGGCCCCGCTGCGGCTCATATCGCCTGCTTGAGCGGTTGTCCGGCGGAGGTGTGGTGGCACTTCCGTGCGGGCCGGGGTGTGGTCAGGTGATCGGTTGAAGCGTCAACGGTCCGCTGGTCTCGCCGAAAGATCCAGTGTTTCTCAAACCACTTGGAGGAAGCGCGGGTATCTTACGTATTAGTGACAGTCGGTGACCACCACGGGGGATGTGCATAGCAAGATCCTTGCCCCGGGCGCCAGCAGCGCAGCGAGGTAACTGTATGACAATAGATTTAACTTGGCGTAGTCATCGTCCTTCCCCTGGTCGATCCGGGCCCTCATGTGCGCACTCGCGCCCTTCGCGATCAGCTTTATGGAGTAGTCGGGCAATTTGCTCGACAGGTTGAATTAAATGTCCCACCCCGTGTTCTTTGCCCAATGGGGGAACAGTGGTTAAAGAAATCTCCGGGTCGCGCGAGTGGACGTCGTTCGACCTGGCGTCGCTCATCGAGATGGGCCGAATCAACTTCCTGGCGGGTTACGAGCGCACGCTGGATTCCATGGGGGAGCGCATCGCCGCGGAACCGATGGCCCGCGCGCGGATGGTGGCCGCCGCGGACCGGGTTCTCGCCGACGTCCTGGAAAGCCTGCGGGCCGGCCGCGTGCGGGTGGGCGAGGGCTACCGGTTCAGCGTCCACGACGACCCGGAGGGGGACCCGGCCGGAACGCCGCATCCGCGGGAGCCGCTCGTGGCGGGGTCGGTCCTCTTCGATCTCGTTCTCCGGGAGCTGGTCGAGCACCTCCCGATCGGCGACGAGCCGTCCCGCACCTTCACGCTCGCGCTCCTGGCCCTGCACCAGAGCCTCACGATGCGGCTGTCGGAGGAGTACGTCGCCCACTGCGGCCGGCTGCTCAGAAGCGTGCACCAGGCACAGAGCGGCGAGCGCGACCGGATCGCGCGCGAGCTGCACGACCGAACCGGGTTCTGGCTGAGCACCTCCTACCGACAGCTGGAGCTCCTCGACATCGCCGCCGTGCGGTCGTCGCTCCCCGCCCTTGAGGTCGAGCGGCTGACGGCGGCGCGCGGCGCGGTCCGGAACGCCATCCACACCGTGCGCGAGATGGTCTCCGAGCTCCGCCTGATCGAGCCGATGCAGGGCCTGGAGGACGCCCTGCTCACCGCTTTCGGGGCGCTGTCGGCCGACGGGACGACGATCAGGCTGAACATCAACGGCGACGAGGCCTGGGCGCCGTACGCGGTCAAGGACGAGGTGCTGCTCATCGTCCGGGAGGCCGTCCGCAACGCCGTCGTCCACGGACATCCCAGGCTCGTCGTCGTCGGCGTGCACATCGCGCCCCACGAGCTGAGGGTCTTCGTCGACGACGACGGCGGCGGATTCGACCAGACCTCCCGGACGCCCTCCGGGGGTCTGGGGCTGACGAGCATGCGGGAGCGCGCGGAACTCATGAACGGGACGCTCACGATCTCCTCCGTCCCGTTCCGCGGGACCCACGTCGAGTTGTACGTCCCACTGTCGGGACTCGCCGATGCATGAGTCCCGCGCACGCACCGGGATACTCGTCGTCGACGACCACGCGCTCTTCCGCGACGGCGTCCGCGAGATCCTCGAGTCGCAGCAGGACATGGTCGTGGTGGGCGAGGCCGGCGACAGCCACACGGCCGTCGCGCTGGCGGCCGAACGCCGGCCGAAGATAGTCCTGCTCGACATCGAGATCCCCGGGCCGGGGGCGATCACGACGGTGCGCCGCGTCCACGAGGTCTCACCCGGGACCGCCGTGGTCATCCTCAGCATGTTCGAGGGGCCGCGGCTGCTGAACGAGCTGCTGGAGGCCGGCATCCGGGCCTACCTGCTCAAGAGCGCCACCAGGCAGGAACTGGTGGCCGCGATCCGCAGTGTCGCGTCCGACGAGCACCGTGTGGTCCTGTCGGTCTCCAGGGAGAGCCTCGCCCACGTGCGCGCCCCCGCCGAGAAGCTGAGCGCCCAGGAGCGCGAGATCCTCCAACTGGCCGCAGAGGCGCTGAGCAACAAGCAGATAGCCGCCCGCCTGTCCACCAGCGAGGCCACGATCAAGAGGAACCTGCGCGGCATCTTCGCCAAACTGGGCGCCGTGTCGCGGATCGACGCCGTGAACAAGGCGGTGGCGGCCTGCCTGATCGTCGGGGTCACGGGGACCTCCGTGCCGCCCAAGCTGGTCGAACCGCAGAACAATCCCGGACGCCGGGACACGGGACACCAGCAACGGTATGTTGCCCGCGGCATGGACCACCCGGACATCGTCCGGGTGTCCAGGCGCGGCTCACGTGCCGACGAACGGGGGCGCCCGCCCCGCCGCCGCCCCTGAGGGGAACGCGAGGCAGAGCGAGGCAGGTCGCGGCATCGCGTCCACGTCCCGTCGAGGTCGAATTCCCGTCGAGGTCGAACCGAGCGGCGTCCACCGCCGTATGAGCGGAGCGCGGGGCGGCGCCCGCCCGGTCACGGGTTGTACACGCGTGCTCGCGATTCGTTGGAGCGGCTCGCGGGAGTGGACCGGACGGCTAGTCCGGGGAGAACTTTGGATCCGCCGGCTCGCCCCCTCCGGTCAATGAGGCGTGCCTTTCGGGGCGGGAGCCTTCCGATCACTCGCCGCTGTGGCTAGTTTCGGCGATAGCTGCACCGGACCTTGAGTGTTGGGAAAGGCAATGGATTTCCATGTGCTCGGCCCTGCAGAAATACTCGCCAACGGACGCAACATCATTCCTTCCGCTCCCAAGCCCCGCCAAGTGATCTCCCTGCTGATGCTGCGCAGGAACGCCGTCGTCCGGACCGACGAACTCATCGACGAACTATGGGGAGAGTGTCCGCCCGCAAGTGCGATGACAACCATTCAAACCTACATCTACAAGCTTCGCAAAATTCTGTTCGACCACGGGGCCCAGGACATTCTCAGCACCCAGCCCCGTGGCTACCTTCTGACCGTTTCCGACTCCGCGATCGACCTGTACCGTTTCGAGCGCGACCTGGCCGCGGGCCAGGAGCTTCTGGACGGCGGCCGGCCCGCCGAGGCGGCGCAGATCATGCGGGACGCGCTGGGCCTGTGGCGCGGCCGCGCGCTGGCCGACGTCGAGCAGGGGCCGCTGCTGTCCTCCTACGCGACCCGGCTGGAGGAGCTCCGGTCCCGGACGCTGGAACTGCGGATCGAGGCCGATCTGCGGCTGGGGCGCCACCGTGAACTGATCAGCGAACTCAAATCCCTCGTCCTGACCCAGCCGCTGCATGAGCATCTGCACGCATCGCTCATGATCGCCCTGCACCGGTCGGGACGGCGGTACGAAGCGCTGGAGATCTACCGGACCCTGCGTGGAAACATGGTCGAGGATCTCGGACTCGAACCGGGCCAGGAACTCAAGCGGCTGCACCAGGCTCTGCTGACCGACTCGCCGCCCGGCTGGCCGCCGTCGGACCCCGGCGAGCCGCCCTCGGAACGGCCCAGGCAGCGACCGGGGCGGCCCGGGGAACGGTCCGCGGAGCAGCAAGGCGACGGGACCGTCCAGGAAGCCGCCGCACACGCGTCCCTCTCCGTGCCCGTGCCCGTGCCCGCGGCGGCCGCCGGGACGGCGAGGTCCGACCACCCGTCCGGCGGAACCGATCGGCGTAGACCGCTGTCCTGGGGGATCGCGCCGCCCGCGCAGCTGCCTCCCGACGTCGCCGACTTCACCGGACGCGAGCGGGTCATCGAGGAGATCCTGGCCGGATTCACGCCGGTGGGCGACGCGGACCCGCCCACCGCCACACCGATCCTGGCGATCTCGGGAATGCCGGGCGTCGGCAAGACCGCTCTCATGGTCCACCTCGCCCACCGGCTACGCCCGCGCTTCCCCGACGGGCAGCTCTACGCGGAGCTGCGCGGTTCCACCGGCGAGCCCCGGGACCTGGCGGAGATCCTTCGCGGCTTCCTGCGCGCCCTGGGCATCCCCGACGCGCGGTTGCCCGACGGACTCGAGGAGCGCAGCGCGCTGTTCCGCTCGATGACCGCTGACCACCGCCTGCTGGTGGTCGTCGACGATGCCGCGCGGCCGGCCGATCTGCGTCCGCTGCTGCCCGGCGACCCGCGCTGCGGCGTCGTGGTCACCGGTCGGCGCCGGCTCCATGGACTGGCCGGTGTGCGTGACGTCGGGCTCGACGTGCTCGCCCCGGACGAGGGCCTGGAGATGCTGGCGCACCTGACCGGAAGGGACCGCCTGGAGCGGGCGCCGCACGCGGCCCGGCGCCTGGTGGCGCTGGGCGGCGGCCTGCCGTTCGCGTTGCGGTGCATCGGCAGCCGGATCGCGATGATGCCGGGGCTGGCGCTCGACGAGGTGGCGGAGCAGGTGCGGCGATCCCCGCTGGACCTGCTGCGGATCGGTGAGCTGGACATGCGCAGCGCCTACGACGCGAGCTACGGGGGGCTCAGCCGCCTGGAACAGGGCATCTTCCGGCTGCTCAGCATGCTGCCGGAGGACGGCTTCACCGCGGCCTCGGCGGCGGGCCTGCTCGGCTGGGAGGCGGACGACCTCCTGCGGATCCTTGAGCGCCTGGTGGACGAGTATCTGATCACGGTCGTCGCCTGGGACGCCGGCGGGCCCCGGTACCGGTTGCCCACGCTGACCCTGGCCTACGCCCGTGAGCGGCTGACCTCCACGCTGGCGTCCATGTCCCGGGGCACCGCCGAGCCGGACCGCGAGCTCGTGCCTCTTGAGGGGCGATGAGATGGGCCGCCGGGTAGCCGAGGCGGGAACGGGCGGTCGGGCGGCCCGCGCCCAGGGGCAGGCGGTACCGCACGGGCACGGGAAGGGGGTTCCATGCGGGTGATGTTCGCTGTGCCTCCCGCGAAAGTGCATGTGTACGCGCAGGTGCCGCTGGCCTGGGCGCTGCGGGCGGCGGGCCACGAGGTGTGCGTCGCCAGTCCCCCCGACGTGGCCGGCGACATCGCGCGCACCGGTCTGACCGCGGTCCCCGTCGGGGACGCTCTCCAGCCCGAGGTCCGGATCAGTCAGGTCGGCGAGCACGATGCGGAGGCCGGGCCGTCCGACGGACCCGGAGAGGCGGAATGGCAGCAGGTGCTCGCCGGCATGGCCGAGTTCCGTGCGGAGCGGCTGACCCACGACCATATCTACGCCGTGCAGACCGCGTGGACGATGATCTTCCAGGACATCGCCTCGCCCCGCGCGACGGACGACCTGGTCGCCTTCGCGCGTTTCTGGAGGCCGGACCTCGTCATCTGGGACACGCTGTTCTTCGCGGGCCCGGTGGCGGCCCGCGGCTGCGGCGCGGCGCACGCCCGGCTGCTGTTCGGTCTGGACCTGGTGGCCCGGATGCGCGAGCTGTACGCCGCGGAGGCGCGCCGCAGGCCGCCGGAGCTGCGCGAGGACCCGGTGGGGGAGTGGCTGGGCTGGACGCTGGCGCGCTACGGGCACGAGTTCGACGAGGAGATGGTCGTCGGCCAGTGGACGATCGATCCGGTCCTGTCGTCCATGCGGCTGCCCGTGGCGCACCGGTACGTGCCGGTCCGCCATGTGCCCTACAACGGCCAGTCGGTGGTCCCGGACTGGCTGGGGGAGCCCCCGGAACGCCGGCGCGTGTGCCTGACCCTGGGCCTGTCCCATCGGGAGGTGCTCGGCGGGGACCGTGCCTCGGTCGCCGAGCTGCTGGCCGCGGTCGCCGAGGTGGACGCCGAGGTGGTCGCGACGCTGAACGCCGACCAGCTCGCGGGCGTGTCCGACGTGCCGGGCAACGTCCGGGCCGTCGACTTCGTGCCGATGAACGAGCTGCTGCCCACGTGTTCGGCGATCGTCCACCAGGGCGGCTTCGGCACCCTGCAGACCGCGCTGGCGCACGGGATTCCCCAGGTCCTGCTCCCCAACCGGCTGCGCGACTGGGACAGCCTTCCGTGGGCGGAGCGGGTGCAGCGCTCCGGCGCGGGCCTGTGCGCCCCCGACGCCCAGGGCGTCACCGCCGGAGGGCTGCGCGACATGCTGGCGCGGGTGCTGGACGACCCCTCGTTCGGGGAGAGGGCGGCCCTGCTGCGAACCGAGATGCTCGGCACACCCGCCCCGGCCGACATCGTCCCGCTGCTGGAGAGGCTCACCGCCGAACACCGGCGGTGAGCCCGCGGCGCGGCCGGCTACAGCGTCGCCCGGCGCATCAGCCGCCCGCCGAGCATCAGGCCGGCCACCGCGGTCCCGGCGGCGGCCAGCGACCCGTAGAGCACCGACATGTCGGTGAAGCCGCCCGTGAACAGCGTGCGCTCGGCTTCGACGATGTAGGAGGCGGGATTGGCGCGGCTGATGGCGTAGACCCAGGACGGAGCCTGTTCCATCGGCAGCAGGACCCCCGAGGACAGGAGCAAGGGGAAGAACGCCAGTTGCTGCACGCCGTAGAACACCGTCTGGTTCTTCTTCGCGGCGATGGCGAGGGCGAAGGACAGGGAGCCGAGCCCGATGCCGAACACGGCCAGGATCAGCAGGCCCACCAGGGCCCCGGCCGGATAGAGCCGGAACTCCGAGGGCAGGAGCACGACGATGAGCAGGACGGCCTGCGCGAGCAGCGTGACCATTTCCTTCATGGTCCGGCCGATCAGGATCGCCACCCGGCTCAGCGGGGTGACCAGCATCCGCTCGAACGAGCCGGACGCCATCTCGTTCAGCAGCCCGGCTCCCGCGCCGGTGGTGCCCGACAGCGCCAGCATGACAAGGATCCCGGGCAGGAACCACTGCCACGGCGAGCCGCCGAGACCCGGGATGTCCGACAGCAGCGGCCCGAACAGCAGCAGGAAGAGCAGCGGCAGGATCATGTTGATGAGCAGGCCGAACGGGTTGCGCAGCTCCGGGACCATCTCCCGGGCGAAGGTGGTGCCGGTGTCGGTGACGATCTTCATGGCCGGGCCCCCTCGATCGCCGGGCCGGGCTGGTCGGCCGGCTGCGCGGTCTCGCGGAGACTGCGCCCGGTGAGTGTGAGGAACACGTCGTCGAGGGTCGGGCGCTGGAGATCGGCGGTGCGGGCGTGCAGTCCGGCGGCGTCCAGGGCGCGCAGGAGCTCGGGAAGCATCACGTCCCCGCGGGCGGTGCGCACCCGTACCGTGGCGTCGTCCCGCTCGGTCTCCGCCGCGCCGGGCATGGCGCCGGCGATCTCGGCGGCCCGCGCGGCGTCCGCCGCACAGTCGGCGGTGATCGTGATGCGGTCTCCGGCCAGCCGGGTCTTCAGCCGTCCGGGCGTGTCATCGGCGATCACCGATCCCTGGTCCACGATCATCACCCGGTCCGCCCACTGGTCGGCCTCCTCCAGGTAGTGGGTGGTGAAGAAGACGGTCGCGGCGGTCTGCCCGCGCAATCTCAGGATGTGCTCCCAGAGGTTGGCTCTGCTCTGCGGGTCCAGACCCGTCGTGGGCTCGTCGAGGAACAGCAGCGAGGGGCGGTGGACCAGGGCCATGGCGATGTCGAGGCGGCGCCGCTGGCCGCCCGACAGCGTCCCGGCCGATCGCTTGGCCAGGCCCGTCAGCTCCATGTCGGCCATCAGTTCCCCGGCGCGTGTCCGGGCGTCGGCGCGGCTCAGGCCCTGCCAGCGCCCCTGTGTCACCAGCTCGTCACGGACGCGGAAGGCCGAACCCGCGCCGTTGTTCTGTCCGAGGTAGCCGATCCGCCGGCGCACGCCCGCCGGATCGGCGCGCACGTCGCGGCCCGCCACCACCGCGCTCCCCGAGGTCGGGGGCAGCACCGTGGTCAGCATCCGCAGGCTGGTCGACTTGCCCGCGCCGTTGGGGCCGAGGAAGGCGACGAGTTCGCCGGCCTCGACGTCGATGTCGAGGCTTCGCACGGCCTCCACCATCTCGTTCTTGAGGCGGAAATGGCGGGTCAGGCCGCGTGTGTGGATCATCATGCCGCTCCACTGGCTTGTTTTCTGGCAGCCGAAGAGAAGGTCGAGAGGGACTCGGGCTTGACATTTCAAAGGCTAGGACGGTTTGATACGTCACTGTCAGGGCCCCTGACGCTGACGCGCGGGCCTTCAGAGCAGCGCCCGGGGGTGGCGGTCCGTGCTCGGTCAACCGAGGTTCCCGATCGCCTACCTGCTCCTGTGCGCCGGAACCCTCGCGGCGCGCCCGGCGGAGGAGGAACTGCGCCCGCACGGCCTCAGCGTGCGGCAGTTCGGGCTCCTGGCTCAGCTCAGGCTCGAACCCGAGCTGAGCATGTCCGACCTGGCCCGCCAGCTCGGGGTCACGCGGCAGTCCCTGCACGAGCTGGTCGGCGCCCTCGAACAGGCGGGTCACGTCCGGCGCCTTCCGGGCTCGACGGGACGGACCCGCAGGGTGGAGATGTCGGCGGGCACCGAGTACCTGCTCTCGCGCCTGGAGGCGCCGCTGGAGCGTACGGAAAGGGCCCTTCTCAGCGGGTTCACCCCCGATGAACGCGAAACGCTGCGCACCCTCTTGCAGCGCCTCCTCGCGCAGGTGACCGACGACGAGGCGTGGCTGCCGGAGGACTGACGGGCGAGGCGGCTCCGCTACCCGGATCCGGCCGCCAGTTCCTCCAGCGTCCGCACCAGCCGCGCCGGCGCCGGGCGGGCCATCGACTCCTCGCGCAGCCCGGCCGCGGCCTTCCGGTAGGAGTCGTCGGCGACCAGCTCGCGGGCCGCCGCGCGGATGGCCGCCCGATCGGCACGGTGGCCCGGCAGGTGCACTCCGGCGTCGGCGGCCGCGACCCGCTCGCCGGTGACCGCCTGCTCGGCCGCGAAGGTCGTGATGAGCTGGGGCACGCCCGCCCAGAGGGCGGTCATGGCGCTGCCCGCGCCGCCGTGGTGCACCACGGCGGCGCAGCCCGGCAGCAGCGCCCGCAGCGGCGCGTGTTCCACCACGCGCACGGACGCGGGCACCACGCCCAGCGCGGCCACGTCCGCGGCGGTCGCCGTGACGATCACCTCGTGGCCGAGCCCGTCCAGGCTCCGCAGGATCTCCGGCAGCAGGTAGGAGTCCGGCCCCGAGACCTTGGACAGGGCCGTCGACCACGTCACGCAGATCCGCGGCCGGCCGGGCGGCTCCAGCAGCCACGCCGGGACGGGCGCGTTCCCGTTGTAGGGGACGTACCGGACCGGGAGGCGCCGGGCGGGCACCGGGACGTCCAGCGAGGCGGGGCACGGGTCCACCACTCTCTCGATCATGTCGAGTGACAGCTCGCCCAGGCCGTACCGCGGGAACGAGCCGCTGTGGTCGGTCGGCACGATGCGCATGTGCTCGGCCTCGTGCGTGCTGACCGGTCCCCACAGGCACAGCGCGCCCGGGACGCCGCACACGCGTGCGGCCAGCAGTCCCTCCAGGCTCGCCGGATCGTGGAGCACCAGATCCGGCCGCCACGCACGGGAGACCTCGACGGCCGCGTCGAAGCTTCGCGCGGCACGCGCGGCCAGGTCCGGCGCGGCGTCGGCCTGGTGGCCGTCGGCGTCGAAGTCGCCCAAGTCGCGCAGGGGCTCGCCTGTCACCGGATGGGGTGGAAGCCAGGGGTAGGGCCAGAGGCCGTCCACGGCTTCCTGGTAATACTGCAAGCGGAGCCTCAGGACGACGTCCATGCCGTCCAGCACCGGGACGGGTGACAGGCCCGCCTCGCCCACATGCCGCACCTGAGAGGGCGTGCACAGCACCCGGACCTCGTGCCCCGCGGACTGCAACGCCCAGCCGAGCGGAACCATCGCGGAGTAATGGGTTGGCCATGAGGACACGGTGAACAGCACGCGCACGAGCGCTCCTTGGGCCGGGTCAGAGAGTCACGTCCATCATTTCGCGCCCAGAGCGTCCCAGGCACTCGCGTCCATCCACGCTGGCAGCCCGTCCTCCCCGTTGACGCCCTTCTCCACGAAGACGATGTTGTGGTACATGTGCACGCCGACCACCGTCCGCTGCGTCAGGCTGGGTTCGGTGTCGCTCCGCTGCTCGTACTCCCGGTGGTGCAGGTCGTCCAGCAGCCTCTTGACGAGGCCGATCGACGTGTGCGGTTCGGCCGTGTCCCCGGAGCTACCGCCGAACCCCGGGAAGTACGCGGTCTGCAGATCCTCGATGACGTAGAGCCCGCCCGCACGCACGTACGAGAAGAGCGTCCGGAACGAGGTGTGGACGTGCTCGTTCATGTGGCTCCCGTCATCGATGACGACGTCGAAGGGGCCGTGCTCCTCCGCGATGGCGATCAGCTCTTCCGGAGCGTTCTGGTCGCCGGTCAGGGCGGTCAGCCGGGTCTCGTTCAGCTCGGACTTGTCGTAGAGGTCGAGCCCGAATATCTCGCCGCGGTGAAAGAAGCGCTTCCACATCTTCAGGGAGGAACCGCCCGGATCGTCCTCGTACCCTCCGATGCCGATCTCCAGGATCCGCACCGGCTCGTCGCGGAGCGACGCGAAGTGGCGCTCGTAGTGGGGGGTGTACCAATGGAAGCTGGCCCACTTGTCCGAGCCGTACCGCAGCGAGAGCTCGCCCAGATCGGGGCACCGGGGGGCGCAGCCGGCCATGACGGTGCCCGTGGCCTGCGCGGCGGAGGACAGCAGCGTGGACAGTTCGGAGAACATCGAGTACAGGCTCTCGGGGTCGTCCGGCGACGGCAGGAACGTGTTGCGGAAGTCCCCCGTCATGCGACGGTCCCCGCGCCCGTAGAGGCGCCGGACCAGGTCGGTGACGCCGATGCCCACCTGGGACCAGATGGTCCCCGGCCGGTCCTCGCGGAGGCGGACGGGGCGGTCCCGCACCACGTGCAGCACCAGGCGTCGCTCCTGGTCCCTGTGACCGACGTCCAAGGCCACGTCGATGGGCATGGGGTTGACCGGTTCCGGGCAGCGGAAGCAGATCTCCTCCCCCAGGGCCCGCGCGACCGCATCCAGGCCCGCGGCGTCGACCAGGGCCTGGATCTGATCGTCCGAGGCGGTGCCCGCGTGAACGAGACGCCGGGTCAGATCGGTCAGATCGGTGGGGTCCTGATCTGTTGGATCTGTCAGTTCGGTCTGGGTGTCCACCATGCTGACGCTTCCTTTGCCGGCTGGGAGATGACCGCCTCAGCGTGCGCTCCACGCCTCGACACCCGCTCGATCACCGTTGGACGTCCGGGACGTCACCGAGACTCGACGTCCCCGACCGAGGTCACTCGAAATCGGCGCGATGGTCGGCGACCCACTGGGCGAACGTGCGCGCGGGGCGGCCGGTGACGTTCTCCGCGGTCGGGCCCACCGGCTCGTCCTCGGGCTCCTGCAGCAGCCAGTCGGCGGCCTCGGGCGGCATGCCCCGGCCGATCCACAGCTTGCGGGCCTGCTCGCGGGTGAGCTCGTCGAAGCGGATTTCCCGGCCCAGGACGCCGCCGAGGATCCGCACCTGCTCGACCTTCGTGAGCGACTCCGGCCCGGTGAGGGCGTATCGCTGTCCGGCATGGCCGTCCTCCAGCAGCGCGGTCACCGCCACGTCGGCCACGTCGGCCTCGTGCACCATCACGCTGCGGGCCTGCCCGTAGGGCGCCTCCACGACGTTCCGGGCACGGATGGAGGGCGCCCACATGTCCAGCAGGTTGGCCATGAACTCCCCGGGGCGGATGTGCGTCCACTCGACCCCGGACGCCTCCACCGCCAGTTCCACGGCGCGGTGATGGTCTCCGCTGTAGTCGCCCTCCGTGTAGGAGGCCGCGATCGAGGACAGCACGACGATCCTGCGGACCCCGGCGTCGCGGGCCGCGGCGGCGACGGCTTCGACGGAGTCCGGCACGGGGAACAGGTAGACGCGGCCGACGCCCTCAAGCGCGGTCTTCAGCCCTTCCGGGTCTCTCAGGTCGCCCGGCAGCACCTCGACACCGGCGGGCAGCCGGGCGCCGCCGGGCCTGCGCGTCACCGCACGGACCGCTTCACCGGCCCTGAGCAGCCCGTCGACCACGTGCCGTCCGACCTTCCCCGTCGCTCCCGTCACGAGAACGGTCACGGTTCCACCCCTTCGTCCGTCCGCTGAGCCGGCGGGCAGTCCTCCACCGGTTCGCCGCAGTGTTCCCCACCAGAGTCTCAAACGACTCGAAGGCGGATGGCCGGGTGACGAGGCCCTGTCCGTGCCGTCATCGAGCACGCCGCGAGCGGGCTCGGTCACGCTCCTTCACCAGGACTACGTGCACACGTGGAGCGACGTCGACGATCTCCGGGAGGACACATGCCCAGCACGGACGGCCGCACCGCCGTGGTCACCGGCGCCACCAGCGGCATCGGTCTCGCTGTCACCAGGCTGCTCGGCGAACGGGGCCTGCGGGTCTTCATCTGCGCCCGCGGCGACGACGCGGTGGCGCACACCGTCAAGACCCTGCGCGACGAGGGCGTCGAGGCGGACGGCCGGGCGTGCGATGTGCGGTCGACGGAGCAGGTGGGGGCGTTCATCGGCGCGGCGGTCGAGCGTTTCGGCTCGGTGGACGTGCTGGTGAACAACGCAGGACGCAGCGGCGGCGGTCCCACCGCCCAGCTGAGCGACGAGCTGTGGCTCGACGTCATGGACACCAACCTCAACAGCGTCCTCCGGGTGACGCGCGAAACCCTCACCACGGGGGGAATGCTGAAGCGGGGCACCGGCCGGATCATCAACATCGCCTCGACCGGCGGCAAGCAGGGCTTGGTGCTGGGGGCGCCCTACTCGGCGTCCAAGCACGGCGTCGTCGGCTTCACCAAGGCGCTCGGCCTCGAACTGGCCAAGACCGGCATCGCGGTCAACGCGGTGTGCCCCGGATACGTGGAGACGCCGATGGCGCAGCGCGTCCGACAGGGCTACGCCGAGGTGTGGGACATCACCCCGGACGAGGTCCTCGAACGCTTCGAGGCCAAGATCCCGATGGGCCGCTACAGCACCCCCGAGGAGGTCGCCGGCCTGGTCGGCTATCTGATCGAGGAATCGGCCGCACCGATCACCGCCCAGGCGATCAACGTCTGCGGCGGGCTGGGCAACTACTGACCGAGGACGGAGCCGATGTCGCAACCGGAGTCCCACGAAGCCGAACACCAGATCACCGTCCAGGCCCCCGCGCGCCGCTTGTACGAGCTGGTGGCCGATGTCGCCGAATGGCCGCGGATCTTCCCTCCCACCGTGCACGCGGACTACGTCGAGCGCGGTGACGCGCAGGAGCGCATCCGCCTCTGGGCGACCGCCAACGGCGAGGTCAAGAGCTGGACCTCCCGCCGCAGGCTGGACCCGTCCGGCCTTCGCGTCGAATTCCGCCAGGAGGTGTCGCAGCCTCCCGTGGCCGGGATGGGCGGTACCTGGTCGATCGAGCCGCTCTCGGACACCGAGAGCAGGGTGCGCCTCCTGCACGACTTCCAGGCCGTCGGCGACGACCCGGAGAAGGTCGAGTGGATCCGGCGTGCGATCGACCGCAACAGCGACGCGGAGCTGGCCGCGCTCAAGGCGGCCGCCGAGCTCGGCGAGCGTCAGGACGAACTGGTCATGTCCTTCGACGACGCGGTCACGGTCGACGGCGCCGCCGAGGAGGTCTACGACTTCATCTACGACGCCAAGCGCTGGCCCGAGCGGCTCGCGCACGTCGCCAAGGTGAACCTGGAGGAGGACGTCCCCAACATCCAGACGCTGGGGATGGACACGCGGGCCCCCGACGGTTCGGTGCACACCACGAACTCCGTCCGGATCTGCTTCCCCCACGACCGGATCGTGTACAAGCAGCTCCTGACGCCCGCCCTGCTGTCGGCGCACACCGGCGAGTGGCTCGTCCGCCAGGAGCCGGACGGTGCCGTCGTCACCTCCGTCCACACCGTGGTCATCGATCCGGACGCCGTCCCACGGGTGCTCGGCGAGAACGCCACGGTCGCCGACGCGCGCTCCTTCGTCCGCGACGCGCTGGGACGCAACAGCACGACGACGATGCGCCATGCGAAGGCCCATGCCGAACAGGTCTCCCGCCGCTGAGCATGCGCCCGGTCCCGAGGAGAATGCGATGCGTGTCCTATTCGTGACGCTGCCCTTCAAGGCCCACCTGTATCCGCGGGTCCCGTTGGCGTGGGCGCTGCGGGCCGCCGGACACGAGGTGCGCGTGGCCGGCCATCCCGACCTGGTGGAGGAGATCACCAGCACCGGCCTGACCGCGGTCCCGGTCGGCGAGGCGCTCGACCAGGGCGACAGGATGGCCGAGATCCGCGAGTACCAGGAGGCGGAGAAGGCCGCGAAGGGAGAGGTCCCCGATCCCGAGGCGCTGATGAGGATGGACGAGCTGCGGCCGCGCGAGCTCACCCCCGACTTCCTGCAGGGCCTTTTCACGGTGATGACCACCGTGGTGTTCCAGCGGCTCTCCGAACCGCGGATGACGGACGATCTGGTGGCCTTCGCCCGCCAGTGGCGCCCGCACCTGGTGGTCTGGGACCCGCTCTCGTTCGCCGGCGCGGTCGCGGCGCGGTCGTGCGGTGCCGCCCACGCCAGGCTCATGTACGGGCTGGACCTCATCGGCAGGATGCGGCAGAGCTACCGGGAGTCGCTGGCCCGCAGGCCGCCGGAGCTGCGGGAGGACCCGGTGGCCGAATGGCTGGATCCGGTCCTGCGGCGGTACGGCTGCGAGTTCGGCGAGGACGTGCTCCTCGGTCAGTGGACCATCGACCCGGGCCCGCCGGAGATGCGGCTGGAGGTCGACCACCAGTACGTACCGGTGCGGCATGTCTCCTACAACGGCCGGGCGACGGTCGCCGGCTGGCTCAGGGAGCCGCCGAAACGGCGCCGTGTGTGCCTGACGCTCGGGCTGTCGCATCGCGAGGTGCTCGGCGGGAACCAGTTGTCGATCAACGGGCTGCTGGAGGCGGTGGCCGATGTGGACGCCGAGGTGGTGGCGACGCTGAACGCCGACCAGATGGCGGGCGTGTCCAGCGTGCCGGACAACGTCAGGGTCGTCGACTTCGCCCCGATGAACGAGCTGCTCGCGACCTGCTCCGCGGTCATGCACCAGGGTGGGACGGGGACGTCGCAGACCGCACTCGCCCATGGCGTCCCGCAGGTCATCCTGCCCGGAGAGCTGTGGGACACCATGCTCAAGGCGGAGTGGCTTGAGCGGGCCGGCGTCGCCCTGCACACGCCCGCCCCCGAGAGCGCCACCGCGGGGCAACTGCGCGCCATGTTGCTGCGCGTTCTGGACGAGCCGTCGTTCGCGCGGAACGCGGGGCGGCTGCGCACCGAGATGCTGGGCATGCCCGCGCCCGCGGACATCGTGCCTTTGCTGGAAAGACTGACCGTCGAGCACCACGGCTCCCGGAACGGGTGAGGCACATGCGCGTCCTGTTCGTGACCGTCCCCGCCAAGGCGCACCTGTACGCGCAGGTCCCGGTGGCGTGGGCGCTGCGGTCGGCCGGGCACGAGGTGCGTGTGGCCAGCCACCCCGAGCTGGTGGAGGACATCACGCGCACCGGCCTGACCGCCGTGCCGGTCGGCGATCCCCTCGACCAGGCGGCGTTGGTCGAGGAGGACCGCGAACGCCAGGCGGCGGACGAGGCTCTGGACGGCGAGGTCCCCGATCCCGAGGTGCTGATGGCGCTGGACGACCTGCGTCCGGAGGCGGCTTCGGCCGACCACCTCCAGGGCCTGTTCACCGTGACGACCGCGCTGGTCTACCAGAGCTTCTCGCCCCCCGCGCTGGTCGACGACCTGGTCGGTTTCGCGCGGGAGTGGCGGCCGGATCTGGTGGTCTGGGACACGCTCGTCTTCGCCGGTGGGGTGGCGGCGCGGGTGTGTGGGGCGGCGCATGCGCGGTTGTTGTACGGGTTGGATTTGTTGGGGTGGCAGCGTGGGCGGTATTTGGGGT
>NZ_SMKH01000078.1 GCF_004348515.1 Actinomadura sp. KC345 | reverse complement strand
GCTACGGCCAGCAGCCGCCCCCCGCCCAGCCGGCCTACGGTGCGCCGCCCCAGGCGCCCCCCGGCCAGCCGGGCTACCAGGAGGTGCACCACCACCACTACGGCTCCGGCGGGCAGCTCGCCGAGTGGGGCTCGCGTGCCGGTGGCTACATCATCGACTACCTCATCGTGGCCGCGCCGTTCTTCGTGCTCTATCTGATCGGCAACATCCTCGGTGCGTCCGGCAGCGGCGGCGCGGCCGTGATCGGCCTGCTGTTCATCCTGATCGGCCTCGCCATCTGGATCGCCGCCTTCCTGTGGATCTGCTACCAGGAGGGCACCACCGGCCAGTCGATCGGCAAGCGGCAGATGCGCATCCGCCTCGTCGGGGCGCAGACCGGCCAGCCGATCGGCTTCGGCATGGCCGTGCTCCGCAAGATCGCGCACGTCCTCGACAGCGCGCTGTGCTACCTCGGCTTCCTCTGGCCGCTGTGGGACGAGCGCAAGCAGACGTTCGCCGACAAGGTCTGCAACACCATCGTGGTCCGCGCCTGATCACAGGACCGTGAGCATCGCGGGGCGCCCCCTTTGGGGGCGCCCCGTTCTGCTGTGTGCCCCTCTCGGTCAGGGCACGGGGTCGAACGCGCTGTTGCACGCGGCCACGAGGGCGCGCCGGACGGCGCGGTCGAGCAGCCGCAGGGCCTCGCCCCGGCGCTGCATCTGGTCGGCGCTGAGGCCGCGGTCGTCCATCTGCCGGGCGAGGTCCACGACGAGGGACAGCCGGCCCGCGAGCGCGGCGACGCGGTGGGCCCGGGGCGGGTAGCCGGGGGCGAGCGGATGGTCGCCGCGGTCCGGGTCGCGCAGGTCGACCAGCGCCTCGGCGATCTCGGGCGGGACGCCGGCGAAGTCGTCCACCGTGAGCAGTGCCTCGGTGGCGTCCCGCATCGCCAGCGTGAGCTGCCGGTCCGCCTCCGGAAGGGGCGGGACGTCGGGCAGCCCCGGCGACGCGTCGTGGGTCGTCCAGCGTACGCCGACGTAGGAGGATCCGCGGCGGTCCTCGGCGGGCACGAGGCCGATCGCCCGGTCGCCGAGCACGGCGATGACGGCGGCGCCCGCCTCGATCGCCGCGCGGTTGAGGCCGGCCGGACCGGTCAGCCCGAGCGGGTCGCCGGTCTCGGGCAGGGCCAGCCGCAGCGCCGCCATCCCGCCGACGCGCAGGTCGCCGAGCCCGCGCCGCAGCGTCACCTCGGCGGGCTCGCCGCCGAGGATCTGCGGGCCCGCGTTCTTCTCGACCGCGTCGACCGCCTCGTCCAAGCCGATGTGGCCGGTCAGCCAGGCATTGCCCCAGGCGACCAGCGCGGTCGCGACGGCGGTGCTCATACGCGACACTCTTCGTCCCCGGCGGCCCCTGCCGGATGACGGTTCCGGCCATGGGCCGGGCGGCGGATGTTCGCTGCCTTGCTCATCGTCCTTCCCAACACTCCCCAATGGGCATGCGATCCACTTTAAGCGTTCGGATCGCCGATGCCACCGGACGTAACCAGACACTCGCGTCCAGGGTGCACCCTGGGACCGTCGTTTCCGGTGGGGAGCCGGGAGGCGGCGGCGGCCCGGAATCGCATAGGTTCTTTGCTGAGGATCACGGACCACCGGATGGGAGACGAAGGCGCGCATGGCCGGCGAGGTACTTCAGCTCCGCGGAGTCGGGGTCAGGCGCGACAGGGCGACCCTGCTGCGCGATGTCACGTGGACGGTGAGCGAGGGCGAGCGGTGGGTGATCGTCGGCCCGAACGGGGCGGGCAAGACCACGCTGCTCCAGATAGCCGCCGCCATGCTGCATCCGACCGAGGGCACGGTCGAGATCCTGGAGGAGGCGCTGGGCCGCACGGACGTGTTCGAGCTGCGTCCCCGCATCGGCCTGGCCAGCTCGTCGCTCGCGGAGAGGGTCCCGGAGGGGGAGCGGGTCATCGACCTGGTGCTGACCGCCTCGTACGCGATCCTGGGGCGCTGGCAGGAGGAGTACGACTCGACCGACGTGAGCCGTGCCGTCGGCCTGCTCGACGCGCTCGGCTGCGCCGACCTGATCGGGCGCACGTTCGACACGCTGTCCGAGGGTGAGCGCAAGCGCGTCCAGATCGCCCGCGCGATGATGCCCGATCCCGAGCTGCTGCTGCTGGACGAGCCCGCCGCGGGCCTCGACCTCGGCGGCCGGGAGGACCTCGTCGCCCGCCTGGCCGCCCTCGCCGACGATCCGGCCGCCCCCACGATGGCGATGGTCACGCACCATGTGGAGGAGGTCCCCGAGGGCTTCACCCACGCGCTGCTGCTGCGCGGCGGCGCGATCGTCGCGCGGGGGAAGGTGGACGAGGTGTTCACCTCCGAGCACCTCTCGAACACTTTCGGCATCCCGCTGTCGGTCGAACGCCAGGACGGCCGCTGGTACGCCCGCGCCGCGCGGTGACCCGGGGGCGGAGGACCGGGATCGTTCCGGGTACCCCGGTTCCAACACTGACCTGCGCGGTTCTTTACCATCGTGAGGCCATTGTTAGCCTTGTGAACGAGTAGGTGCGGTGTGGAGGTCCTCGACGCGATCGCGGTGCTGGCCGCCGGGATCGCCGCCGGCGGGATCAACGCCGTCGTGGGCTCCGGCACGCTGATCACCTTCCCGACCCTTCTCGCGCTCGGGTACCCGCCCGTCGTGGCGAACGTGTCCAACAACCTCGGCCTGGTGACCGGCAACCTCAGCGGCGCGTACGGGTACCGCGAGGAGCTGAAGGGGCAGCGGCGCCGGCTGGTGCGGATGGGCAGCGCCTCGTTCGCCGGCGCGGTCGCGGGCGGGCTGCTGCTGCTGACGCTGCCGCCCGAGGCGTTCGCCTTCATCGTGCCGGTGCTGATCCTCGTCGCGCTGGTGCTGGTGGTCGTCCAGCCCCGGCTCCAGGCGTGGATGCGGGAGCGCCGGGACGGTCAGGAGAAGCACCGTCCGGAAGGCGGCCTCGGGCTGTGGCTCGGCGTCTTCGGCACCGGGATGTACGGAGGCTACTTCGGCGCGGCGCAGGGAATCGTGCTCATCGCGATGCTCGGGATCGCGCTGGACGACGACCTCCAGCGGCTCAACGGCGCCAAGAACGCGATGGTGTCCATCGTCAACGGCACGGCGGCGCTGCTGTTCATCACGATGTGGCTGCTGGGCGAGACCGACATCAGCTGGTGGGCGGTGCTGCTGATCGCGATCGGCTCGACGGTCGGCGGGTGGCTCGGCGCCAAGCTCGGGCGGAGGATCCCGCCGATGGTGCTGCGCGGGGTGATCGTGGCGGTGGGGCTGGCCGCGATCGTCCAGCTGCTTCTCGGCTGATCCCCGGCGCCGCGCGGGGTTGCCGGAAGCCGTTCCCGGGTATATATCGAACATTCGTTCGAACGCTGCAGGGGGTTTCGATGAAGGGCGACTGGGTCGAGATCGTGGTGGACGTCGGCGGCTCGGCGACCAGGACCTACGAGGTGGCCGCGACCCGCGCCGGCCGCCGCGTGGAGATCGGCAACCGGCGCGGGGTGGTCGAGGTCAGCGAGGTGACCCGCACGGGCACCACGGTCCGCACGGCCCGCTTCATGTCCAACCGGGTCCTGGCGCTGGTGGAGCATCCCGTGTCCGACGAGAGGGGCGGGCACTCCGGCGACGGGCACGATTAGCCCTACGGTCAGCGGAAGTCGGCCTTGCGGATCATGCAGTGGACTCCCTTGACCCCGTCGACCACCTGGCTGATCTCGAAGTCGGCGGCGCCGCTGAGATAGGCGAGGGCGGTGTGCCGGGGCATCCCCTGGGCCTCCGCCAGGAATCCGACGGCGGCCCGCACGGCGCGGCGCACGGCCTCGTCGAGGTCCTCGTGCAGGCCGAGCGGCAGCCAGTGCGTGCCGGTCTCGGCGAAGGGCTCGTCCAGCGCGCCGAGGAGGGCGGACGCCTCGGCCCGCGGGATCACGGTCAGCCGCAGCGTCGCGCGCAGCGGCGCTTCCAGGGCGGTGAGCGCGACCTCCCCGTTCCCCTGGGCGTAGTGCGGGTCGCCTGCGTAGAAGGAGGCGCCGGGGACCTGGACGGGCAGGTAGAGCGACGAGCCGACCTGGAGTTCGTTGATGTCGAGGTTGCCGCCGAAGCTTCCCGGGGGCACCGAGTGGACCGGATCGGAGGTGTCGGCGGCCACGCCCATCAGCCCGAGGAAGGGTGCGAGCGGGAAGCGCGCGGCGCGCCCGCCGCCATACGGCAGCGTCCCGTGCAGGCGCCCGGCCTCCTCGACGACCTCGACGAACTCGCACACGCTGTTGTAGGCGCGGGAGGCGCCGTCCCGGGCGGGGTCGCTGCCCGGACCGCTGTCCGGGGCCGTCTCGGGGAACTCGCCGGGCAGCGCTCCGTACCCGTGCCTGCTGCTGATGAAGCCGTACGGAGCCCGGATCAGCAGGCTCAGCGTCTCGACCCGCAGCATGTCGCCGGGCTCCGCGCCGGCCACCTCGATCGGGCCGGTGACCACGTGCGGGCCGTCCTCGTCGTAGTCGTGCGCGACATCGGACGCGGCCAGGTCGAGGGCGTCGGTCAGCACCTGGTCGACGGGGACGCCGAATCCGGCGAGGTAGGCGTCCGGGTCGCGGCCCTGGTCCTCCAGGATGCCCTCGTGGCTGAGCGTGTCGATGGTGACGGTGTCGCCGGACGCGATCCGCAGCACCGGGGGCCGGTCCCGGTTGGGGAGCCGGCCCCACAGGCAGGTGTCGGGGGTGGTCGGCAGGTAGTGCGCGCCGTCGATGCGGCCTTCTTTCGGCTGGAGCATGGCCGCATGCTCGCCATCCGGTGGTGCGGCGCCGTTCCGGGCACGTTAACCCTAGGTAAAACGTGCACTATGCGAGACGGCGTCTTGTATAGAGGCTACAGATCGAGCACCAGGCGAGATGAGGTGCAGCGGCCCACGCAGATCATCATCGTCTTTCCCGCGGCTCGTTCCTCCTCGGTGAGCAGCGAGTCGCGGTGTTCCGGGTCGCCTGCCAGGACGCGCGTCTCGCAGGCGCCGCAGTAGCCCTTCTCGCAGTCGTACGAAAGGCCGGGCACCGCCTCCTGGACCACCTCGATGAGCCGCCGGTCGGCGGGGACCCGGAGCGTGGCGCCGGTCCGCGCGAGGTGGACGTCGAACTCGGTGTTGAGCGCCGGGTCGAACGCCACCTCCAGCGAGTCGTCGCCGGTGAAGCGCTCGACGTGCAGGCGGGACCGGATCCCCAGCTCGTCGCAGGCGCCCTCGGCCGCGGCGATCATGCCGGTGGGGCCGCAGCAGTAGATCGCGGTGTCCGGGCCCGCCTCGGCGAGGACCGCCTTCAGGTCCGGGACGCCCGCCTCGTCCTGCGGCAGGAGGCGCAGCCGGTCGCCCGCGAGCGCGGACAGCTCGTCCCGGAAGGCCATCGACGCGCGGGTGCGGCCGCCGTACACCACCTGGAACCCGGCGCCGCGTCCGGCCGCCTCGCGCACCATGGCCAGGATGGGGGTGACGCCGATCCCGCCGGCCAGGAACAGGTAGGACCCGGCGTCCACCAGCGGGAAGTGGTTGCGCGGGCCGCGCACGCCGAACGTGACGCCGTCGCGGGCGAGCGCGTGCACCTCCTCCGAGCCGCCCCGCCCGTCCGCCTCGCGCAGCACCGCGATCCGGTACCGCGAGCGGTCGGCCGGGTCGCCGCACAGCGAGTACTGGCGGACGCGTCCCGAGGGAAGGCGCAGCTCAAGGTGGGCGCCGGGCTCCCAGGCAGGCGCCTCGCCGCCGTCCGCGGGCGCCAGCGTCAGGGAGAGCACGCCGTCGGCCGCCTCCTCGGCGCGGGCCACGGTCATGTCGAACGCGGCGCCGAGGGGAGTGGCGGCCATCGCGGTTCCGGTGGCGCGCGGGCCTGGGGTGAAGACGGCCGGGATCGCGTCCCAGCCCGTTTGGTTGCCGTGCGCCGGGTACTCGACGAGCCCGTCCTCCAGCACCCGGAAGTCCGGCAGCCGGCTCAGCACCTGCGTGATCATCTCGCGGAACATCGCGCGGGCCAGATGGGCGCCCGCGCAGCGGTGCGAGCCGATCCCGAAGCTGAGGTGCCGGGACGCGTCGCGGTCCAGCCGGATCTCCGCGGGCTCGGGGAACACGGCCGGGTCGTGGTTGGCGGCCACCCACGGGATCAGGACGCGCTCGCCCGCCCGGACGGGGCAGCCGCCGACCTCGGTGTCCGACAGCGCCGTGCGGGCCATCGACTGCGAGGGCGCGAACGCCCGCAGGAACTCCTCGGTGGCGCGTTCCAGCAGGTCGGGGGAGTCGATGAGGCGCTGCCGCTGCTCGGGATCGCGGCTCAGGTGGACGAGCGTCGACCCGGTCAGCGAGGTCGTGGTGTCGACGCCGCCCGCGATGAGGAGCCCGATCACCGAGACCAGGTCGTCCTCGGTGAACGGCTCGCCGTCGCCGTCCCGCGCGGTGACGAGGGCGCTGACCGCGTCCTCGGCGGGCTCCGCGCGGCGGTCCCGGATCAGCTCGCGGATGCGCCGCTCCATGTACGCGAGGCCCTCGGCGCCGCGGAGGGCCCGTTCGCTTCCGGCGGGCGCGGCGAAGATGTCGTGGATCGGCCCGGCCAG
Organism: Actinomadura sp. KC345; assembly: GCF_004348515.1. Classification (GTDB taxonomy): domain Bacteria; phylum Actinomycetota; class Actinomycetes; order Streptosporangiales; family Streptosporangiaceae; genus Spirillospora. The sequence goes on along the minus strand of NZ_SMKH01000078.1, from coordinate 21,764 downwards.
CCGCGCCCAGTCCTCCTCGGGGAAGCCCAGCCAGTCGAGGGTGACGGCCGCCGGGACCGGGTTGGTCAGGTCGCGGACGAAGTCGGCCGAGCCCAGCTCGATGAACGCGTCCACCGCCCGGGTCGCGTGCCGGGCGATCATCGGGCGGAGCCGGTCGACCGCCGCCGGGGTCAGCAGCGGGTTGATCAGGTCGCGGTAGCCGGTGGCCCTGGGCGGGTCGAGTTCGATGGGGTACTGCTCCAGGCCGGGCCCGCTCGGGATGACGATGGAGACGGCGTCGACCCCTGTCGGCCCGCGCGCGGAGGAGAACGCCTCGTCGTCCCGGGCGATCCGGCTCACGTCGGCGTACCGCGTCGTGTAGACGAACCCGCCGTGCGCGGAGGTGCGCCCTACGGGACAGCCCTCCCGGTAGGCGGCGTAGTACGCCACCGGGTCGGCGTTGCATCCGTCCGAGTGGTGGTCGAACTGTTCCTGCTGTGCCAGCTGCTCAGTCATGTGCGCGACTCCCGATGCCGCATGTGCTTCCGCGCGGTGTTGCCCAGCCGCGCCTCTGGGAGATTCAGAAGGTCAGGACGGCCTTGCCGACCGTGCCCTGCCTCGCGGCCTCGGCGGCCTCGCCGATCCGCTCGAACGGGAAGCGCGTGATGACGCCGTCCACCGGAAGGCGTCCCGCCGCGTTCAGCCGCAGCAGCTCGGGGATGAAGACCTGCGGTATCCCGCCGCCGCCGATGATGCCGGTGATCGTGCGGCCGTTCAGGATGCTGCGCCAGTCGAGGCGCATCTCCTCGCTCGGCCCGACGCCGATGACACCGCAGTGGCCGAGGGGGGCGAGGGCCTCCACGGCGGTGCGGAGCACGTCCGCGCGGCCGGTGGTCTCCAGGACGAAGTCGAACCCGTCCGGGGCGATCTCGCGCAGTTCGGCCGCGGCGGGCCCGCCGCCGGTCACGCCGTGCGTGGCGCCCAGGGAGCGGGCGGTGGCCAGCCGCTCGGCGTTGAGGTCGACGGCGGCGATGGTCGTGCATCCGCTGAGCGCGGCGGCCATGACCGAGGTGACGCCCACGGCCCCCGCCCCGAAGATCGCGATCGACGAGCCGGGCGCGGGGCGCAGGACGTTGAGCACGCCGCCGGCGCCGGTCTGGAAGCCGCAGCCGAACGGCCCGGCCAGCGTCAGGTCGGCGTCCTTGCCGATCGGCACCACGGCGCGGACGGGCGCGATCACGTGGTCGGCGAACGCCGACTGCCCGAGGAAGTGGGCGTTGATCTCCGTCCCGTCCAGGGAGACGGCCGACGACCCGTCGGGGCGCCGTCCGCTGAAGTTGAGCGCGTCGAACCGCAGGCAGTAGCCGGGCGAACCCGTCAGGCAGGGGCGGCATCCGCCGCACGAGGTGAACGACAGCGCCACGTGGTCGCCCGGCGCCACGGAGGTGACGTGGTCGCCGACCTTCTCCACGACTCCGGCGCCCTCGTGGCCGAGCACGGCGGGGCCCTCCATGAAGGTGGCGAACTCCAGGTCGGTGGCGCAGATGCCGACCGCGCTGAGCCGGACCAGGACCTCGTCCGGGCGGGGCGGCCCGAGCTCCACGTCCCGCAGCGCCAGGGCCTCGCCCGGACGGTCCAGTACGGCGGCGGTGACCCGCATGCGCCCTCCCCAAAGGTCATTTCATAAAGAGATACGGCATCTTGACATGCGGGATAATTCCGGTCAAGGATTCCGGGTATGTCCGCACTTGATATTCCGGCCGGCCGCCAGCTCGTCGGCGGATCCTGGGTTCCGGCCCGTGACCAGGGAGAACTTCCGGTCCTCGACCCGGCGAACAGCAAGGTTATCCAGCGGATCGCGCGCGGCGGCCGGGCCGACGTGGACGACGCGGTCGCGGCGGCCAGGCGCGCCTTTCCCGGCTGGGCGGCGACCTCGCCCAGCGAGCGCGGCGCCCTGCTGGGCCGCTGGGCCGCGCTGATCATGGAGCGGGTCGAGGAGCTGGCCCGGTACGAGGCGCGCGACGTCGGCAAGCCGCTGTCGGGCGGGCGGACGAACGCGTTCATCGCGCACGGCATCGTCGCGTACTTCGCGGGCGCCGCCGACAAGCTCACCGGTGCCACGCTGCCGACCCGGGACCCCGGCTACCTGGGCTTCACGATCCCCGAGCCGTACGGGGTGTGCGCGGTGACGCTGCCCTGGAACGTGCCGATGCTGCTGTCGGCCGCCAACGTGGCGCCCGCGCTCGCGGCGGGCAACACCGTCGTGCTCAAACCGTCCGAGATCGCGCCGCTCGGACCGCTGGCGCTGGCGGAGCTGACCCGCGAGGCCGGCCTGCCGCCCGGGGTGTTCAACGTCGTCACCGGCCTCGGCGCGGAGGCGGGGGTGGCGCTCACCTCCCATCCGGACGTCGATCACATCAGCTTCGTCGGCTCGACGGCCACCGGCCGCGCGGTGATGCGCGCCGCGGCGGAGAACCTGGTGCCGGTCAAGCTGGAGCTGGGCGGCAAGTCGCCGAACGTGGTGTTCGCGGACGCCGACCTCGACGTGGCGGTCCCGGCGATCGTCGGCTCCATCACCGAGAACGCCGGCCAGAACTGCTACGCGGGCTCGCGGCTCCTGGTCGAGGAGTCGATCCGCGCCGAGGTGACCGAGCGCGTCGTGGAAGGGATGCGGGCCGTCCGGCTCGGCACGTGGGACCAGGATCTCGACATGGGGCCGCTGGTCAGCCGGGAGCAGCACGAGCGCGTCCTCGGCTTCCTTGAGGGGGCGCCGGGGGAGGGCGCCCGCGTGGTGACCGGCGGCGCGAAGGCCGAGGTGCCGGACGGCGGATGGTTCGTGGCCCCGACCGTCCTGGACGGCGTCGACCCCGGGATGCGGGTCGTGCGCGAGGAGGTCTTCGGGCCGGTCCTCGCCGTGCAGGGCTTCCGCGGCACCGCCCAGGCCGTCGAGATGATGAACGACACCGACTTCGGGCTCCTGGCCTGCGTCTGGACCGACGACGTGTCGCGGGCGATGCGCGTGGCCAAGGACGTGCGGTCCGGGCAGGTCGCGGTGAACCAGTTCCATGACGCGGGGGTCATCGGGTTCCCGTTCAACATGCAGAAGGACAGCGGGTTCAGCGCGGGCGGCGGGTACGCCGCGCTGCGCGAGTACACGCAGGAGAAGGCGGTCGCGGTACGGCTGCTCGACCGCTGAGCGGTGCCCGCGGAGTGGCGGTGCCTGCGGAGTGACGGGTGCCTGCGGAGTGACGGGGACCGCCCGGCCGGGCGGTCCGACCGTGCCCTGGTCATGCCGGGCTTCCGTTTCCCGTGCAGGCACCGCTGTTACGCAGCGGTTACGACTACCGCGGAGTTTTCCGGAGGGTGTTGACACGGCCGGGGAGCGCGGTTCAGAGTGTGCCTCACATTGCGAGTCGATGCCTCACAATGCGAGATGAATTCGAGAGTGCAACCGGGCGGAGGTCCAGGTGAGGGCGCTGGTTCAGACGGGCTTCGGAGGTCCGGAGGTGGTGTCGCTGCGGCGCGTCGCCGACCCGGTTCCCGGTCCTCGCGACGTGCTGGTCCGGGTCCGGGCCTGCGCGCTGAACCGGCTCGACGTCCTCCAGCGCCGCGGCCCCGCCGTCCTGCCCGGCTTCCGCCTCCCGCACATCGCCGGCATGGACGTGGCCGGGCACGTCGAGGCCGTCGGCGACGAGGTGGCCGGGCACGCCCCCGGCGACCGCGTGGTGATCGACCCGACGCTCGGCTGCGGTTCGTGCCGGCGCTGCGGGGCCGGGGACCCCGGCCACTGCGCCTCCGTCCGCGTCGTCGGCGGGAACGTCGCCGGCGGGTTCGCCGAGTACGTCGCCGTGCCCGAGCGGCTCGTCCACCCCGTTCCCGCGCACGTGGAGCTCGACGAGGCCGCCGCGCTGCCGTCCGCGTGGAGCACCGCCTGGCACGCCACCCTCACGGTCGGCGAGGTCGCCGCCGGCGAGACCGTGCTGGTGCAGGCCGCCGCCAGCGGGGTCAGCATCGCCGCCGTCCAGCTCGCCAAGCGCGCCGGGGCCCGGGTCGTCGCGGTCGCGGGCAGCGACGCGAAGCTCGCCCTCGCCGCGGACCTCGGCGCCGACCTGCAACTGCACAACGACGCGGGCGTCGTCGCCGCGGTGCGCCGCTTCACCGGCGGCGAGGGCGCGGACCTCGCGCTCGACCACGTGGGCGCGGCGACCTGGCAGACCTCACTGGACAGCCTCCGCACGGGCGGGCGGCTGGTGACGTTCGGCAACACCACCGGCGACGAGGTCACGATCTCCCTGGCCGGCGTCTACCACCGCGGGCTGCGGCTGCTGGGCTCGGGCGCCTACACCGAGGCCGACTTCGGCGCGATGCTGAGCGCCTACTTCGGCGGCGGCCTGCGGGCCGTCCGGATGGCCGAGTACGGGCTGGACGAGCTGCCCGCCGCGTTCGCCGCCGTCGAGTCGCGCACGGCCATCGGCAAGGTCCTGGTCCGCCCATGACCGGCTCCCTATTGGTCACCGGCGGGACGGTGGTGACGATGGCGCCCGGACGCGAGGTCGTCACCGGCGCCACGATCGCGGTCGTGGACGGGCGGATCGCCGCGATCGGCCCCTACCGGCCGCTCCGCGAGAGCCACCCCGGCGCCGCCGAACTGGACGCGACCGGCTGCGTCGTCGTTCCCGGCCTGGTCAACGCCCACCAGCACTGCACCGTGGACCCGCTGGTCCGCAGCGCGATCCCCGACGACATCGACGCCCAGGAGGCGATCTTCGGCTGGGCCGTGCCGCTGCACGGGCGGGTCTCCGGGGACGACGACGAGCTGTCGGCGGCCCTGACCGCCGCCGAGTCGCTGACGCGCGGGGTCACGACCGTCCTGGAGGCGGGCACCGTGGCGCATCCCGAGCGGGTCGCCGCCGGGCTGGCCGCGGCCGGGATCCGGGGACGGGTCGGCGGCTGGGGCTGGGACGCCCCGGGCGTCCCGCACGCGCTGCCCGCCGCCGACGCCGTGGCCCGGCAGGAGGAGATCGTCCGGAGCCTCCCGGCCGAGGGTCTCGTGACCGGCTGGATCACGCTGGTCGGCCACGACCTCGTCAGCGACGAGCTGTTCACCGGCGCGGCCGAGCTCGCCGAGCGCCTCGGCACCACCATGACCCTGCACATGTCGCCGGGACCCGGTGACGCCGAGTCGTACCTGAGCCGCACCGGCGTCCGGCCGCTGGTCCACCTGCGCGACCTGGGCGTGCTGGGCCCCCGGCTGCTCCTGGGCCACGCCGTCTGGCTCGACGACGAGGAGGTCGAGGCCGTCCTCGCGACCCGCACGGCGGTGGCGTCCTGCCCGGGTGCGTACCTGCGCCTCGGCCAGGGCTACACGCGGGCCGGGCGGCACGGCGAGCTGGTCCGGCGCGGCGGACGCGTCGCGCTCGGCTGCGACTCCCACAACGCCGGCGACGCTCCCGACGTGCTGCGCGCGGCCGGGCTGCTGGCCGGCCTGGAGAACGACCGGGGCACCTGGCCGCTGCGCGCGGACGAGGCGTTCGCGCTGGCCACGTGCTCCGGTGCCGAGGCGATCGGCCTCGGCGGCCTGGTCGGGTCGATCGAGGTCGGCAAGGCCGCCGACCTCGTCGTCCTCGACACGCACGACCCGGCCTGGACGCCGCTGGGCGACCTGGCCAAGCACCTGGTGTGGGGTGAGCCCGGCCACACGGTCCGCGATGTCCTGGTCGCCGGGAAGGCGGTCGTCCGCGACCGCCGGATCACGACCCTCGACCTCGCGGACCTGCGCCGGGAGGCGGAGTCGAGAGCGGCCGCGCTGCTGCGCGCGGCCGGCCTGGAGATCCTCCGCCGCTGGCCGGTGGTCCCCGCGTCCGCCGGCACATCGAGCTCCCGACCCCTGCTCGTCTCACCGTCCGATCGAAAGGACCCCTGAGGTGAAGAACCGTAAAGCGGTACGGATCGCGGGCGCGGCCGTCGCGTGCGCCACCCTGCTCGCCCTGGCCGGCTGCGCCGACCAGGACGCGACCGCCAACCAGAACTCCGCGGGCGGGTCGGGCGGCGGCATCCTGCCCGGCGAGCCCGACGTCAACGGCGACGGCAAGGTCGTCATCGGCGTGCTCAGCCCCGGCGACATCAACGACAACGGCTACTACCAGAGCTTCGTCACCGGTGCCGAGACGTTCGCCAAGCAGAAGGGCTGGGAGGTCATCAAGCGCGGCAGCGTCCCGGAGACCGAGGCGCTGAGCGCGGCCCGCGCGCTGTGCCAGCAGAAGGTCGACATGGTCGCGCTCGGCGCCTCCGAGCTGAAGGACGCGATCCCCGCCTCGGAGGAGGCGGTGTGCGAGAAGACCGCCTGGTACGTCCCGAGCTCGGGCAACGTCCAGCAGACCCCCAAGGTCATGCTGTCCACCGACGACCCCGCGCAGAGCATCCTGTCCGCCGGGTACGCGACCGGTGTGCTGATGCAGGCGAAGGGCGTCAAGAAGGCGGCCTTCGTGGGCGGCATGGAGGTCGACTTCAACATCAACGCCTCCAAGGCGTTCAAGGCGGGCATCCGCAAGGTGATCCCGGACGCGACCGTCAACACCACCTACGCCGGCGACCAGGACGACGCGGCCAAGGCCAAGGAGGCGGTGCAGGCCCAGATCGACCAGGGCGTCGGCGTCGTCTACCCGTACCTCGGCGGCTCCACCGACGCGGCCGCGAAGCTGGCCAACACCAAGAACCTCATCACGCTGACCCCGGGCACCGACCGGTGCGCCTCCACCGACCCGAAGTTCGACCTCTCGGTGATGTTCAGCCCCGGCGACTACTTCACCGAGGCGCTGAAGCTGTTCGACGCCGGCAAGCTCGAAATGGGCGTCCAGAAGGTCTGGACGATCGGCAAGGACCCGTTCCCCACGGTCAAGCTGTGCAAGGAGAACCCCGAGGCCAAGCAGAAGATCGACCAGTTCATGAAGGACATCGCGAGCGGGAAGATCGACGCCTCCGCGGAAGTGGAGAGGCTCGGTAATTGACTTCCCTCCCCTCCCTCTCGGGAGGGGAGTCCTACGGCTCGCGCCGTAAGTGTTTCTGCTTCGCAGCCGACTGCGGAAGGGAGGGCCCTTGCCGTCTGACATCAGCTCCACAGACCTCGCCGGGGCATGCCCCGGCTACGGCTCGACCAGCCGCAAGGATGTTCTTGGCCGCGTTGACGTCCCGGTCGTGCCGGGTGCGGCAGCCCGGACACGACCATGCCCGGGTGGAAAGGCTCAGTTCGGTCAGCAGGTGGCCGCAATGCGAGCAGGTCTTGGACGAGGGGTACCACCGATCGACGACGATCAGGGTTCGTCCGGCACGGTCGGCCTTGTACTCCAGTTGACGCCGGAACTCACCCCACCCGCAATCGGCCACGGCGCGAGCGAGTTTGCGGTTGCGCACCATGCCGGCGACCGCGAGGTCTTCGATCACGATCGTGTCTGCTTGGCGGACGAGACCGGTGCTTGTGCGGTGCAGGAAGTCTCGGCGGGCGTTGCGGACCTTCCGATGGGAGCGAGCGACCTTGGCCTTGGCCTTGCGCCGGTTGGCCGAGCCGGGCTTGCGGGCCATCCGCCGCTGGTACCGGGCCAGGTTCGCCGCCTTGCGCTCCAGATGCCGGGGATTGGCGAGGTGGTCCCCGTCGGAGGTGACCATGAAGTCCTTCACCCCCAGGTCGATGCCGATCTGGTGCCCGGCCGCCGGCAGCGGCTTGGGGGTGTCGGTGTCGACGGCGAAGGTCGTGTACCAGCGGCCGTCCGGGTCTCTGGAGATCACGACCATGGTCGGGTTCAGCGTGGCCAGGTCCACATCGTCGAACGACCACACGAACGCCAAAGGCCTGGTGGTCTTGGCGATCTGCAGTTGCCCGTTGCGGATGCGAAAGGCCGAGCGGGTGTAGTGCGCGGACTGTCGGGAGTTGCGGTTCTTGAACCGCGGGTAGCGGGCACGACCGGCGAAGAAATTCGCGAACGCGGCGTGCTGGTGCCGCAGCGCCTGCTGCAACGGCACGCAGGACACCTCGTTCAGGAACGCCAGGTCTTCGCTCTTCTTCCACAGGGTCAGCGCGGCGTCGGTCTGCTTGTAGGACGTGCGTGTGCCGTCGGCGTGGTAGGCCCGGCGGCGCTCGGCGAGTGTCTTGTTCCAGACCAGACGCACGCAACCGAACGTGCGGCCGAAGATGGCCGCCTGCTCGGGGTCGGGGTAGGCCCGGCACTTGTATGCCGCCCGCATGGCGGAATCATTACAGATCGTAAGCGCACCTGTACGCGGAATGTGGGCTGAGTGTCGGCGAACTTCAACAAGACCGCCGGCCTCAAGGCCGGGGCATCCTTCGGAGGATTGGATGACATGACCGATCGTGACGGGGACCGCGCTCCCGCGCTGGCGCTGCGCGGGATCGGCAAGACCTACGGGCAGGTCGTGGCCTGCGACGCGGTGGACCTGACCGTCCACCGCGGCGAGATCCACGGCCTGCTGGGCGAGAACGGCGCGGGCAAGTCCACGCTGATGAAGATCCTGCTCGGGCTCGTCCGGCGGGACGCGGGGACGATCCATCACGACGGCCGCGCGGTCGAGGTCGCGGGGCCGCAGGAGGCGATCGCGCTCGGCATCGGCATGGTGCACCAGCACTTCAGCCTCGTCGAGCCGCTCACCGTCTGGGAGAACATCACGCTCGGTGACACCGGCCGGGTCGACCGGGCGAAGGCGTGCGCGCAGGTCGAGGAGGTCGGCGGACGCTACGGGCTGCCGATCGACCCCCTCGCCCCGGTCTCGCGCCTGTCGGCCGGGGAGCGGCAGCGGGTGGAGCTGATCAAGTGCCTGCGCCGCGACCCGTCCGTCCTCGTCCTGGACGAGCCCACCTCGGTGCTCACCCAGGCCGAGTCGGCGGAGCTGTTCGGCGTGCTGCGCGAGGTCGTCGCCGGTGAGAACCGCGCGGTGGTCCTGATCAGCCACAAGCTGGCGGAGATCACCGCGGCCACCGACCGGGTGACCGTGCTGCGCCGGGGTCGCGTCGCGTTCCACAGCGTGACGGCGGAGACCAGCGCGCAGGAGCTGGCCCGGCAGATGGTCGGCCGGGACGTCTCGCTGCGCGCCGAGGCCGCGGCCCTGGGCATGCTCCCGGTCGAACGGCGTGCGGACAAAAGGCAGGACGGCGAGCCGCAGGAGGAGCCGGAAACCGGCGTCGAGCCCGCGCTGCGCCTGTCGGGCATCACCGTCCGCTCGGACGGCGTCCCGCTGCTCGACGACTTCGGCCTCGACGTCGCGCCCGGCGAGATCCTCGGGCTGTACGGGGTGGAGGGCAACGGCCAGGCGACGCTGGGCGACCTGCTGTCCGGCCTGGTCGAGCCCTCCGCCGGGACGATCGAGGTGGGCGGCGTGCGGATCGACCCGGCCAGGCCGGGCGCGCTGCACGAGGCCGGCCTCGGCATCGTCCCCGAGGACCGGCACGCCTCCGGCGTCGTCCTCGACATGAGCGTCGCCGACAACCTGGTGATGAAGTCGCTCGACAGCGTCAGCGGCCGGTTCCTGGTCGACAGGCGCAGGACGTACGAGGTGGCCCGGCGGCTGGCGGTGGAGTTCAACATCATCACCTCGTCGCTGGACGCGCCCGTCCGCAGCCTGTCGGGCGGCAACCAGCAGCGCGTGGTGCTCGCCCGCGAGATGTCGGCGGACCCGTCGGTGCTCGTCGCCGCCCAGCCCACCCACGGTCTCGACGTGGGCGCCATCGAGGACATGTACCTGCGGCTGCGCAAGGCCGCGTCGGGAGGGGTGGCGATCCTGCTGATCAGTACCGAGCTGGAGGAGGTCATGGCGCTCTCTTCCAGGATCGCGGTCATCTCCGGGGGCCGCGTCGCGGGCGTGCTGCCCACGGCCGAGGCCACCGCCGAGCGCCTCGGCATGCTCGTGGGAGGTGTGGCCGCGTGAGGCTCCCGGGAGGTACGGCATGACGGACGACCGTTCCGGGCGGAGGCTGGCCGCGGCGCTGAGCCCCGGGCCCGGCGGGACGCAGGTCGCCCTGGCGACGGTGGTCGCCGTCGCGCTCGCGCTGGCGGTGTCGTCGGTGCTGGTGGCGACGACGGGCGGTTCCCCGGTCAAGGCGATAACGGCGCTGTACGACGGGAGCCTGGCGAGCCGGTCCGCGATCAGCTCGACGCTGCTGTATGCCGCGCCGCTGCTGCTGGTGGCCGTCGGGACGTGCGTGTGCGTCCGGGCCGGGGTGTTCAACCTCGGCCAGGAGGGCCAGGTGCTCATCGGCGCGCTGGCCGGGGCGTTCATCGGGCTGCGGCTGGCCCTGCCCGGACCGGCGCTGCTGGTGCTCGCGCTGGTCGCGGCGGCGCTGGCCGGCGGGGCGTGGGCCGGGATCAGCTCGCTGATGCACCGGGTGCGCGGCGTCAACATCGTGGTGAGCACGCTGCTGATGACGTTCCTCGCGCAGCAGCTCGTCGCGTACGCGGTGAACACGCCGTGGCTGCTCCAGGAGACCAGGCGCGGCGGGGCGACGGTCTCGCCGCAGTCCAACCCGCTGCCGGAGAACGGGCTGCTCGGCTCGTTCGGCGAGTACCCGTCGCTGCAGATCAACGGCGGCCTGCTGCTCGCGCTGGCCGCGGCCGTGGTGATCGCGCTGCTGATCGCGCGCAGCCGGTGGGGTTTCCGGCTGACGATGCTCGGCCTCAACCCGCGGGCCGCCCGGCACGCCGGGGTACGGGTCGGGGCGCTGAGCGGGACGGCGCTGGCCGTGTCCGGCGCGTTCGCCGGGGTGGCCGGGGCGGTGCTGCTGACCAGCCCCGTCGGCACCAACCGGTTGCAGGGCGGCATCTCCAACAACATCGGCTGGGACGGCCTGCTGGTGGCGCTGGTCGCCCGCAACCGGCCGCTGATGGCCATTCCCGTCGCGCTGCTGTTCGGTGTGCTGCGTTCCGGAGGCGGGTTCCTGGCGTCGACCGGGGTCCCGCACTTCCTGGTGGACGTGGTCAAGTCGCTGCTGGTGCTCGCGTTCGTCGTCCCGCCGGTCCTGACCGAGGCGCTGCGCCGCCGGCGGGAGAGCCGCGGAACCGGGGCCGACGCGGATGCCGCGGCCCCCAAGGCCAAGGAGGCGGTCGCGTCATGAGCGCCGCGGACAACATCTCCACGATCCTCGCCAGCGGTGCCCGGCTGACGGTGCCGCTCGCGTTCGCCGCCTGCGGGGAGTACCTCGCGGAACGCGCCGGGACCGTCAACATCTCCGTCGAGGCGATGATGCTGGGCGGGGCGTTCGGCGCGATCGCGGGCGCGTCGGTGACCGGCAGCGCCACGACCGGGCTCGCGGTCGGGATGCTGGTCGGCCTGCTGATCGGGTTCGTGCACGGCAACCTGTCGCACCGCGCGGCCGTCAACACGTTCGTCGTCGGCCTCGTCCTGAACACGCTGGTGCTGGGGCTGACCAGCTACCTGATCGTCACCGGGTCGTTCACCGGCCACCAGGTGTGGCAGGTGAGCGTGCCGGTGCTGCGCGACATCCCGATCGTCGGGCAGGTGCTGTTCGTCGAGCGGTGGCCGGTCTACCTGCTGATCGGGGTGGTCCCGCTGACGTGGTGGCTCGTCGAGCGCAGCCGGTGGGGCCTTGAGCTGCGGGCGGTCGGTGAGGATCCGCAGGCCGCCGACGTGACCGGCATCGACGTGCAGAAGCGGCGCCGCCAGGCGCTGCTGTGGTGCGGGCTGCTGTCCGGGCTCGGCGGCGCCTACCTGGCGGTGGGCGAGGTCGGCTCGTTCAGCCAGAACATGACCGCCGGCCGCGGCTTCATCGTGATCGCGGCGGTGATCTTCGGGGCGTGGCGGCTGGGCCGCACGCTGCTCGGCTGCGCGCTGTTCGGCCTCGCCGACGCGATGCGGCTGGCGCTGCCCGCGCTGGGCTTCCAGCTGAACTCGCAGCTGCTGATCGTCGCCCCCTACCTGCTGGCCCTGGTGGTGCTGCTCCTGTTCGCGGCCAAGGACCGCGAGCCGCGGGCCCTGGGCAAGGCGTTCCATCGGGGTACGGCGTGATCTGTACGTGCGGCGTGATCTGCAAGTGCGACGCCGTCATAGACCACCGGGTCCGGGCAATCCGGGGCCGGACGATCCAGAGGAGGACAACGTGAGCGGACTGACCGCCGCGCGCTGGACCCATGTCGCGCTGCCGAGCGGCGACCTGGACAAGTCGATCGACTTCTACACCTCGCTCACCCCGCTGGTGGTGCTGGAGCGGTTCCAGGACGCCGACGGCGAGAGCGCCTGGCTGTCGAACGAGGGCCAGGTGGAGACGCCTTTCGTGCTGGTGCTGGTGTCCTTCGACAAGGACAAGGGCGGGCAGCTCGGGCTGCTCCACCCGTTCGCCCACATCGGTATCGAGGTGCCCGAGCGCGCCGACGTGGACGAGCTGGCCGAGCGCGCCCGCGAGCTGGGAAGCCTGCACTGGGAGCCGCGCGACATGCCGGACCCGGTCGGCTACATCTGCGCGCTCAAGGACCCGGACGGCAACGTCATCGAGATCTCCCACAACCAGAAGGTGTTCGATACCGTCCGCGAGAAGTGGGGACGGTCCTGACCGGCCCCCTCCGGCCGATGGGACCGGACGCCGTCGCGCGGGTCGAGGAGCGGACCCGCGCGGCGGCGCTGCGGTACCTCGCCGCGCTGAACCGCCACGACGCCGACGCCGTCGCCGGCTGCGTGGCCGAGGGCTTCGTCAGCGAGCACGCCGCGTCGATGGGGCAGGGCGTCACCGGCCGCGCCGCGTACCGGGACCGGCTCGACGGCTTCCTGGCCGACTTCGCGGGCCTGAAGTACGACATGGAGGACCTGGTCGTCCGGGACGTGCGGGCCGTGCTGGCCTACACGATGTCGTTCCGGCTCGTCTCGGCCGGGAACGCGCCGGTACGGCTCCGCGGCGTGTTCCGCCTGTGGGTGGACGTGGACGGCCTGGTGGCCCGCCGCATCGACTACTGGGACGGCGACGAGGTGACGCGGCAGCTCGCCGCGGCCTCGCGGGCGAACGCCTGACCCTCGCCACCCCCTGCTCGCCGCTCGTCTCGTCGCGCGGCCCGGCGCCGCGCGGCCGACTCGTGCTGCCCGCAGGCTGCCATGTCGGATTGCGAGATACCATCTCTCATTTCTTGACAGGAAACCATCTCGCATCGAAAGATGACGTCGTGCATGTTGTAATGACTTCGGGGGGTCTCGGCCGGATCGAGGACGGGGCCGTGGCCGTCCTCGACACGCCCTACCCCGACGCGGGCGCCCTGATCGAGGCGACAGGCTCGCTGGACGCCCTGGCCACGGCGAAGGTCGTCCGGCGCGTCCCGCTGGACGGCGCCGGCGGCGACGGAGCCGGGCCCGGCCTGCCGGCCCCCGTCCCCCGCCCCCGGGCACTGTGGGGCATCGGCATGAACTACCACTCGAAGGCCGAGCTCACGGGACGTCCCGTCCCGGACGAGCCGGTGCTCTACCTGGCCGCGCCGTCGTCGGTGTGCGGGCCCGGCGCGAGCGTCCGGCTCCCGGCCGAGCAGACCGCCGAGATGGACTACGAGGCCGAGATCGCGGTCGTGATCGGCCGGACCCTCGACCGCGCCGGCGAGGCCGACGCCTGGGCCGCGGTCGCCGCCGTCACCGCGGCGAACGACATGACCTGCCGCGACGTCATGAAGCGCACCGGATGGCCCGTGCTGGCCAAGAGCTTCGCCGGCTTCACCCCGCTCGGCGGCTCCCTCCTGGCGCGCGACGAGGTCGCCGGGCCGGACGCGATCGGCGTCCGCTCGTGGGTCGGCGGCGAGCCGCGCCAGGACTCCACCAGCTCCGACATGATCTTCCCGATCCCCGAGCTGCTGGCCCGGATCTCCCGGTACGCCGCGCTCCACCCCGGCGACGTGGTGCTGACCGGCACGCCCGCCGGGACCGGCCAGGACCGCGGCGACTTCCTGCGGCCCGGCGACACCGTCCGGGTCGAGATCGACGGCGTCCTGCCCCTGACCACCCGGGTCCACGCGTGAACGCGCGCCTCGCGCCGCCTCACCCGCGGTACCGGACCCGCACTTCCCCCTGCATCCTCACAGAACCGGGAGCACCTCGATGACCGAAGACAGCAAGCCCGCCTACGACCGCGTGCTCAGAGGCGGGACGGTCATCGATCCCGCGTCCGGCACCAACGCCGTGCGCGACGTCGCGATCAGCGGCGACAAGATCGCGGCCGTCGGCGAGGGCCTGGCCGCCCAGGCGGCGGAGGTCGTCGACTGCACCGGCAGGTGGGTGCTCCCCGGCCTGGTCGAGGGCCACACCCACATCTTCCAGTACGTCTCCGCGGTCGGCGCCTCCGCCGACGACGCGCACCTGCGCCGCGGCGTCGTCGCCGCCGCCGACGCCGGGACCGCCGGGGCCTCCACGTTCCCCGCGTTCCGCAAGCTGGTCGTCGAGCCGTCCCCGATGCGGATCGTCAACTTCCTGAACGTCTCGGTGCTCGGCCTCATCGACTTCCGCTTCGGCGAGCTGATGAACCCCGACACGCTCGTCCCGGACGACGCGCTGGCGACCGCCGCCCAGAACCCCGACGTGGTGCGCGGCTTCAAGATCCGGCTGTCCGAGGACGTCGTCGGCGAGAACTGGCAGATGCTGCTGAAGAAGTCCCTCGACGTCGCCGAGGAGGCCGGTCTGCCGCTCATGGTGCACATCGGGGAGACCTCCGAGCCGCTGCCGGTCGTCCTGGACCACCTGCGTCCCGGCGACATCGTGGCGCACTGCTACACCGGCAAGGAGCACGGCATCCTGGACGGCGAGAACGTGCACCCGGCGGTGACGGCGGCCCGGGAGCGCGGCGTCCTGTTCGACTCGGCGCACGGCAAGAGCAACCTCAGCTTCGAGGTCGCGCGTCCCGCGATCGCGAAGGGCTTCTACCCCGACGTGCTCAGCTCCGACACCAGCGCCCGCAACTGGCGCGGGCCGGTGTTCGACCTGCTGACCAGCATGTCCAAGCTCATCGCGCTGGGCATGCCGCTGACCGAGGCGGTCGCCCGCGCCACCGTGCGGCCCGCGCGGGTCCTCGGGCTGGACGGCGAGGGCTACGGGCGGCTGGAGGCCGGCGGCCCCGCCCACGTGACCGTGGTCGAGGAGACCGAGCCGGTCGTCCTGCCTGACGCGGCCGGAAACTCGATCACCGCGCCCCTGCTCTCGCCCGCCCTCGTCCTGCACGGCGGGGCGGAGGTCGAGACCGTGCCGTGGCGCGGGCTGTGACCTCGCACCGGCGCTCGCTGCGCGCGGCACTGGCGGAGGGCGCCCGGGTGACCGGGACCTTCGTCAAGCTGCCCGCCCCGGACGTGGTGGAGCTGTGCGGCCTGGCGGGCTTCGACTTCGCCGTCGTCGACATGGAGCACTCCACGCTGACCGAGGCCGAGGCGATCGGCCTCGTCCGGCACGCCGAACGCTGCGGGCTGCCGGCGCTCGTCCGGATCCCCGAGGTGGACGCGCCGCTGATCTGCCGCCTGCTGGAGAACGGCGCGGCCGGGCTCCAGCTGTCCATGCTCGCGTCCGCCGCGCAGGCCCGCGCGCTCGTCCGGGCGACGCGGTTCGCGCCCGAGGGAGCCCGGTCGGTCAGCCTGGCCAACCGGGCCGCCGGGTTCGGGCTGCGCTCGTCCGGCGGCCTGAAGGCGTTCCTGGCCGCGGAGCGCGACGACCCGCCGCTGCTCGTCGGGCAGATCGAGACGCCCTGGTGGCGCGACGGCGACTCCTGGGAGGCGGTGATCGGCGACCTGGACGTCGTCTTCGTCGGCGGCACCGACCTGGCCGTCAGCCTGGGCGCCGACCCCGGCGGTGACGACCTGCGCGCGGCCGTCGCCGAGATCGAGAACGCCGCCGAACGGCACGGGGTCGCGTTCGGCGGCTGGGCCCCGTCCAGGACGGCCGCGCGAGGCCACGGCCTCGCCGGCGCGCGTTACCTGGTCACGGGGTCGGACCTGCAGATTCTCGCCGCCGGACTGGAAGCGGCGGCCGGCGAAGGAGGCAACGGATGACCGAGAAGGGCCGCAACGCCAAGCTCTACAACCGGGTGATCGGCTGGGCGGACATGCCGGAGACCGAGCTGCGCCGGGGGGTGCGGCGCCGCGTCTACTCCACCGACGAGGTGATGGTCGCCCACCACACCCTCGACGTCGGCATGGACCTCAACCCGCACAGCCACGAGGACTTCGACCAGCTCGTCTACATCGCCGAGGGCCGCTGCAACTACTACGTCGAGGGCGTCCCGCACGAGATGACCGCCGGCACGTTCCTGCTCGTGCCGGCGGGATCCGAGCACTACATAGAGCCGCTGGAAGACCCGTGCGTGAACATCGACATCTTCGTCCCGCCCCGAGCGGACTTCGCGAAATCCCTCACGTACCTGAACGACCTCCCCTGACCCGTTCACTTGCGGCGTGTCGTTGTTCTGGAAGGCCGGATGACAACGACACGCCGCACGTCGACGGTCAGCCGGCCTCGGTGTGGTGGCCGTTGTTGCCGAGGCGCTGGGACAGCTCCTTCGTGATCTCCAGGAGGGCCCGCGCCATCGTCGAGTCGGCCTGGCGCGGGACGTCGACGGAGGTGCCCACGATCGCCATCGTGGCGATGATGGCCTCGCCCTCGAAGACCGGCGCGGCGATCGTGTGCAGGCCGTTCTCGGACGGGGAGTTGACCGAGAGCCCGTGGTCGCGGATCCAGTCGACCTCCTCGCGCAGCCCGGGGGAGCGGCGCAGCAGCTTGGCCAGCGCCGGGACCTGCTCGGGCGGGAGGCACGCGCAGAACACCCGGCCCTGCGCGGAGGTGGCCAGGTCGAGCCGCGACCCGACGCGGACGCTGATCCGGATCAGGTGGTCGGTGTTGTCGGCCGACCGCACGACGGTCGGCGACTCGCCGTCCCAGATGCTCAGCACGACGGTCTGGCCGACGGTCTGGACGAGCCGGTCCATGTACGGTTCGGCGGCCGTCACGATCGGCAGCGCGGCCCGCGCGGCGGCGGCGAGCGTGAGGACCTGCGGGCCCAGCGAGTACAGGGCGGTGCGGTCGTCGTACCGCAGCAGGTTCGCGGCCCGGAGGGCCTTGGTGTACCGGTGGGCGGTCGCCTTGCTGGCGCCGAGCCGCGCGGTGATCTCGTTCAGGCTCAGGTGGGGCCGGCTCACCGTGAACGAGTCCAGGATCAGTGCGGCGCGCTGCACCGTCTGGATCGATGAGGAGCTCTCGGCCGTGGTGTCTCGTACGGTCCTCGTCGCCATCCGTTCCTCGCTTCTGCCTCGGCCACAGGCCGCGTTCCCCCGTGCCCTCGGACGGGGCGGCGGGCTCCGTGGCGGCATGACACGCCATCTCATCATGAGCGAGACCGCTGCGGCGGGTCATTCGCAACACCGGGGGGTGAAGCGTTCGACACTCCGTGTAAAGGAGGTTTCACCGCATGCCATCTCTTAGTGCGAGACGCAATCATGATAACTGAGACGTAGCTAGTCAAACCGGCAGGTATCCCGCCGTCCTTCCCCTTGACACGGCGAACCGGCCTGGGGAAGTCTTAGCACGATGCGAGATGGTATCTCGAATTACTGAACGATGCTGCTGATGAAGCGGCGTGGAAGGGGGTGGAGCCCGATGCCCGGACCTGATGGCACGGGTCTTCCGGGGCGGCTGGTCGTCGAGGACTGGGACGCACTGACTTTCCGCGTGAATCGGGTCGCGTACCGCTCGGAGGAGATCTTCCAGGCGGAGCGGGACCGGATATGGGCGCGTACGTGGCTGTACCTGGGGCACGAGACCGAGGTCGCCACGCCCAACGACTTCAAGACGCGGACGCTGGGCGGCCGGCCGCTGATCTTCTGCCGGGACACCGGCGGCACCGTCCGCGCGTTCCTGAACTCCTGCCCGCACCGCGGCACGATCCTGTGCCGGGAGCGGGAGGGCTCCAGCAAGCTCTTCCAGTGCTTCTACCACGCGTGGACGTTCCGCAACAACGGCGACGTCGCCGCGATCCCCGGCAAGGACGCCTACGAAGCCGCAGGTGAGGGCTTCCTCGACTCGATGCGGCTGCGCACCGTCCCCCGGCTGGAGATCCACGAGGGGTTCGTGTTCGTCGCGTTCGACCCCGGCGTCCCGCCGCTGCTCGACTACCTCGGCGACGCCGCCGACTACATGACGATGATCTCCGAGCAGCACGCCGCGGGCATGGAGGTCCTGCCCGGCACCCAGCTGTACGGCGTGCGCGGCAACTGGAAACTCGGCGTCGAGAACGCCATGGACGGCTACCACTTCGCGCCCACGCACAACACGTTCGTCGGCTACCTCCGCGAGACGGGCTTCGCCGTCACCGACGACGACCAGTACGCCTACAACCTCGGCAACGGCCACGGCCTCCTCGTCCTGACCGGCCACGGCGGCCGGATCAGCATGCTGTGGGAGCCGCGCTTCGGCGAGGACGAGAAGGCCCGCACCGGGGCGCACCGCGCCGAGATGGACCGCAGGCTCGGCCCCGAACGCGCCCGCTACGTCGCCGACGAGAGCCACATCCTGTTCGTCTTCCCGAACCTGCTGCTGTTCGACCTCGAAGGGCTCTCGATCCGCCAGCTCGAACCGGTCTCGGCCGGCCACACCGACGTCCGCGCCTGGCAGCTTGCGCCGCGCGGCGAGGACGCCGACACCCGCGCGCTGCGGATGAAGACCATGGTCAGCTTCGTCGGCCCCGGCGGCCTGGCCACCCCCGACGACATCGAGGCGTACGAGGCGGTGCAGCGCGGCATCGAGGCCACCGCCGCCGACGCCCGCGCCGGGACGGACTTCAGCGACATGTCCCGCGGCATGATCGACGAGGTCAAGGGCGTACAGGGCCGCTCCATCGACGAGGGCGCGATGCGCGGCTTCTGGCGGCGATGGGTGGACGTCCTCGGCGCCGACGGCGGCCTGGAGGTCACCGGCCCCCGCCCGGAGAGCTTCCTTGAGGGGAGGAACGTGCGATGACCGCGCCCACCACCGGCCGCGCGCTCGTCGGCGGGCGCGAGATCACCCGCGCCGACGTGGAGGACTTCCTCTACGCCGAGGCCGACATCCTGGACGCCTGGCAGTACGACGACTGGCTCGCGCTGTTCGAGCCCGGCGCCCGGTTCGAGGTCCCCTCGACCGACTGGAAGGGCGAGTCGCCGTTCGCGTCGGGCTCGTTCGTCACCGACGACTGGGACCTGCTGCGCGCCCGCGTCAAGCGGCTCAAGTCCCGCAAGGCGCACGCCGAGAACCCGCCCTCGCTCACGCACCGCATGATCTCCAACGTTCAGCTGCGCGAGCACGACGAGCCCGGCCTGCTCCGGGTGAGGGCGTCCTTCATCATCCACCGCGCCCGCGACGGCGAGTTCGACGCCTACGTGGGCCGCTACGACCACCTGCTCGTCACGGGCGGCGACGCGCTCCGCTTCCGGCGGCGCCGCGCGATCCTCGCCCACGAGCACCTGACCGCCGGCAGCCGGCTGAGCTTCATCCTCTGAGGAACCTGATGATCAATCACACCGTGATGTTCCGGTTCCGCCCGGACGCGCCGTCCGAGGCGGTCGAGTCCATCCTGGCGGAGCTGCGCACCTTCCCCAAGCGCTACCCGGCGATGCGGGAGTTCTCGCTGGGCCCCAACATCAGCACCCGCGACTCGACGTTCACGCACGCGTTCTCGGTCCGCTTCGCCTCCGAGGCCGACCTGCTCGCCTACGTGACCAGCGACTCGCACGAGCGGTTCGTCCGGGAGCGCTGGCGGCCGGTCGTCGAGGCCCACCACATCACCAGCCACGAGGCCCCGGACAAGGCGGGACGGCCGCGCGGCCCGTACGGGATGGAGTACGCCCGTATCGAGGTCCCCGACATGGCCCGGACGATCGAGTTCCTCCAGTACCACGTGGGCCTCCAGCTCGAACAGCACACCGACGAGTACGCCTACCTGCGGACCGACATCGAGCACCACTCGATCGAGCTGATCAGCGCCCCGCAGCACGCGACCGGCCAGACCGTCGCGATCGGCTACAGCGTGGAGAACGACGAGGCCCTGGCCGACCTGCGCAAGCGGGTCACCGACGCCGGCCACGAGATCCTCGCGCTCCAGGACCGGCAGAAGGGCCTCTGCGCGGACGGCTTCGCCGTCCGCGACCCCAACGGGCTGGTCGTGGAGCTGTTCACCGGCTTCCTGGAGTACGCCGAGCCGCCGGTGACGGAGCTGCGCCCGGTCGACCTCGTCCACCCGTTCATCGCGACGACCGAGTACGAGGAGTCGCTGAAGTTCTACACCGAGGTGCTGGGCTTCCTGCCCTCGGACGAGATCGTCGGCTCCACGACGTTCCTGCGCTGCGAGGACCGCTACCACCACAGCCTCGCCCTGCAGAACAACAAGGAGCACTTCGTCGCCCACCTGTGCTTCGCGACGAAGAGCCTCGACCACGTCATGCGCTTCCGCGCCCGCGCCCTCTACAAGGGCGAGCCGATCGCGTCGGACCTCGTGAACCACTCGGCGTCGACGTCCATCGCGTTCTACATGCACGAGCCGCTGCACGGCCCGCGTTACGAGCTGTGCGACGCGCACCGCGTGTTCACGCCCGAGGAGCACGAGACGCACGTCGCCCGCCGGATGCCGCCGGACCCGCGCAACATCGACGTGTGGCGCCCGGCCTCCGACGACTGGGGGCGCTTCTGACGGCGCCGCGGGACGCGGGCGAGGAGATCGTCCGCGTCCTGGAGGTGCTGGACGGCGTCGCGGCGCCGTACGGCCACGAGTCCGCCGCCGCCGTGCGCCTGGCCTCCTGGTGCACGGCGCGGTGGCCGTGGATCGACTGGACGGTCCAGAGGTACGGCACCGGCGGCGCCAACCTCCAGGCGGGCGACCCGGCCGGGGTGCTGCTCTACTCGCACCTCGACACCTCGCTCAGCGGCGACCCGTCCGAGGACCGCCCCATCACCGGCCGCGCCGATCCCCCGGGCCCCCTGAAGGTCACGCCGACGGAGGTCGAGGGCTTCGGCCTCGGCGTCGCCAGGGCCCCGGCCGCCGCGGCCCTGATCGCGTTCGTCACCGCCGCGTCGCGCGGCATACCCACGAGCCTCCTCCTGGCCGGATCGGGCACGCACAGGAGCATGCTCCACGGACGCGGCGGCACGGCCCGTTCGACCGGCCTGGACCACTACCTCGCCACCGCGCCCCGGCCGCCCGCCGCCATCGTCGCCAAGGGCGGCCCGCCCACACTCCTGTGGGAGGAATCCGGCGCCCTCTACCTGCGCCTTCGCGTGCAGGGCCGACACGGTGCCGTGCTCGCCCGCGAGTCGGCCGACCCGCCCGGCGGCGTCATCGCCCACGCGGGCCCCGTCATCGACGCCGTCGAGCGCTGGCGCGCGGCCTACGTCGCTTCGAGCGCGGCTCCCGGCACGCAGGTGGGCCCGGCCGCCGGAATCGGCTCGCTCACCGCGGGCCGCCCCGACAAACCCGACCTCTTCCCGGCCCTGCTGGAGGCCGGGATCTACGTCGTGACCGTCCCCGGAGCCGAGCCGGACACCATCGCCTCCGCGTTGCGGACCGAGGTCGAAGCGGCCTGCGCGACCGGCCCGCTCGCCACCTGCACGGTCGAGGTGGAGACCGACGAGATCCATCCCGCCGCCGCGACCCCCGCCGACGCGCCGATCGTCCGCGAGGCGCGCACGGCCTGGCGCGCCGAGTTCGGCGCCGACCCGCCGCCGGTCACCGGCTGGACGGGCTCCACGGACGGCGTCGTCCTCAGAGCCCACGGCATCGACACCGTCCGCCTCGGCCC
>NZ_SMKH01000077.1 GCF_004348515.1 Actinomadura sp. KC345 | reverse complement strand
ACTTTGTTTCCCAGGCAGAACCCCCCAAAGAAACACTTCCTCCCACCCCCGAATAAGCGTGGCTCAGCGGTTCCCTAAGCGAGGCGCAAGGATAAATCGCGCTGCGTCGCAGGTGGGGGAGTTGAGCCTTTCCGTCTGAAGGTCTGGGGAGCCATCTCGGGAGCCGCGCGCCTACGCGGACTTGGTCTTGCGGGTGAAGATGTCGTTCATGTGCTCAGCGCCGTCGCGGATCTCGGGCCTGAGCTGGTGGCGGTAGACGGTCTCGGTGATTTTCGTGCTGGAGTGGCCCACGAGGATGCTGATCTTCTCCATGGGGACGTCGTGGTCACTCATGATGGAGACGAACGTGTGCCGCAGTTCGCGGGGGCACCACTCGGTGGGGTTGAGGTTCGCGGCCTTCAGGATCTTGCGGAACCGGTGGCGGACGTGTTGCGCGGCGTACGGACGGCCGTCCTCGTGGCAGAACACGAGGTTGTTGTCTTGGTACGCCTTTCCTGCCTTGAGCTTCTCGGCCGCCTGCTGCTTCTTGAGGGTGCGGAGCGCGTCCACCCCCATGTCGGCGATGCCGAGACCGCGTCGGCTCAGCGTCGTTTTGGTCTCGCCCTTGTGCCGGTCGGCTCGGAGGACGTAGACGGTTGCTTTGTCGAAATCGACGTCGCTCCACTTGAGGGTGCGGAGTTCCTCCGTGCGGAGCCCGGAGACGATGCCCAGGACGACGTAGGCGCCGATTCGGTGTTGGGGCTTGCTCGCCTCTTCGAGTAGGGCTGTGGCCTGTCGCAGGCTGAGTGAGCGTGACTTACGGGTGGGCTTGCCGGTCGGGGTGTCGACCAGTTCGGCGACGTTCCGGCCGATGCGGTCATGGCGCGCCGCTCTGCGAATCGACCTCGTGAGGATGCTGTGCACGATGCCGAGAGAGGACGAGGTGAGCTGCTCTGCTCTGCCGTTGAGCCACTTCTCGACGTCATCGGCTGTGAGTTCCTTGAGGAGGGTCCGGCCGATGAACGGGACGAGCTGGTTATCGGTGAGTGACCGGTAGACCTCGTTGGTCGCCTGTGATTTGCCGGACGAGGCGAACGCGGTGAGCCAGTCTTCTACCGCGTCGCGGACGCAGTAGTTGCGATTCGTCTTGACGCCCTTTTCCAGCTCTTCGGCGAGTTCCCTGAGCTTGTCCTTGACCTCGGCCTTGGTCTTGCCCTTCCTCTTGGGACGCTTGCGCTTGCCGTTGGGGTGGTAGCCGAGTGAGATCGCGCCGGTCCATCCGCCGTTTTCCTGGTAGATCGACGCCTGGTAGTTACCGATCATGATTTCTGCCAAGGGGATGCCTCCTTGGGGTGGGGATTTGGGTGGTTCTTGATCGGTCGCGAGCTGCCTGCGTCCGTGTGACGGCGCGGGTCGGTGACGCCTCCGTTCGAGAGAGCGGGGGGGCGTCACGGCCCGAGTCGTTCTGTGGACGCTGGCGTAGATCGAGTTGTCAAGAACCGGGTGCCCAAGGGCCTTCCGTATGGGCGGCGTGCCCTGGGCCTACGCACGACTCTAACTCAAGACGTCCCTAGACGTCCCTGGTTCTTGGTGGCGTTCTCTTCCAGGGAGGTGACGAACTCGGCGAGGTGCCGATCAGTGATGCGGCGCAGCTTGCCGATCTTGATGCTGCGGAGTTGGCCGGTGCGGATCAGGAAGTAGACCTTGTCCCGTCCGATGTTGAGGATGTCGGCCACTTGTTCGACGGTGTACGCCTGTATGGGGCACCACCTCCTCTCGCCCGGTGACCCGGGCATGTGCGTGATGTGGGTCGGTGATCATCTCCTTGGTTGCGGTGGGTGCTCGTCTCTGTCTCGTCTCACGGACCTCTCCGGCGCCCATACGTGCAGGCGCACGCGCGTGAGATGAGACGGTGAGACGACTACCGAGTGTGATCGGGTGCCTTGTAGCGGCCTCGTCCGACTTGGACGGCGCGGCCGGTCTTCACCAGCTCGGCGAGGCGCCGGTAGAGGGTCGGTCGGCTCAGTTGCGTGATCATCAGTAGGTGGGCGATCGGAAGCCCCTCGTCCGGCGCGCCGTCCAGGGCTCCCCTCAGCGCCATTTCGGCGCGGTCTTCGCGGGACGGCGTCACGAGGACGGACGGGGGAGGGGCGGGCGTCATGCGTGCCTCCTCCAGGGCGCGCCGAGAGACCTCGTCCAGCGCCGGACGGGTGGCCGCGTGGCGCTCTGCGGTGTCGGCCACGGTGGCATCGGTGAGCAGGTAGGCGCGGGCGCGTCGGGGTGTGTCGTGTTCGGGGGCGGAGAGGAGGAACTTGCCGGGGGCGTTGAGGGTGTGGGCGTGCCATCCGGCGCTAAGCATCCCTTGCCCGAGGATGAGATCGACGTCCTTGCGTTCCCGGACGCGGAAGCTCACGCGCACGTCCATCTGAGACCGGACGGCGCCCTTGCCCATGGCCTTCTGTGTGGGCCGCTGAGTGGCCGCGATCAGCGTCACGGCCACAGCGCGTCCCCGCCGCGCGATTGAGTCGGTGTCGCTGGCGGCTTCGGGAGCGTCATCGGCGAGTTCGGCGTACTCGTCCACGATGATGACCAGTGCCGGAAGGTCCGGCGTCGGCTCCCACACGCGCCGACCATGCGCAGTGAGCCAGTCGGCGCGCGCCTCCAGGACGGTGACGGCGTCGCGCAGCATGGCGCGGGCTTGTTCCGGTGTGGTGGCGAGTCGATCGATACAGGACGCCCACGGCTGCAACTCCATGCCGCGCTTGAGGTCGATGGCCCAGATGACCACGTCCCGGCATGCGCTGAGATTGCCTATCAGGACGTTGATTCCGCCGCTCTTGCCCGAACCGGCCACACCTCCGAAGAGGCCGTGACGTCGCAGCAGCAGAACACGCGCGCCGGTTGCGTCTTCGAACGGGCCGAGGTCGATCGGCTCGGCAATGGACGAGACAGACGGTCCGGGCCACGGGATCGCGTCGGCGTGCGGGTCGGTGTCGAGGACCCGCAACTCGAAACGATTGGCTTTGTCGTCGCGCGTCGGAGAGACCCGCACAGCACCCCGGAACGTCCCAAGCGCCGACTCGATAGCCGGAACCTTCCCGATGACGTCCTGAATCGTTTGGCCGCGTGCCAGGGCGAAGCGTGCGCGCCATCCCCACACATCCACCACCGCGGACTGTGCCCGTGATCCGGCGAGGCCGACCGATTGCGCGATTTCCGGCCACGCGGCTATCTGCCGATCGACACGCACCTTGGCGCGCCGCCTGCGATGCACCCACCACGGTAGGGCGAGCACGAACCCGCCGCCGGCGAGCATGAGGGGC
Source organism: Actinomadura sp. KC345 (assembly GCF_004348515.1). GTDB lineage: Bacteria > Actinomycetota > Actinomycetes > Streptosporangiales > Streptosporangiaceae > Spirillospora. The sequence continues at coordinate 25,192 of NZ_SMKH01000077.1, read as the reverse complement.
AGCGGCCGGTACGCGATGCCGAGTGCGGTAGCGGCAGAGAGCCACCCACCGGCGCCCAGGGCGACGGTAGCGGCATAGATCCGCTCGATTCGGAGAGCGAGGCCGACCCGTTCCCCGAACAGGGCGAGAGCCCAAGCGATGGCCGTTGCGAGGCCCAGCATCCATGGCCACCACTCCGGGTGTGTGAGGTGCAAGAGCGTCGCCCCAAGGACGAGGGCAGCCACCATGTAGACCGGTGCCAGCTCCGATCGGTACCGCCACATGGCCCGCGCGACGAGGACGCCCGCGACGTCGGGGAAAGGCCCGTCGCTGTCGATGACCACCATGGGTTGAAGCCCATTGCGGCGCATCTTGTGGGCGTGCCGCCGCATCTGACGTGTCCGGCTCATGAGCGCCCCCAAGTGTCCGGGGGCAGATGCCCTTGCGCGCGAAGCTCGTCGCGCAGGTAGTACAGCGGATCCGGCTCGGCATCCCGTTCCGCCTTGAGGGTGGCGCGTCCAGCGGCCACCAGGTTCGCGCGGTCCCGCCGCACCGTGGCCAGAACGGACGCAAGCCGAGTGACTTCGGAGACGAGTGCGGGGACGTCGGCGAGCGCCGCGTAAAGGCGAAGCCACAAGTCCTCAATGGACGGCATCGCGGCGGACAGATTCGAGACGATTTCACGCGCGGCGAGATTGCGCGTTCGTACCTCCTGAACGTTGACCTTGACGTGCGGCGGGATATCAGGCACCAGGGCATCCCTCCCTTCGGTCGGGGGACGTCAGTGCTGAGAAAGCGACTGGACGAGGACGGACACCATTCGGCGAATCTCCGGCGCGGCACTGGTCGCGGCAAGAAAGAACCCGAATAGCAGGCACACGGCGATGTGCCAGCTACGCAGTCCCATGTACCGCCACGCGACCCACACCACCGCGCCGAGGATCACCACCAGGGGAACCGAAACCTCCACAGACTCACCCCCTTCACAGCCACAGGTCCGGGAACCGGGAGCCGCGCCCCCGCCGGATCCACCGGGCGCGGGCGCGGCACTTGCGGCACCGCCGGTTACCGGGCTCGACACGTGCGCCGCACGCGCACGCGTGGCCGGTGATGACGCGAGGCATGCGCTGCATCCTCACCGCCCCGCCGGAACACGCTGGGGCGTGTCGTCACACGTACGGGTGCGGGTGCTGAGCAGTCGCACGGAGGCCGCGCCGCAGCGGGACGACTCGGTACGGCCACGCGCGGCCCGGCGCTCCTCGTTGTGGATGCCGATGACGAGCATGGCGAAGATGCCGCAGGTGGAGCCCGCGAGGAAGACGGCGATGATCGATGCCAGGACGAGGATCATGTGCGATCACTCCTCTCGTAAGGCCCGTTTCCGGCGGGGGCGGTTTCGGGCGTTCGGTGGCTTACGAGAAAGAGAATGCGCGTGACCTGGGGGACGAGATCACTACATGACTGGACGTGTTCATGACGTCCTTCTAGGGTTGATCGCGTCCCAGGACGTCCCGGATCCCGGACGGGTGCATGCCGAACGAACGCCTACGCGCAGCCTTGCTAGAGCAGGGCCTGACTATCGCCACGCTCGCCGAATCGATCGACGTGGACCCCAAAACGGTAGAACGCTGGATCACCAAAGACCGCACTCCATACCGGCGGCACCGTTACGCAGTGGCTTCACGCTTGGGCGTAGACGAGACGTTCCTCTGGCCGGACGCACTTTCCAACGACCAAGTCACCGCAGCGTCCAGCAGCGAACTGGTGACGATCTACCCGCACCGGACGTCCGTCCCAAGGGACGCATGGGGACGTCTCTTCGCCGCAGCCGAGGAAGAGATCAGCATCCTGGTCTACGCGGGCCTGTTCCTCTCCGAAGACGCCGGAATTCAGCGCACGTTGACGGACAAGGCCAAAGCAGGCGTCCGCGTCCGCATCCTCCTGGGCGACCCGGACAGCCCACAGGTAGCCGAACGCGGCACAGACGAGGGCGTAGACGAGGCCATGGCCGCCAAGATCCGCAACGCCCTCGTCCTCTACAAGAACCTGCGCAAGCAAGACGGCGTAGAGTTCCGCTTCCACCGCACGGTGCTCTACAACTCCATCTACCGCGCAGATGACCAGCTCCTCGTCAACACCCACGTCTACGGCGTCACGGCCCCACACGCCCCCGTCTGGCACCTACGCCGCATAGCCGGCGGAGACCTGGTCAACACCTACCTAGAAAGCTTCGAACGCGTCTGGGAAGGCGCCACACCCATACCGGGGGACTGACCTCATGGGCCGCAGAATCGACTACTACGACGACCCCAACGCCCCCAAGGCCAACAGCCTCGTCCCGTCCGTCAACGTAGTCGTCGAGAACGACAACGGCGAGATTCTCCTGATCCGCCGCACCGACAACGACAACTGGGCGCTACCAGGCGGCGCAATAGATTTAGGCGAGTCCGTAACCCAAGCCGCCATTCGCGAAACCAAAGAAGAAACGGGAATTGACGTTAAGATCACCGGCCTAGTAGGCATCTACAGCGACCCCAAACACGTAATTCACTACACGAGCAACAACGAAGTCCGTCAGGAGTTCTCTATAGTCTTGACCGCATCCCCAGTTGCTGGTGACCCAGTTCTTAGTGACGAGTCCTCTGCAGTTATGTGGACACCTGCGCTGAGCACTGGGAGCTTGCGGATGGATCGAACGATGAGGTTGCGGCTGCGGCAGTATATTTTTGAGAGAAGCTCGACACCCTTTATTCGCTAGAACTAACTATTGGCGAGTGCTGCCGTGTAGTGAAGGCCCTGTAGACGACAGGAGAGGATGTGGCGATTAATCAGAAATATTTCCTTGCTCTCTGATCCAGTTAGTCAGCTCAATAGCCTCGGCTCTGACTTCTTCGTCCTGAAGGAGGAGGTCAGTTGCTGTGTGGGCGATGATCCGGGTTCCGCCGAACTCATTCGCAAACGCGCGGAACCAATCGTGGAGGTCAAGTCCGTCAAGACGTTCGAGGCAGAGTCTCACTTCATCCGGAGTTCCCGGGACCGAAGGCGACCAGTCAGGAAAGTCGCCGGAACGCCACCTCAAGAAAGCTCTCCTAATGAGTTCCTCGGGAGGATGAGCCCCTACCAGGTACCCGATCATGTCCGGACCTTTGGACGGTATGTCCTTGTTGGGGCGCTGATCGCCATCCAGGATGCCCATGATTTTTATCGAGCTGGCATAGCGAACCTGGATGTCTTGAACGCTCTTCGTCACTCCAGACTCGCCGCTCCTGACTGGACATATTTCGAGACGCTTTAGCGTCTCACGATCGACTGAGGAAATCACAGCTTGAAGTAGTTCAGACGCGACTTCGTCCTCCACAAGAACTAGCGCAGCGATATTGGGTCGTATGCCCAGATGATCCGATACGGTGGTGACCGGGAGTCCACATCGAAGGCTAGGTTCGGGAAGAGAAGATATGAGTGATATGTTTCGAGAGGAGAGCTTGCCGAAAAAGCCAGGTGAATGAGTAGAGACGATGAGACATAGGTCTCGGTCCACGGCCGCGGCAACGATAGCGTCTACGAGCAAATTCTGCGAAAAAAACGCTAGATGACTTTCAGGTTCCTCAATCAGCACTATGGATCCAGTTGGCAGCGCCTCTAGCCGCCACAACAAGTAGGACGCGGAAAGCTCGCCGCGTCCCATCTGTGGCAGGGCATATCTCTTCCCCATTGATTCGACTTCAAAATACGGTACAGGACTGTCGTCTTCACTAAATGCGGTAACCTCGTATACCAGGAGTTCAGAATAATCTCTTCGCAACACATAGGAAAGCATTTCGAGTTGTTTTCGAGAAAAGTGAGTGGGATCGATTCCTTCTAGTAGATCAGTTGGTTGAGCGTCTCGCCTAAATTTGCCGAGTATGTCTTCCGTCTCGGTGGCCGGGTCTATGTATTCAATGTTTCCGGTAAATGTATTGTTCGCCTGGTTGGAATCGAGTTCAAGCTCAACATGGAAGGAATTTTCCGAATGCTCTCCTTCGATCTGGATCTTCTTTAGCCAAGGGGGCGCGCTTGGAACCAAAGCTTGTTCCGGAGAAACTGGCCCTGCAACACACCGCCAGATAGCGCCGAGGAGAGTCGACTTCCCAGCTCCGTTTCCACCGGCGATAATGTTCAGCCCAGGGCTAAGGTTTGCGGAATGGTTTTCCCCAGTCCAAGTTTCTAGCTGCAACTCCTTTAGATGAGTCGTGTAGCGACGCTCGGAAAGCTTCCGGAGCCGCTGCTGGCGTTCGATGAATCTCACAGCCATCCTTGGGCACCCCATCCGACTTCCGTGCAGTAGCTCGCCAGGGTACGCTCAGGACTCTGGTTGCCTGCGACTTGTCCCCACGCCCGCTCGGCCGGTTCCATGAAGTCCGGGGTGGGAAAATGGGGTCCTAGCAATTCTGTTAGAACCATTGATCCGGTCATGTCGCGGAGTACAACAGAAGAAACATCGGCTACGCGAGATGTTGCTCGATCGTGGAAAATCGCTCGAGGAATTGCCGAAGTCGCATCGATGTCCCGGGTGCGTTGCACTCGCCACGACTCTACCTCTTGAACCGTCTTGGCCAGGTATTCACCGCAAGAGTCTAGCAAGCCTTCTTTGGCAAGCTTTGCGGCCATGCATAGCCACGTGTGGATGGTTGCTTTATTCGGTTTTAGGTTGACTGGTTGCTCGTGAATAGGAAGGTTGAGGTAAAAGTTGAGCGCAGTCCTCGCTCTTAGTATTGTCTCTTCCTTGAAAGGCTCATGCTTGCGATAACGGGTTGTAATGCGAAGTGCGGTGACCTTCTCGGTCAACGTGCCCTGCTCCAGGACCAGCAAGAATCTGGAAATTAGGTCATCATACGCCATGCGAGCATTGGAAAAGCCGAGACTGTCTGGGTTCATTCCCAGTGGCTTTGCCCATTCGACCAGCTCTTTGACTTGATTCCTGGCGGGCCCAATAAATGCATTGCGCTTCTCTGCTTCAGTGAGGGTCATCGGTTGATTGAGGCGAAAGAATAGCTCGTGTGGTTCTTCCGGGGTGTAGTCATGAAGTTCAAAAATTCGGATGGCAAATGATTCGAATTCGTCACGAAGACCCTCGGGCAATTGGCCATATCGCAGCCCATCGTAAGCTTCGAATCCGGGGACGATGGGCTCTATAGTTGCATCAACTGGAAAAGACCCTTGCATGAAGTCACGTATTGACGTCAGTCGCTGCTGTCCATCCAAAACGTCGAATTTTCCTTCACCTTTCGAGACTAGGTGAATTGGCGGCACATGCCACTTGCGAAGAATCGTGTCAATGAGGCGCTGCTTTTTTGGAGTGGTCCATACTTCGCCTCGTTGAAATTCCGGCTGGAGGTCGATTACTTTGCGTTCGATCCGTCGAAATATCGTCGCAATGTCCGGATCGCTTGTCTGAAATCTCATAGCCTATCTGCCTATTATTGGCCTTTATTGGTAAGCATTTGGCGGGTTGATGGCATCATACCGGGTTTGCATCAAACAGTTCAGGCGGTGCTTGCTTGAGTGCGCGTTCCACTGTGTGTACGGCATCGGTCAGCAAGGGTGCAGCCAGGTTGATGCACTTCGTCACTACGTTTCCTGTCCCGTAGCGGTCACGAATCTCCGCCAGTCTATCGACGATGGTTACCGTGCTCCCGTCTGGTGTGGTGGTCATGTCAGAGTAGACGAGGAATTCGCTGAGGGGAGGCGGTTTAGCTGTGAAGTCAGTCGTGAGTTCGGTACCTAGGCCGCGTTCGCGGGCTTCGATTAGGGCGCAGGAGTGGTGGGCGACGAGGCGGCATAGGTGGGGGTCGGCCTGGTGGGTGTCGCGGAGATAGCGGGCGCCGTCAAGAGGGTGGAAGCCGGTTTCGACGAGGTCGGGGGCGTATCCGATGTCGTGGAGCCAGGCGGCGGCTTCGAGGCGGTCTGCCTGGTCGCCGAGGATGGGGGCGAGGGTGCGGGCTTGGCGGGCTACGCCTTGGGTGTGTGCCCAGCGGCGGGGGAGTGGGGTTTCCAGGTGCTTGCGTGCGAGGTTGCGTGCCCATGCGGCGGTGTTCTTGTTCATGGGTCGGACGCTACGGGGGTGCGGGTGGACGTCCACGGGCGTGTGTGGCTCATCTGGGGACGTCTTGGCGGACGTAGCGTCCTTTGCCGTGGACGCAGGTGACCAGGCCAGCGGTTTCGAGGGTGATGAGGGCTGTCCGCGCCGTGGAGCGAGATACGCCGTAGCGTCGGGAGAGCTGGGCCTCGCTCGGTAGGGCATCGCCCGGTTGGAGGCGTCCGTCCTCGATCTGGTGGCGTAGGTTCGCGGCGATGTTCTCGGAACGGGTGCGTGGTTTGGTGGCCTCGTCCCGGACGAGGCGTCCTACCCCGGTGCGGACGGTAATGAGTCCCTCGTCTTTCAAGACTGACAGGGCCCGCCGCACGGTGTTGCGGGCAACGCCGAACTCGGCGCAGAAGGCGGCCTCGCTCGGTAGGTGGGTGCCGGGGGCGTAGGTGCCGTCTGTGAGGCGCTGGCGTAGCGCGTTGGTGATGCGCGTGTAGGTGCCCCATGCCGTGCGGCGGGTCATGTCAGAGTTGCTCGTCCCGTAGGGGGTCGAATGCCGCTGCGACCCAGGGCGTGAGCAGGATGGCGAGTTTGTCAGCGGCGAGTTCGGACTTCCGGCATGGGGTGAGCCATAGGCCGGTGCTGGATTGGTACCACCAGGCGCCATCGCCCCAGGCCACGGACACGCTCTCGCCGATGGTCGGGGTGCACTTGGAGTAGATGCGCAGGAGGTGGCGCGGTCCGGTGGTGCGGAGTTGGGTCTTCCATCCGTTCCGGCGCATCACCAGGGAGAGGAGGGTGAGGTGCCAGCGTGCGCGCCATGGGCCGCTGTAGGTGGGCAGAGGGAGCGCGGCCGGTGCATTTGGGGGAATCCACACCGGCCGCGCCACCTCCTCCCCACCCCGAGAGGCCGCGCTCCCCTTCGCGGCCTCCTCTGGTGACGGCTGCGGAGATTGATGCCGCGCCATCACCAGGTCTCCACGCGCGCGACCTCAGCGCGTGCCGCCTCGTGGACGAGCGCTTCGCGCAGTCCGGCGGGGCTGGATCGGATCACCGTGGGGTCCACTCCGGCGTGCGGGTCGTGCAAGCTGGCGACCCAGTCTCCGAGACGTCCGTCCCAACGCACCGCGCGCCAGATGCGGTGACCGGTGAAGTCCCGGCGCAACTGGGCGAGTGCCTCGTCCGCCGCTCGCGCGTCGGCCTCGTAAAGGTTGGGGGCGGCCTTCTGGGGCCATTCGGTGGACATGGTGGCTCCTTGCCTTGCGTGTGGAGGCTTCGGGCGAAGTGGTGTCTTCGCGGTGTGTGTTGAGCCTTCCGTCCGGGGTGGGACCTCTCCATCGGCATCTAGGGACGTCTTGGGACGTCTTCTGTTAGCGTCGCTTGTGCGTCGTTCTCACTTGCACTGCGGGAGGTCCGGTGAACGACTTGTTGCGACGTGCCCTTGCCGACGCGAACCTGACCGAAGCCGGCGCTGCGGCCCGATTGGGTGTAGACCCCAAGACCGTCCACCGGTGGCTCTCTGGGCGTGTGCCCTACCCGCGCCATCGCGCGCGGGTCGCGTCCCTGGTCGGGCGTGATGAGGCGGACTTGTGGCCGCAACTCGCCGTAGCGAACGTCCGGGCAGAGCCAGCAGTGATCGACGTCCTAGCGACCTATCCGCACCGGTGGGCCGTCCCCCGTCCGGTCTGGCAGCAGCTCTTCTGGGGCGCGCGGGACGAGATCGGTGTCCTGGCTTACGCGGGACTCTTCCTCGCCGAGGACACCGGCATCATGCGCGCACTCGCTGAGAGAGCGCATGACGGCGTCTCAGTGCGCGTTCTGCTCGGTGACCCGGACGGAACGTGTGTCGCTGAGCGCGGCAGTGACGAGGGTGTAGGCGAGTCCATGGCCGCGAAGATCCGCAACGCCCTCGTCCACTACCGGGCTCTGCGGGACGTGGAGGGCGTTGAGATCCGGCTGCATGACACCGTCCTCTACAACTCCATCTACCGCGCCGATGACGATCTACTGATCAACCCGCACGCCTACGGCATCGCTGCATCCCAAGCGCCTGTCTTGCATCTACGAAGGGCTGAGGATGGCGACATGGCGAGCACATACCTGGAGAGCTTCGCTCGCGTATGGGTGAACGCTCGTGCGTTGAGCTGATAACGATGACCTCGCTGGAGTAATATTGGGGCCGGATCACTGACTTGATCATGGGGAGAGTTCATGTCGCGAGTTGTGCAGCGTCGCCAAGAGTTGCAAGACCTAATCTCAAAGAATGAAGACTTTGAAACAGAGATGTCGCATTGGCAGCAGGGTGCCGAAGTCTCTCCGGATAAGGTTCGAAGAGTTCAGCGAGACTATGGGAAGTGGTATATGGCAGCCAAGTCGATGTTAGATGGAGAGCAACTGGAAAAGTTTGTCGACATGTATGAGGGAGGGGCATGGACTAACAGGGTTCGCGCGTTTTTGGTGGACCCGTTTACGAAGAACGATTTCTATAACCCGGACCAGGAGAATCCGCTCATCAGTGAGTGGAAGGTTGAGTTTCAAGGCACGGTTCGAGACTCTCTGGTAACTCAACGGCAGATCCTCATTCAGGAACTTCATGCCGAGAGTGATGTAATCGGCACGCTCGATGAACTCGCTAGCATCTTCCGTAGGCTGCCAGACTACCTGCGCACCTTGAAGAATAAAGCATCGAATAACGTGCCCGCTCCGAATATTGCAAAAGAAAAAGATCTGCAAATCGTCATACTGGCGACCTTGAGATTGCTTTACGTAAATGTGAGTGACGAAGATCCGGCTTCGAAGCATGCTGGTGGAAGTTCAATACCAGACTTCATGATTCGCGATATTGGTGTAGCTGTTGAAATAAAGATGGTGCGAGAAGGACAAAAAGACAAGGATGTGGGTGCCGAGTTGCTTGTCGATTGGGGGCGCTACCCTAAGCACCCCGACTGTCAGGCCATCTTTGCAATCGTTTACGATCCAAAAGAGGTTCTCGACAACCCCAACTCTCTTGAGGATGACTTGTCCCAGGATGGCCCTGGAATCCCGACTAGGGTGATTGTAATTCGGTAGATTGTTCGGAATAGCAGCGGGCAGGGCCCAGTCACGGCTCAGGTTGATGCTGTGACTGGGCCCCCTATGGCTCAGGCCGGGACAGACGGTTCCGGGTTGGTGATGATCTTCCGAACCTTGCGGCGATCGATGCCGTGCTTCTCAGCGAGGTAGCGCTGAGAGAGCGGCCGTCCCGGGCCGTTGAGGCTTGCTCTGTACTCGTCCAAGACGGCTTGTTCCGGCGTCGGCTCCACTTCGGTACGCGGTTGTGCGAGTTGTTCCGCTTCGGTGGACGCCTCGTCCTGGATGAGGTCAGAGCGCGCAGCGTTGCGAGTGAGTGTCATCAGTAGCTCAAACGCGCCGACGAGGGCGAGTGCGGGCCATGCGCTGACGAGGGCCCCGATGACGCCGTGGGACGCGCCGTGTGCCACGTTGGCTCCTACCGTCGCCACGATGCCTACGGCGAGGCTCCACTTTGCCAACGGTGGGGCGGGTTGCTTCCGGCGGCTTGCGTCCAGGATCACCATGGACGCTGCCCAGATGAGGCCGTCCACAGTGAACGGGACGAGGCGGGCCGTGGGGCCGGTCTCGCCGTGGGCGTGGACGAGTTCGTAGGCGTGGCGGTAGGAGATGACGGCTGCCACGGCGGCTACCGCCACTACGGCGAGCGCGGTTGTGATCCGGATGAGGCGGTCAGCCATGGCCAAGCTCTCTCCGCCACTCGATCACGCACGGGTCCTCTTCGCCGTGGGTGACGAGGCGTTCGGCGAGCATGAGGGCCGTGATAGCCGCGTTGCGGTCGAGTGGGCGCGGCCACGTGGTGATGTGCCATCCGCAGTCGGTACGGGTTCCGGTGGCGATGACCTCGTTGTTTACCGTCGCGGTCATCGTTGTTTCGGTGATTTCGAGGGCCATGGGTGGCCTCCTCCCTGCTTGGAGGGAGGGAGCCAGGGGGAGCCAATCTCGGGAGCCAACGTGGGTCGGGGTGACCCGACTTGAGTCGACAGTGCCGGACTGTTCCCCTGGTCTCCCTCCCTGGTTTTCGCAGGTGAGCGGCTCCCTGGACGACGTCCTCGGACGGGTTCGGACGGGTTCTGAATAACAGTGGCTCAGCGGTTCCCTAAGCGAGGCTTAAAGGCATTCTTTTGGGGGGTGGGGCGGCTTAGCGTTATCGGTGTCAGATCGAAGACACGGCGGAGGTGCACAGGCGGAGAGCAGAGCGAACGTCGGCTGAGGTTCCGACTGAGGTTCCTGATTGAGACAGGTTTCTGGCCCGCATGGCCCCGTAACCCCGCTCTGGGGCCGTGCGGGCCAGAAGCCTTTTCAGGTGCGGGGGAGTGCGCCCAGGAGGAGGAGGCGGAAGGCGTCGGCGGTGCCGGTGGCGGCGGCGTCGCCGGTGGCCAGGCGGCGGACGGCCAGGCCGTAGAGCATGGCGACGATCGCCGGGGCGTGGCGTTCGGCGTCCGGGATGCCGAGTGCGGTGAGGACGGCGGCGGCCAGGCGGTCGTAGGCCTCGACGGAACGGATCGAGGTCTCGCGCAGGCCCGGGTCGCGGGCGGCGTGCAGGTGGAGTTCGAGGTTGGCGACCTGTTCGGGGCCGGTCGCGAAGCCGATGACGGCCTTCTCGACCTCGTCGGGCGCCTCGGTCGGGGCCATGCCCGACTCGGCGAGGGCGTTGACGTAGGCGGTGATGCGGTCGATCTCGTCCTCCACGAACGTGTGCAGGGCCTCGCGGAGCAGGTCCTCCTGGGACGGGAAGTGGTAGGTGAGGGAGCCGAGGGAGACGCCGGCCGCGCGGGCGACGGCTCGGTTGGTCATGGCGCCGATGCCCCGCTCGCCGATGAGGCGGAGGGCGGCCTGGAGGATCTGGTCTCGGGCGCTCATCGGTGCACAGTCTTCCCTACGATCGGCGCGTTCCTTATCGTTCGTTCGAACGAACGATATCGCGGGAGGCGGCGTGGTGCTGGGCGGGCTGGCCGGGCAGGCGGAGGCGCTGGCGCGGGGAGAGGTGTCCTCCAGCGAGCTGGTCGAGGAGAGCCTCGCGAGCATCGCGCGGCAGGAGGCGCTCGGGGCGTTCCGGGTGGTGCGCACCGAGGCGGCCGGCCAGGAGGCGCTGGACGCGGACAAGCGGCTGGCGGACGGGGAGCGGCTGCCGCTGCTCGGGGTGCCCGTCGCGATCAAGGACGACACGGATCTGGCGGGGGAGACGACGCCGTTCGCGGTGGCCGGCGACCACCGGCCCGTGGCGCGGGACGCGGAGGTCGTGCGCAGGCTGCGGGCCGCGGGCGCGGTCGTCGTGGGAAAGACGACGACGTGCGAGGTCGGGCTGTGGCCCTTCAGTGAGTCGCCGGGATTCGGGACCGCGAGGAATCCGTGGAACCCCGCCTACACGCCGGGCGGGTCGTCCGGTGGTTCGGCGGCGGCGGTGGCGGCGGGAATGGTCGCCGGGGCGGTCGGGTCCGACGGGGCCGGGTCGATCCGGATTCCGGCCGCGTGGACGGGGCTGGTCGGCATCAAGCCGCAGCGGGGACGCGTTTCCGGATACCCGAACACCGATCCGTTCAACGGGATCACCGTGTGGGGGCCGCTCGCACGGAGCGTCGGGGACGCGGCGCTGCTGCTCGACGTGCTGAGCGGCAGCCACCCGGAGGACGTGTACCAGATCGACCCGCCGGTGACGCCCTTCGCGGAGTGCGCGAAGAGGGAGCCCCGGAGGTTGCGCATCGCCATTTCGTTCAGGACGGCCTTCGGGGTGAGCGGGAAACTCGATCCGGAGATTCGCGGGGCCGTTGAACGGCTCGGGAGGCGGCTCACCGATCTGGGGCACAAGGTCTTTCCCGCGGATCCCGACTACGGGCTTGTGGGGCTCGGGCTCATTCCGCGCGGGACGGCCGGGGTGGCGGACATGCTCGACGCCATGCCGAATCCTCGGCCGGAGCGGCGCACGGAGGTCGAAGCGCGTATCGGGCGGCTGGCGGGGAAGCGGCTGCTTCCGCTCGCCAGGAAGATGGACCCCTATCTGCGGAGGAAGGTCGGGCGCATCTTCCAGGCGGCCGATGTGGTGCTGACCCCGACCACGGCGCGGCCGCCGTTGAAGGTGGGGGCGTTCGACGGGATCGGCTATCACAAGACGCAGTCCGGGGTGGCGGCCGTTTGTCCTTATGCGTGGACGTGGAATGTGCTCGGGTGGCCCGGTGTGAATGTCCCCGCGGGATTCACGAAAGCCGGGCTTCCCGTCGGAGCGCAGCTCCTCGGACATGATTCCGACGAGGCGACGCTCATTTCGCTCGCCGCCCAGCTCGAGGCCGTCGAGGGGTGGGTCGAAAGGCGTCCATAGGCGCGCGGCGGGCCGCCGGTGCGGGGGTCCGAGCCGGTACCGGCGGCCCGTCGCGTGACACCCCGCGTCAGTAGCCCGCGCCGGTGAGCATGCCGCCGTCGACCAGGACCTCGCTGCCCGTGCAGTAGGACGAGTCGTCCGAAGCGAGGTAGACCACCAGGCCCGATACCTCCTTGGACTTGCCCATCCGGCCGAGGGGAAGGGCCTTCAGGAAGGCGTCCGCGCTGTCGGCCGTGGCGGAGACGACATCGTCCTGGAGAGACAGGGGAGTCAGGACGCCGCCGGGGTGGACGGAATTCACCCTGATCTCGTATTTGCCGAGTTCTCGGGCGGCCGACTTCGTGAGACCGCGGACGCCGAACTTGCTGGCGCTGTAGGCGGCCAGGCCGGACGCGCCGATGAAGCCCTCGGTGGACGACACGTTGATGATGGAGCCGCCGCCCGCCTCGCGCATCGCGGCGGTCACGGACTTCACGCCGAGCCACTGGCCGATCAGGTTCACGTCCAAGATCTGGCGGAACTCGTCGAGGGACATCTCCTCGATGGTCTTGTGCCGGAGGATGCCGGCATTGTTGACCAGGACGTTCAGTGCGCCGAAGGCCGTCGTGGCGGTCTCGACGGCGTGCCTCCAGTCCTCTTCGCGCGCTACGTCCATCCGGACGAACCGGGCGTCCCCGCCGAGCTCGGCGGCGAGTTTCGTGCCCTCCTCCTCCAGGACGTCGCCGAAGACCACCTTGGCGCCCTCGTCCAGGAACCGGCGGACGTGCGACTTGCCCATGCCGCGCGCACCGCCGGTGATCAGCGCCACCTTGCCGTCCAGCTGCCCCATCAACGCTCCTCGTCGCCGGTGACCATGCCCGCCAACCTAGCGAACGCTTGTTTTGCACTACAAGAGGGGTCACCGCGTGCGCAGGCCGTCGAAGAGCAGCGCGAGCATCCGGTCGGAGTACGCGCCGGGGTCGGCGGTGCGCTCCGACGCGACACCGATCGCGTTGGTGATCCGCAGCAGGTCTCCCGGGTCGATCTCCGCGCGGATCGCGCCCGCCCGCTGCGCCCGGCCGAGCAGCCGCCCGAGGGCGTCGCAGATCGACTCGGCCGCGGCGCCCAGCCCGGTGCCGGCCCACTCCGGCGACATGGCCTGGATGATCACGGTCGAGGTGCCGCGCGGTGTCGACGCGCCCGCGAGGTAGGTGCGCAGCCAGCGGTCCAGCGCGGCCTCCGCGTCCAGGGCCTCCGCTTCGCGGTCGAGCGCCTGCGTTCCGGGGAAGCGCGCCTCCGCGTCGAGCGGCTCGGGGGCGGGCGCTCCGGCGGCCGGGTTCCGGCGCTCGGTCTCCGGGCCGAGCGCCGCGGCGGGCCGGGGCCGGCTTCCGGAGGCCTCGTCCGGTGCCGGGTCGGCCAGCAGTTCGTCGGCGTGGGCGAGGAGCCCGTCGATCCGGTCGCGCAGGACGGCGTGGAGCAGGGCGTCGCGGGTGGGGAAGTGACGGTACAGCGTCCCGGAGCCGACGCCCGCGCGCTTGGCGATGTCGTCCAGGGACGCACCCGTGCCGTGTTCCATGAAGGCCGTCCGGGCCGTCGCGATCAGTCGTTCGTAGTTGCGGCGGGCGTCGGCCCGCATCGGCCGGGTGTCCATGGGCACCGTCCAGCGGTGTCGCGCTGCGGATGACCAGGGGGTGTCTCCGCCTTCTCCTTCACGAGACTGCCATCTTCCGAAGTGACGCGCTACCCGGCGAGGGCGTCGCGCGACAGCCGGTCGGCCCTGCGCGTGGTCTCCGGCAGGCGGTATTCGGGCGTGAGGCCGAGGACGTTCCGGCACGCCGTATCGAGGTCGGTGCGATGCCCCACGGAGACGAACACCGGCTTCACGCCGTCCTGCGTCCGCAGGACCCGTCCCACGACCTCGCCGCCGTCCAGCAGGGGACCGGCGTCGCCGCGCCGCCGCCCCGGCTCCTCGCAGGTGCCGACGAACGCGGTCTTGCCCACGCCGATCGCCGGGAGGCCGGTGAGGACGCCCAGATGGCAGGCGAGCCCGAACCGGCGCGGGTGCGCGACACCGAACCCGTCGCAGACGAGCAGGTCGGGCACGGTCTTCAGGTCGCGCAACGCGTCCACGAGCGCGGGCAGCTCCCGGAACGCGAACAGGCCGGGCACATAGGGGAACGCCGCCGCGCCGACCGTGACCGACTGGTCGACCACCTCCAGGGTCGTCCCGTCCAGGACGGCCACGGCGGCGGCGAGGCGCGTCCCGGTGCCGCTCCCGTCACCCGCGTACGCGACGTCGAGCCCCGCGACCGTGCGCGGCTCCGCGGGGCCGGGGACGTCCAGCCGGAGCAGCGAACGCAGCCGGTCCTGGATCGCCTCGGCCTCCTCCGGCGTGGACGGCCAGTCGTGCAGGTCGCGTACCTCCATGGACCGGCACGCTACCGCGGAATCAGGACAGGGCCGCGTAGACCGCCTCGGTCAGCCGGTAGGCGCGCAGGTCGCCGGACACCAGGTCGCCCATCATGTTCGGCAGATAGGCGAGAGCGAGACCGGCGTCCGGGTCGCCGAGCCCGATGGAGCCGCCCGCGCCGGTGTGCCCGAACGCCGACGCGCGACCGGCCGCCGGGGTGAAGAACGTCTGCGCGGGACGCATGAACCCGAGACCGAAGGAGCTGTCGATGAGCAAGGTCCGGTCCGGGCCCGCGACCCGCGGGCGGATCGCGTCCCGCAGCGTCCCGGGACGCAGGATCCGCCCGGCCACGAGGTCGCGGTAGAACGCGGCGAACGCGGGCGCGGTGGCGAGCATCCCGGCCCCCGGCCAGCCCGCGCGCAGGACGACCGGGTTGTTGAAGCCGCCCTTGCCCGGGTGCGGGTTGTTCAGCGCCCGGTTCATGGTGCTCTGCGGATCGGTGTACGCGGCGGCCAGGCGCGTGAGGAGGTCGCCGTCGGTGGTCCTGGGGGAGTCGGCGCCGCCGCCCTTGGGGCCACCGACGCGCCGTCCCGCCGTCATCTTCGCCGCACGCTCGATCACGTCGTCGGGGGCGCCGATCCACAGATCGAGCCCGCCGGCGAACTCCTCCCGGACGAACGCGCCGACCGTCCTGCCCGAGAGCCGCCGGACGATCTCGCCCGCCAGCCAGCCGTAGGTCAGCGCGTGGTAGCCGTGCGCCTCGCCGGGCGTCCACTCCGGCTCCTGCGCGGCCAGCTCGCCCGCCAGAGCCGCGGGGTCGGCCGCCTCCTCCGCCGATACGGGACGGGTGAACGCGGGCAGGCCGGCCTGGTGCGTCAGCAGGTGGGCGGCCGTCGCGCCCTCCTTGCCCCCGGCGCCGAACTCCAGCCACCAGTCCGTCACCGGGCCGTCCACGTCGTAGGCGCCGCGCTCGGCGAGCAGCAGCGCCGCGGTGGCCGTCACCGCCTTGGTGCAGGAGAACCCGAAGCAGGGCGTGTCCGGCAGCCACTCGCGCCCGGTGCGGCGGTCGGCGATGCCGCCCCACAGGTCCACGACCTTGCGGTCGCCCGCGTAGACGGCGACGGCGGAGCCGAGCTCGCGCCCCTCGGCGAAGTTCTCCTCGAACACCTCGCGGACACCGGCGAACGCCGGATCGCAGTGACCCTGCACCGTCTTCATGCGCCATCCTCTCGACCGAAGGACCTCCATAGAATCACGTTCTAGGGAGGGCGGCGCGGGGATCAGAGGCGGCTGAGTCGGCGGACGGGTTCGGTGACGTGTTCGGCGGCTCGCCGGGCGGGGCGGGTCCGGCCGAACTCCAGCGTCAGCAGGGCCGCGGCCAGCCAGGGGACGTCGAACCAGGAGCGGAAGGCGACGCTGCGCGGTTTGTAGGACGGCCTGAACTTCTTGTCGAAGAGGTAGAGGGACTCGGCCGCGATCCAGGGGTCGAGGAGGTGCAGGGCGCGGTGGCCGGCCTTCTGCAGGACGCTGCGCTCCTCGGCGTCCAGCAGTGCGCGGAACGCCGCGAAGTTCAGGGAGACCACGCCGTGGCCGCGGTCGGCGGCGTACTCGACCATCTCGACGATCAGGCGTTCGTTGACGCCGTTCGGGCCGCCGGGGGCACGGCGCATAGCGTCCAGGCTGATGCCCTCGCCCGCCGTGACGTACCGCTGGAAGGCGATCGGTTCCTTGTCCTCGTCGTAGGCCACCGCGACGACCGCACCCGGGTGGTGGCCGGTGAGGAGCTCGTCGAGGCTCATGGCGAACCCGCGCTCGGCCGCGCCGCCGAGCGAGCGGGACGCGACGTCCAGGAGCCGCTCGCGCAGCCGGGGATCGAGTTCCCGCTCCGGGACGATGTGTGTCGTGACGCCCGCGTTGACGGTGCGCTTGACCGCCTGGCGGACGTTGCGCATCTGGCGTCCGGACAGGCTGAACTCGCCGGGGCGGACGATCACCTCGTCGCCGACGCCGATCGAGCGGAGACTTCCCCACACGGGGAGGAGGCCGTCACCGGCTCCGAGGACGGCGGGCCGCCAGCCGGTCTTGCGGCACTGGGCCAGGAACGACCTGACCACGTCCGCGTGCGAGGCGGGGTCGCCGACCGGGTCGCCGCCCGCGACCGCGACGCCGAACAGCACCCGGTAGCCGATCGCGGCCCGCCCGTCCGCGCTGAACACGTACGCCTTGTCGCGCCGGAGCGCGAACGGGGCCAGGGTGTCCGAGCCGGGGTGCGCGACCAGGCCCGCGACGCGGCGGCGCTCCACCTCGTCGCCGGGCGGCGGCGCGGGGTCGGGGGCGAGCAGCATGACCACCAGGAGGAGAAGCCCGGCGGCGCCCGCGAGGCCGAGCACGTCCGGCAGCCAGGACGCGCCGTCCATCGGCGCGCCGGTGGCGCCGAGCCCCCCGGCGACCTGGCCGACCGACCTGACCGACACGCCGCCGAACAGCAGCGAGCCCGCGACCGCGACGACGACCAGGAGCGCACCGGCCTTCGCCGCGGCGCGGACGCGTTCGGGGTGCGGGCGGACCGGGAACCGCCCGCGCTCCAGCCACAGGCAGGCCAGGACGGCGGCGAGCAGCGGCGCCCGCCACGCCGCGCCGCCGCCCGCGAGGGCGGTCAGCAGGTCGAGGAGGACCAGGAGGACGAGGCCGTACCAGGCGGCGCGGCGGCGCAGCAGCACGCCGCGGGCGACGAGCGCGAGGGCCAGGCCCAGGGCCAGGGCGTGGGCCGGGGCGAGCGGGCCGTCCGTGACGAGGAGGGCCGGCCGGCCGAGCCAGCCGGGGGGCGGCGCCAGTGCCGCCGCGGTGACCATGACGGCGACGAGCATCGTGGCGAGCGCGAGCGGCCACACGGGCCGGTCCGACCGGATGACCGGTCCCGCCTGCGGGTCGCCGGCTTTCCACGATGAACCACCTGTACGCACGAGGGACACCTCCGCTTGGCCCACGTCGTCCTGAAACCGCTGAGACGCCGACGTGGTGCGCTTGCACGGACGTCCCGTCCCGAACGGCCATACCCGGCCACGGCCGTTCGATGTCACGGGCCGATACGGGCGGCGCCGCCGCGACCGCGGTTAGTCTCGTGGTGATGAAGAGATTGCTGCTCGTCCACCACACGCCGTCGCCGTCCGTCCAGGCGATGTTCGAGGCGGTGCGGGCCGGGGCGTCCACCGACGAGGTCGAGGGTGTGGAGGTCGTGACGCGCCCGGCGCTGACGGCGTCGGCCGTGGACGTCCTGGAGGCGGACGGTTACCTCCTCGGCTCGCCGGTGAACCTCGGTTACCTGTCGGGGGCGCTCAAGCACTTCTTCGACCAGATCTACTACCCGTGCCTGGAGGAGACCGTCCGGCGCCCGTTCGGGGCCTTCCTCCACGGCAACAACGACGCGACCGGAGCGCTGCGCGGCCTTGAGTCGATCACGACGGGGCTGATGTGGAGGGCCGTCCAGCCGCCCGTGGTGGTCGTCGGCGAGCCCTCGAAGGCCGATCTGGGAGCGTGCTGGGAACTCGGCGCGATCACGGCCGCCGAACTCGGCGGAGTGTGAGCCGCGCGGTGCCCGGCCGGGCGGCGGCCTGGCCCGGTCGCACCGGCGATAGCGTGCCGGCATGAGTGGTTTCCGTCACGTGGTGATGTTCAAGTGGGCCGAGGGAACGACGACCGGCCAGCAGGAGGAGGTCGCGGCGAAGCTGGGTGAGCTGCCCGGCGTCATCGAGGAGATCCGGGAGTACAGCCTCGGGGCCGACGCGGGCGTCAACCCCGGCGCCTACGACTTCGTCGTGGTCGCGGACTTCGCCGGCCGCGACGCCTACCTGGCCTACCGCGACCATCCGTCGCACCGCGCGGTGGTGGAGCAGTACATCACGCCGATCGTGGCCGAGCGCGCGTCCATCCAGTACGAGGCGTAGTGCGGAGGTGACCCGCCGAGGCGGAACCGAGCAAGCGCTTGTGCCTAGAACAGGTTTCAGTTACGTTCGGCTTGACGCCCTCCGGGGACGGATCGCGCCCCGTTCCCGGTGGGCGGCATTCCGGCGGGGAGCGCCCGGTCACCCCCGGCTCCGCAGGCTCATGATCTCGTCGCGGAGCTGCTGCGGGGACGGCGCCTCGAGCAGCCGCGGCCCGTAGCGCAGCGGCACCATGGCCCACCAGGACCCGGTGGCCTCGCCGAACCAGACGCGCACGCCGGGGAACTGCTCCTGCAGGCCCCGCGCCGTGGCGGCGCGCAGGGCCGCGGGCGTGGGCTCGTCGCGGCCGTCGGCGTCCCCGTCAGGCGTCATGTCGGCCTCCCCCCGAAAAGCTCTTCAGTAACAGCGTCCCCACGGGCCAAGGCGTCACCCCTACTCGGCAAATTGTGACTACGCCCACTATGGGGGTTGGGGCACGCGCACAGTGGGATACCGCGCCGGATGTCCTTCAACGGATGTATGTGCCGGACCGAAATCACGTCCCGGCGGGGCCCCGAGGCCGGGTGCCGCGTGCGGCCGGGCGGATCGACGGCCGTGCCGAACGGGGCGGCGTCGTCCCGCGGGTCCACCGGCGGGCCGGGTCAGTGGAGGTTGATGCCGTCGAACATCACCTTGAGGTAGTGCTCGGCGAGCCCTTCGGCGTTCAGGCCGCCGCCCGGCCTGAACCAGCGCACGGCGACCCAGATCGTGTCCCGGATCATCCGGTAGGTGAGCTTCGGGTCGAGGTCGTCGCGGAAGAGCCCGGCCTTCTGGCCCTCGCTCAGGGTGTCCACCCACATCTTCTCGACCTCGACCTCGGACTTGATCAAGTAGGAGAAGCGGTCCATTCCCCGGAGGTAGTTCCAGTCGTTCTGCATCACCGTGATCGCGGCGCGGTGCGGTTCCAGGGAGCCGAACGCGACGCGGACGAGGCCGGCGATGGTGTCGCGCGGATTCAGGCTCTCGTCCAGAACCGCCTGGTACGCCGACATGATCTCGTTGAAGAAGCTCGCGAGGATCTCGTCGACGATCGACTCCTTGGAGTCGAAGTGGTGGTAGAGACTGCCCGAGAGGATGCCGGCCTCATCGGCGATGTTGCGGACCGTGGTGGCCTGGAAGCCCTTCTCGGCGAACAGCTCCGCGGCCAGCCTGACCAGGTGCTCGCGCCGTTGCGACGCCAGGGCGGCGGAACCTCGGCCGCCGCGGCGGGCACCGCCCGCGCGGGTTCTGGATCCGGAATTGGCGCTCGTGGTCGTCACCCTCTTCATTATGCCGTCTCGCCCAACCGCTTGCTCGTCGGCCCGCACCAGGGTACGTCTAGCAACAAGCGCTTGCTACGTTCCGTGGCCACATATCCCGCATAGGCTCGGGCCATGTTCGATGTGATCGTTTTCGACCTGTACGGAGTGATCGCCCGCACCCAGTCCCCGGAGGCGGTGCGGCGGATCGAGGAGATCGCCGGCGATCCCGGCCCCGCCTTCTGGGACGCCTACTGGTCCTGCCGTCCCGCCTATGACGCGGGACAGGAGAGCGCCGCCTACTGGGCCGGCGTCGCGGACCTGCTCGGCACCGCGTTCCCCGACGTCCCCGCGCTCGTCGAAGCCGACCTGGACAGCTGGACCGACGTCGACGACGCCATGGTGGCCCTCGTCCACGAACTCGCCGGCGAGGGCCGCACGCTCGGGCTCCTGTCGAACATCGTCGGCGACCTCGTCCCCCGTTTCGAGGCCCGCCACGGCGACTGGCTCTCCCGCTTCGACGCGCTCACCTACTCCTGCCGCATCGGCGTCGCCAAACCCGACCCGCGCGCCTACGAGACCTGCGCCGCGAACCTGGGCGTCAAGCCCTCCGACGCCATCTTCTTCGACGACGCCGAACGCAACGTCCTCGGCGCCCGCGACGCCGGCATGCGCGCCGAACTCTTCACCTCCCCCGAGCAGGTCCGCGCCCTCGTCGGCTAGGCGCGTCCGCCGGGGAGGGCGAGGGCGGTCGCGGCCGTCGCTCCCAGGAGGACCGCGATCGCGGTGAAGGCGTGGCCGTATGCGGCCGCGAGGTCGGTGGTCCGGCCCGCCGTGGTGACCAGGGCGGCCAGGCCCAGGGCGGCGCCCGCCTGTTTCGTGGTGTTCATGAGGCCGGACGCCGCGCCGGCGTCGCGGGCGGGGACGCCCGCGGTGACGGCGCTGGTGATCGGGGTGTTGAGCAGGCCGCCGCCCGCGGAGATCAGCACCGCCGGTCCGAGGACGGCGGTGAGGTAGCCGTCGCCGGGGGACAGGCGGCTCTGCCAGAGGAAGCCCGCGGCGGCGATGAGGGAACCGGTGACGATCAGGGTGCGGTCGCTCGCGAGCCTCATCAGGCGGGGAGTGACCCGCAGGGCGACGGCCATGGTCAGGACGGTGTGCGGGAGGAAGCCGAGGCCGGTCTGCAGGGGGCCGAAGTGCAGGACGTTCTGCATGGACAGGGTCAGGAAGTACCACATCGGGTTGAGGCAGGCTCCGGCGAGGAGCATCACGACGTTCCCGACGGCCACCGTGCGGACGCGGAAGAGTCGCAGGGGGAGCAGGGGCGTCCGCGCCCGGGACTGCAGGACGATGAAGGCGGCCAGAGCGGCCGTGCCGCAGGCGAGGGCGAGCGCGTTCCAGTCCTGGGCGATGCCGTAGGTGAGGGACGCGACGCCGGCGGTCGCGAGGACGGCTCCCGGGAGGTCCAGGCGCCCGCCGGCGTTCCTGCCGTCCGGCAGAAGGCGGGTCGCGAGGAGGGCCGCCGCGCCCACCGGGACGTTGACGAGCAGGATCCAGCGCCAGGACAGGGCGTCGGTGAGGATCCCGCCGATGAGGTTGCCCGCGGTTCCTCCGGCGAGGCCCACGGCCGTCCAGGCGGCGAGGGCGCGCGGGCGGAGGTCCTCGTCGAACGTGGTGGTGAGGACGGTCAGCGTGGCGGGGGCGAGGACGGCGGCGCCGAGGCCCTGGAAGGCGCGGGCCGCGACGAGGGTCCACGGATCGTCGGCGAGCCCGCCCGCCAGGCTGGCGAGGGTGAAGAGGGCGAGGCCGGCGATGACGGTGCGGCGGAGGCCGTAGAGGTCGGCGAGGCGCCCTCCGAGCAGGAGGAGGCCCGCGAAGGCCAGCGCGTAGGCGTTCACGACCCATTGCAGGTCGGCCGGGCCGAAGCGCAGGTCCGCCTGGATGGACGGCAGGGCGACGTTCACCACGGAGACGTCCAGCACGACCATGAACTGCGCGGCGCACGCCAGGGCGAGCACCAGCCGGTGGTGCGATGTCATCCTTCTCCTTGGTGGTACGGCTGTATCATTATGATACGTTTGTATCACACAGGCTGCGAGAGGATCGAACCGTGCCGAGGACCGCCGACCACGACGCGCGCCGCGCGCAGATCATCGACGGGCTCGTCCGGGTGGCAGGGCGGGACGGGCTGCACGCGGTCACCATGCGGTCGGTGGCGGCGGAGGCGGGAGTGTCGCTGCGCCTCGTCCAGTACTACTTCGAGAGCAAGGCGCAGCTCATGAACGCGGCGCTGGAGCGGCTCGAACGGCGGAGCCACGATCGGTGGGCGGAGCGGCTCGCGGGGCTGAGGGACCCGTCGGCGCGCGAGGTCGTCGAGGCGCTCGTCGCGGAGGCGCTGCCCACCGACCCCGAGAGCCGGGTGTTCCACCAGGTCTGGACGTCCTATGCCCTCCTGGCCATGACCGAGCCGTCGATGGCGGCGCAGCCGTTCGTGGAGGGCCCCGACCGCCTGGAGCGGCAGATCACGCGGCTCCTCGCCGAGGCGGGGGCCGCGGGGGACCCGAAGGCGGAGGCGGCGAGGCTGCTCGCGCTCGCGCACGGGCTCGGGACGAGCGTGCTGGTGGGACGGCGGAGCGCCGAGTCGGCGATGGACATCCTCCGCCGCCACCTGGACGAGCTGTTCTGACCGCCCCGCACGGCGCCGGACCCGGCGCCCGCTAGGAGGGGGGAGGGAGCTCGTCGCCCGCCTCCGCCGCCTCCGCCAGGCGCGCGCGGAGGGTCCGCAGCAGCTCGTCGCCCTGCTCGGTGAGCCGCTCGATCGCGGGCAGCGCCAGATCGTCGCGGACGGTGTCGGCGAGCAGCTCGTCGTACTCGTGCGCCTTCTCCGCGATGGCCTCCAGATGGCGCTGGGCGCGCAGCACCTCGTCCGCCGACCTGGCCCGCTCGGCGTAGCGTTCCAGCGCCTCGACGCGGCGCGTCACCGCCTCGACCGACAGGTCGAGCTTCTCGCGCAGCGGCCGCAGCGCCGCCTCGGCCTCGGGGACGGCCGCGGCGCCGGCGGCCATCTCGCCGTGCTCGGTGCGCAGCTTCGACTGCCGGGCCAGGACCTGCGCGATCTCCCACTCCTGCCGCGGCAGCGTGACCGCGTTGTCGACCGCGTCCAGCAGCCCCTGCCGGTTGACCTCCGAGTCGCGGACGGCGTCGACCGCGGCCTGCACGCGGCCCAGCATCGCGCGGCCGTCGTCGTCGAAGTCCTGCGGGGTGAGGTAGCGGTCGCGGCGCCGTTCCAGCTCCCGGGCGCGCCGCAGGTCGAGCGAGACCGACGGGGTGCCGAGCGCGACCAGCACCGCGAGCATGCCGAGGCCGACCAGCCACAGCGATCCGAGCAGCGGGGAGCCGAGCAGCCCGAGGGCGAGGACCGACAATGGCGCCAGCCACAGCAGGGGCCGCCGGCGCGCGACGATCGTGTCGAGCTCGGCGCGCAGCGCGGGATCGGCGACCGGGCGGGGCTCCGCGGGCGAGCCGTCCGCGGGGGCGCGGGGCGGCGCGATCCGCGTCCAGGGCGTGGACACGTGCGTCTCGAACGCGAAGTCGGTCTGCGCGATCTCGATCTCGGTCGGGCCGGGGGGCAGCGGCCACGACCCCACCGGGTCGCCCCCGCCGGGACCGGCGAAGCGCACCCACCAGCCGCCCTTGCCGTCGTCGCATCGGTAACGGCCGGGGGCCACGTCGATACCGACGAAAAACGTTCCGATCCCCGGTATGGAATCGTTCCACGCGCCACTGGTCACCGGCGACCTCCGACCCGTTTCCTCCGCCGTGCCCTCTCGCCCCGCCGGGCGAGGACCGTCCTGCCCGTCACAGGAATGACGTCCGGGGGACGGTAAGAGTTGCAGTACCCACATCCGTCTCGGGAAAGCCGGATCGGGTTTGGAATACTCCACGCGTGCGACCTGACTATGACCCCCTCGACGACCCGCCATGGGCGATGCAGTTGGTGGTACGTGCCGAGAAGGCCGATCCGCCCGGCCACGGCGCGGTCTGCGAGGCCGCGGCGACCGCGGTCGTCGCTCTGCTCACCGACCCGCGCGCGGCCGACCCCGGCGGGGAGTGGCGCGAGGCCGTCCGCGAATGGGAGTCGCGCCGCATCCGGAAGGTGGCGCGGCGGGCGCGGGGCGTCCGCTGGCCGGAGGCCCAGGCGCTCCCCGGCGTCACCGTCGAGCACGCGGGCGCGCAGGTGCGGGCCTTCCCGCCCGGCCCTGTCTCGGACGTCCCGCCCGAGCTGGCGAAGCTCCAGGTCGCCGGGCTCGATCTGGCCGGCGCGGAGGAACCCGGCCCGCCGACCGAGCCCCCGTACGCCGCACTCGCCCTCAACCCGGACGTGACGATCACGACGGGCAAGGCCGCCGCCCAGTGCGGGCACGCGGCGCAGCTCCTCCTGCGCCAGGGCGGCCGCAGGGACGTGGCGGCCTGGGTCGGGGCGGGCGCCCCCGTCCACCTGGTCGGGAACGTCCCGTGGCGCCGCTGCGTGCAGCAGGCGACGGTGGCGGTCCGGGACGGCGGCTTCACCGAGGTCCCGCCCGGCACGATGACCGCCGTCGCCTGGATCGTCCGGCGTTGACTTGCGGTGAATGCGTGGTCTCGTCTCTTTAGGTCGTTGACCTGCGGGGACGAGGCTACGCGTTCGCCGTTCCGGGGGTTTGGCCCGTGGATAGCCCGCCAGCGCCGGAGCGGTCCTCGGAGGGCTCAGAGCCGCTCAAAGCAGCGTCGATGAGCCGGTTTGCTTCGTCTTCCATGCCGGTGAACCAGTGCGCGTAGGTGGACATCAGGACCGTAAGGGAGTGTCCCAGTCGCCGCGCCACCTCGGTTGCGGGAACCCCGTGAGTTGAGGAGCAGGGACGCGCAGCCGTGCCGCAGGTCGTAGGGGCGTTTGGCCAGGCCCGCCGCTTGCTCGGAGTCGGTCAGCGCCACGGCCCGCGCTCGCTGCCAGAGCTGCCCGTACATCGTGTTGGTGACTGCCAGAGCTGCCCGTACATCGTGTTGGTGATCGGTGCGAAGTCGGCACCGGCCGCAGTGTCGAAGAAGACGCGCCCGTCCGGAGCCGCCCCGAACCGGGCCAGATGCACGTACGCGTACCCAGCCGCAGCACCCCACCCC
>NZ_SMKH01000076.1 GCF_004348515.1 Actinomadura sp. KC345 | reverse complement strand
GTATGAGCGCGGCGGCGAGCGAGAACAGGTGACCGGGCCGGAAGGGCGGAGGCCGGAGCCAGGCGGACTCGGTCAGAGCGTGACAGTGTTTCTCGATCCATGCGGGGCTGTCCGGGTCACCGAGAGCACCGTGCAGTATGGCGACGTCCCGAAGCGTCGCGGCTCTCAGCGAAGGCCGACGGTCCACGCTGGACCACGCCTCGAATCGAGTCCGGATCAGCTCGACGAGTTGCTCACGTCTGGAGCGCAACGCATTAAGCAGATGAGGACGAGTCCCCTGGTGGGGCGGAGGCGGGTCCCGATCGAGCAATCCTGCGGCCTCACTCAGGGTGAATACCTGGTCAATCCGTCGGACCCGGTCCAGACGCTCGGCGGCGGCCTCCGGCTGGTCGATGACGGACAGGAGGTAGTCATGGCATCCCGGATGAGCCAAGCGCACCGTCCGTTCCACCGGAGAGTCGATGAGCCGGACCCATGTTGGTTCCAGCGTGTGCAGCGCGTTTCGCCAGGCGAAGGGGTCAGGCCGTCCCACCAGCTCGTGCAGGTCTGCGAGATCGACCGGCTGGGTGGGCAGAGTGGCCAGGGTCAGGACGATCTCCCGGCTGAGCTCGTTGAGGGGTGCAAAACTCACCCGCCACAGTTCCCCCGGGTCGTCGAACGTGCGCTGGAGCAGCGCGACGGCGTCGTCAGCGGTCGCGTCCTCACCAAGTCGCCGGCTCACGTGCTCGATCGCACGCGGACTGAAGTTCGGATGGCCGACGACACGGCTCATCCGGCGGTCGGCCTCGAGGCGCTCACTCTCGTCCGCAGGAAATCCGGCGAAGTGAAGGTGGGAGGTGATGATCGAGGTGCGGATGCTCCGGTCGATCTCGTCGAGGACGATCGTGTGCCGCCGCGGTCGGCGCACCGCTTCCTGCAGCTTGTCATTGATCGCCTGCTCGGCCGCGCGTAGCACTTGTGAGCGAGTGGTCAGGACGAGTCGCTTGCGTTCCTTTTCCCGGTGCACGGTCCCGATGAGGGACAGCAGGTCGGCCACGTCCGCGTCGGCGGTCGCCGTGAGACGCGACTGA
The DNA here is from genome assembly GCF_004348515.1 of Actinomadura sp. KC345. Lineage (GTDB taxonomy): Bacteria > Actinomycetota > Actinomycetes > Streptosporangiales > Streptosporangiaceae > Spirillospora. The sequence goes on along the minus strand of NZ_SMKH01000076.1, from coordinate 27,428 downwards.
CCGAGGAAGTCGTCGTAGTAGAAGATCTGCCGCTCCGGACGCAGCGTCTCCCAGGCCTCGTTTGGCGAGCGGACCTGGACGACCTGCCAGCCCTCGGCGGCGGCCTCGAGTACGAGCTGCTTGGCCAGCGTTGTCTTCCCCGTGCCGGGCAGGCCCGTGATCACGCATAGGCCCGTCGCGGCGAGACCGTCGCGGGCATCGCGAGCCAGCGGCACTTCGATCCATCGACGGCAATCTTCGGCCGCCTCCCGCAGCAGGACCTCCGTCCGGTTCCACACACCCGCCCGCAGGACCCGCTCCAATGCCGCGGTCGACGACAGCCACAGTTTGAAGTGCCTCTTTACGATCTCGGGGTCATCGCGCAGAGCATCGTTCAACCGGTCCGGCCCCCACACATCGCTGGCGGGGATGCGCAGCGTCTCCGCAAGCTCGGACTGAACCTCAGCCGTGATCGGACGCGACGTGACGAGCAGGTACCGGTCGGCCTTCCGCCACCCCTCCTTGGCCAGTTCTTTCTCCACAGCCGCTTTGAGCTGCGCGGCGGTGCTCCCGACATAGTGTTTACACTGACCGATGATCGTGTACCCGGTGCGGGTGATCTGGCGAAGATCGATTCCTCTGTCGCGGCCTTCCGGGTACGTCTGTAGGTTCAGTCCCTCGGCGCTGTTGAGCACGTCCCTGGACAGGCGTTCGAAATCGTGGGGGGAGAGGTTGCGGAAGTCGTAAACGGCCATTGTTCCCCTGGCGCAGGCACTGCACGGACGGAGATGATGGTACTTCCTCATCAGGAGATCGGAGGACCCACGTGCAAGTCGTCCAAATGACCCATCTGCTGGTCGCCCATGGGGAGAGGCCGCGTCCGCCGCGCCTCCAGCCGATCGCCGAGGTCGACAACTTCCTCAGCGCCCACGTCGAGAGACTGTGGAACAGCGCGAACGCCCGTGATTCGCCCCCGCCCGCGCATTTTGTGAACGAGGAGGCATGCCAACCATTCGACGGTTTACTCGAGGGGGACGACCAGACGTTCCTGACGGCCGCGCACAGCCTCGCGTGCCGACTGGTGGCGCGGATGAACAAAGTGACGAAACCGGGCCTGCTGGTGGCTGTAAAAGCGCAGGTGGACGCTAACAATTCGGTTGCCGGGGTGCTCAAGCTCCAGGTGGACGCCGAGAACGGCGCCATGCTCCGTCAGCTCGAGACCGGCGAGCTCCAGCTGGAAGCGGTCAAGGACCTGCTGGACCGTCCCGGACGGCTGCAGAAGGGGGCGCTTGTCTCCACTCGGCTCGACGCGGGCCGGGCCGTCTGCGGTGACCTCCAGCGCAACGCCCACTACTTTCCTGCGGCGCTGGGCCTGATCGTCCACCCTCGGCCACTCCAAGCAGCCAAGCACTTCTTCGACGCCATGGACGAGGTCGATCCGGCACTGACCGGTCTGGTCGCCGAGGCGTTCGCCGAATGCCGGCCGGGACCGGTCGTCGAGGTGCTGGAGGAGATCGCTGCCAAGGTGGAGGGTCTCACCGGCTCGGTTCGAGCCGAAGTCGAAGCTCGGCTGCGTGGCCTCGCGCAGCCGGTGTTCGAGCTCGACACCGGCCAGGATGTCAAAGAGAAGTACCCTATCGGCAGCGTCACGGTGCTCGGCCCCATCGCCGACATGCGGCATCTGGTGCGCAAGGAGCGGACCGGCGACGGCCGCTGGCAATTGGTGATCGAGATCGACGAGGAGCCCGTCGGCGCATGGGTGTGACACACGGTGCCCCCGGCCCGGCCGTGCCTGCTCGAGCCGGTGCGGAACGGACAAAGGCAAGCCCGCGGCGGTGGTAGATTCACCAGACTGGTGATCGTCACGGCGGCGCGGTGCGGGTGTGCCCGGTCAGCAGGCGACGTGGGGAAGGGGTGCTTGCGTGTCTGCCCTGACCGACCCCGGCTTTCTGGTCCCCGGCGCCCGGGTCCGGCTCCCCGGCCACACCGACACCGTGACGCTCGTCCAGGCCAAGCCAGGTCCCTTCTGGGACCTCGTCTACCGCACCGACGCCGGAGTTCTTCGCGACCTCACCCTCGCACGGGACGAGCTGCCGCTCGTCGAACGCGTCGGCTCCGCTGGCGAGCGCTCCTACAACGCCGATCCGGTGGCCTTCCGGCTGGGCGTCGAGGCCCGTCGCATCGACATCGCCTTCCGGCACGACATGGCCGCGCTCGCGGTGTCCAACATCACGCCGCTGCCGCATCAGCTTGAGGCAGTCTACGAACACTTCCTCCGGCAGCCCCGGCTGCGCTTCCTGCTCGCGGACGACCCGGGGGCAGGAAAAACGATCATGACGGGGCTCTATGTCAAGGAGCTCCAGCTGCGTCGGGCGGCGGACCGGATAATGATCGTCACACCGGCCAACCTGCGTACCCAGTGGCAGCGCGAACTCGCTGAGCGGTTCGGCATCGACGCGGTCCAGTTCGACCGTGCGCTGCTGGACGCCCATCCGACGCAGAACCCGTGGGACCTGCACGATGTCGTCATCATCTCGCGGGACTTCCTGAAGACCGAGAGCGTCGCCGCCTCGTTCGCCGCCGCCGAGCGGGAGTGGGACCTGGCCGTCTTGGACGAGGCGCACGGTTACACCCTCCAGGTGGACGGCAGGGGCCTGATCTCCAAGAAGTCGGCACGGTACAAGGCGGCCGAACAAGTCGCCGCCCGAGCCCACAGAATCATCCTGCTCACCGCCACCCCGCACTCGGGCCGCAACGAGTCGCTGTGGGGTCTGCTGCGCCTGCTGGACGTGGACGCCTATGGAGACCGCTGCCCGCCCGCTCTCACGCTCAACCCGAGGCACTACTCCAGGACGTCCAAGGAGCAGATGGTCGACCTGCGGGGGCACAAGCTCTTCAAACCGCGCCACCCGCACACGGTCGGATACGAGCTGACCGGGGCCGAGTGGGCGCTGTATGAGTCCGTCACCACCTTCGTCTCCAAGCAACTGGCCGAGATCCGTGGATCCGGGGGGCCGTCCACGGCGGGGTTTGCCCTGACCACGATGCAGCGGAGGCTCGCCTCCTCGGTGCGCGCCATCCGTCGCACGCTCGAACGCCGTGTAGATCGGCTGGAGAAGGCACTCGAAGACCCGGCGGCCTACCTGCGCGGACGCCGCGAGCTGCGCGAGTATGCCCTGGGAGACCAGGATGCGACCGAACTCAGCGAGCAGGAGGTCTGGGAGCGCGAGGAGGCGGCGCTGGAACGGTGGCTGCCCGACACCGAGGCCGAACTGCGTCTGGAGCTAGAGGCGCTCGGGCCGCTGCTCGCCCAGGCCCAGGAGGTCGAGCGGCAGGGGAGCGAGCGCAAGCTCTCCGAACTGCTCGACGTCGTGGCCCGGGAAGGCCTGCGTGACGACCCCGCGAAGAAGCTCCTGATCTTCACCGAGCACAGGGACACGCTGGACTACCTGGTCGAGAAGCTGTCACCCGACTTCGACATCGCTGTCATCCACGGCGGGCTGAAGCTGGCCGAGCGCATCGGGGCCGAGCGGCGGTTCCGCGAACAAGCCCAGATCATGGTGGCCACCGAGGCGGCAGGAGAGGGCATCAACCTGCAGTTCTGCCACCTCATGGTGAACTACGACATCCCGTGGAACCCAAACCGGCTCGAACAACGGATGGGCCGGATCCATCGCATCGGCCAGACCGAGGACGTGCACATCTTCAACCTCGTCGCCACCAACACCCGCGAGGGACGGGTGCTGGAGACGCTGCTGCGCAAGCTGAAGCGCATGAGCGATTCGCTCGGTGACCCTGTCTTCGACGTCATCGGAGAGATCTTCGCCGGCTACCGCCTGCGCGACCTGCTGGAGAGCGTCATCGCGGGTTCGGTCGATCCGGACGAGGCGGCCCGCCGGTTCGGCGACGACCCCGACGAGTTCGACCCTGCCATCATCGGGCGCGCCCGCGAACTGCTCGGCGGCGCATTGGCCACCGCGCACATCGACTGGCGAGCCGAGCGCGATCGGGCGCGGCGAGCCGAGGCCCGCCGCCTGCCCCCGCGCTACCTCGAACGGTTCTTTCGCGACGCGATCGCCTTTGCGGGCGGCCAGACCGCGGACCGGCTCGATCCGGGAACGCTGCGGGTCACCCGCTCGCCGGATACGCTGGTCGCCCGTTCCCGGGTGAGCGGTGCGACCCGGCTGATTGCCCCAGAGTACCGGTGCCTGACCTTCGATCGGGGCGTCGCCATGCGCCCGGCGTCGGTGCGCCCGGCGAAGGACGCCCCAGCCCCAGAACTGTGCGGGCCGGGCCATCCACTGTTCGACGCACTCGTCGAGTTCGTGATCGAGCGGACCGAACGGGATCTCGCCCGCGGCGCGGTGTTCCGTTCCCCCGGGCTCGACGAGCCCATGCTGCTGCATGTCCTCACCGCGGACGTGTTGGACGGCAACGACGAGGTCGTGCATCGGGCAATCGCGACCATCGACGAGTCCGGGGGCGAACTCCGGGAGGCGCGCGGCTTTTTCTACGACGTGCTGCCCGCCGAGCCCGAGCGGGGCCCGGGTTCCCTGCCGCTGTCCATGGGCACGGAAGACCTGGTCAATTGGGCCCGGCTGCACGTGTTCGAGGAGCCGTACCGGCAAGCCAGAACCGAACGTGAGGAGACCGCCCACATCCAGGAGGACTTTCTGGAGCGGTCGTTCCGGGCCGTGCTCGCCCGTCAGGACCAGGAGATACTCGCCCTTGAGGACGAACTGGCTGATGGCGTTCAGGGCGTGGAGGGCCGCCTGCGCAAGGCCGAGCTCGCCAAGGCACAGACACGGGAGCGCCGTCAGATCAGGCTTGAGGAGACCCGGCGTGGCCGGGCGGTCCGACGCGGCCCCGTGCGTCCTCTCGCGACCTGTGTGGTTCTGCCCGGCCCCGCCGCGGGCCCGGCCGGGGGGGACGCGGCCGGGCTGAGCAACGCTGAGGTCGAAGGCCTCGCAGTCGAGGTGGCGCTGCGGCACGAACGCGAACGCGGCGCGGTCGTCGCCTCGGTCGAGGCCGACCACGTCGGCTTCGACCTGCTGTCGCTGCGAGATGGTGAGCGCCGCTGTATCGAGGTCAAGGGACGCGCGGGCGTAGCCTCCGTCGAACTCACGTGGTCTGAGTACGCCAAAGCGGTTGAACTGGGCGACGACTACTGGCTTTATGTTGTGCTGGACTGCGGCACCCCCTCCCCCCGCCTCTACCGCGTCCAGAACCCGGCCAGGACCCTGGTCGGCAGCATCCAGCCGCATCTGGACGTGCGCTACGGCGTCGCTCCCGAGCCGGTGATCGACGCAGCGGAGGCGGAGGCTACGTGAAACACGCCCTGATCGAGGAACAGATCCCGCTGGCCCCAGTGAACGAGGCCTCCGCCAAAGAGAAGCACCTGCGGCACGGGAACATATCCACCATGCACCTATGGTGGGCCCGGCGGCCGCTGGCCATGTCCCGGGCGGTGGTGTTCGCCAGCCTCGTCCCCGACCCGCGGAACGAGGACCGGCGCAGGGAGCTGCAGAACGCCATCGCGATGGCCGCTCCTTTCAAGGAGGCCAACAGCGGCGACTCCGCGAGGATCAAGCGGTTGGCCGCCGAGCTGTCCGCCGCCTGGCAGGGACGGCGCCCGAAGGTTCTGGACTGCTTCGCCGGAGGCGGCGCGATCCCGCTGGAGGCCCTGCGGCTCGGCTGCGACGTGACCGCGACCGACATCAACCCAGTGGCCCACATCCTGCAGCGCTGCGTGCTGGAGTATCCGGCGAGGTTCGGCGGGCGGGACGGCGAGGGGCGCCTGCCTCTGGTCGACGACTTCGCCAGATGGGCGCAGTGGGTGCGCGACCGCGCCGACGAACGTCTCGCCGAGGTCTACCCGTCGGCCCGCTCCGCACGCCGCGTGGCCGCCTACTTCTGGGCACGTACCATCCCCTGCGCTGACCAGAGCTGCGGGCGGACGATCCCGATCATCTCCTCACGCAAGCTCGCCGACTCGTCCCGGCGGAAGGCCGGCGTCGAGTACGACGTGTTCGACGACCGCATCGAGCTGCGGGTCGTCCAGTGCGTCCCGACGGGCGACGAAGACTGGAAGCGCGGCACCAAGACCAGTCGCGGGTCGAGCGTCACCGTAACCTGTCCGGTCTGCGGGTCGTCTTGGCCGGACCGGGAACTGCGCGCCTACGCCCGCGAACACGGCTTCGGCCAGTACCTGTACGCGGTGATGGAGGGCGGCGAGGCCGGACGCTCCTACCGCGAACCCGACGCCGCCGAGGTCGAGGCGGCCGAGTCCGCGCTGAAGCTGCTAGACGAACTCGATGAATACCCCGAGGGCACCAGCGCGGTACCGGACGAGCGGCTGGTGAAGTCCCAATACCGGCGTTATCCGAACCTCACTTATGGCATCGACACCTGGGCGAAGATGTTTATGCCGCGGCAGCGCTACGTGCTGGCGGTGCTCGCACAGACCGTCCGGGCGGCGCACCAGCAGATGCTGGCCGAAGGCATGGCCCCGGACCGTGCTAAGGCACTTGCAACCTATCTGGCGCTTGCCGTTGACCGCATCGCCGACTATGGCTCATCACTTGTGACCTGGGTTCCTTCAGGTGAGTTCGTCACTCACACCTTTCCCCAGCAGGCTGTTCGGATGTCGTGGGACTTCACCGAAATCGATCCGCTGGCCGACGGACCGGGCAACTGGCAGGGCGCCATTGGCTGGATTAGGCAGTCCCTCATACACTGCTGTACCGCCACAGCGGGCAATCCGGCCGATGTGCGGCGGGTGAACGCGCAGGAACTGCCGTTCGGCAGCGGGGAGTTCGACGCGGTCATCATCGACCCGCCCTACTACGACGCCTTCCAGTACGGCGACCTTTCGGACTACTTCTACGTCTGGCTCAAGCGCAGCATCGGTCACCTGTACCCTGAGCTGTTCCTCACCCCGCTGACCCCCAAGCAGGCAGAGGTCATCGAGAACCGCGCGGACAAGAACTCGGCCGAGTACGTCTCGCACGCCGACTTCGAGAGCCGCCTCCAGCGGGCCCTGCATGAGGTCGCCAGGGTCGTGTCCGACGACGGGATCGTCTCCCTCGTCTTCGCCCACACCGATGTCGCCGCGTGGGAGCGCCTGCTGCAGGCGTTGCGTCACGCCGGCCTGATCGTCACCACGTCCTGGCCCATGCATTCCGAACGCGAGGGGCGCACGACCGACAACGTCGGATCGGTGCTCGGCTCCTCGGTGGTGCTCGTGTGCCGCAAGTCGGGTGGCCGTGGCGACGGCTTCTACGACGACGTCGTGCGGGAGCTGGACGAGCGCCTGGCCGAGCGCCTGGCGACGTTCGAGGAGATGCGGCTCGTCGGAGCCGACTACTTCGTGTCCGCGGTCGGACCGGCATTCGAGGTGTTTGCCCGCTACTCGCGTGTGCTGCGGATGTCCGGCGAGGAGGTCAGTGTCCGTGAGTTGATGGTCCTGGCCCGGGAGGCGGTCGCACGCCACGCCATGCGCAAGCTGCTCGGCAGCGAGACCCTAACGTCCCTGGACGACCACTCGTTGTTCTACCTGACGTGGCGCTGGGCCTACGATGGGCACTCGATCGCCGCGGACGACGCGTACATGCTGTGCCGGGCGTTCAACCTCGACCTCGACCGGCTGCTTCGGCTGCGCCTGGTGGAGAGGCGGGGCTCGGGCGGTGACCGGTCCTACCGGCTGCTCGGCCCGCGCGACCGCGGCCATACCGTCCTCAGTGACTCTCCCGACCTGATCGACGTCATGCACGTCGCCTGCAGGCTGCACGCCGAAGGGCGCACGAACGAGCTCGCCGAGGTACTCGGCGCGACGGGGGCTGCGAACGAGCCGGGGTTCTGGGCGATGGTGACCGCCATCGCCGAAGCACTGCCCGACGGGGACGACGAGCGCAGCCTGCTGCTCGGACTCGGCGGGAACCGGGACGGCATCAGCGAGGCCGCCGCCAGGCATGCCGGCTCGACTTTCGGTCGTCTGTTCTGAACGGAGGGGTCATGGTCGAGTTGCAGCCGTGGTTGGACGTCGTCAAGCCACATCGCGACATCGCCGAAGGCACGTTCTCTGAGGAGATGTTCGCGGCCGACCTGGGCACGGTGGCGGCGGGAGCGGGACTGAAGGAGTACCGGGACCCCGTCACCTTCGCGTCCAAGACCTACCTGACGGCCAACCTGCGTACGGCGCTAGTTGAGATTGGTCGCCGGCTCGCAGGCGAGCCGACGGTCCCGGCGGTGCAGCGACTCCAGACGGAATTCGGCGGGGGTAAGACGCACACCCTGCTCAGTGCCTACCACCTGTTCGGCTCGCCGGAGATGGTCGAGCACACCGGCCTCGCAAGGGACCTGAAGAAGCACCTCAAGGGCGGCGTGGTGCCCAAGGCTAGGGTCGTCGTCCTTGACGGCGGCGGGTTGGGCCCGACCGCTGAGACCATGCGGGACGGCACCGTGGTCCACACCCTGCTCGGCCACCTGGCCTGGCGGCTGGGCGGGGCCGAGGCCTACGAGGCCGTCCGCGAACAGGACGAGAAGCTGCTCGCCACCTCCACCCTGCAACTGCAGCGCCTGCTGAAGCAGTACGCACCCTGCCTGATCCTGTTGGACGAGGCCACCGAATACCTGACCAAGGTTATGGAGATGCGCGCGGTGGAGGGGTCACTGGCCGCCACAACGCTCACCATGCTCAAGGAGCTGTCCACGGCGGTCTCGAACACGCCCTCGGCCTGTCTGGTGGCAACCCTCACCTCGTCCCGGAACGAGGACTACGCGGCGGTCACCGGCACAGACATGCACGAGCGTGTGTCCAAGGCGATCGGCCGGGTGGAGCATGTGGTCACCCCCGTCGAGGGCGACGACGTGTTCCCAATCCTGCATACCCGGTTGTTCGAACATGTCGGGGCCGAAGCGGATCGCGCGGCCGCCGCCGATGCGTTCTCCGCGTACTACGACCAGTGGGGGGACTCGGTACCGGGGCATTTTCGCGAGGCGGAATACCACTCAAGGATCAAGGCCGCCTACCCGTTCCATCCCGAGCTGCTCGACCTGCTTAGCAACCGCTGGGGCTCGCTGTCAGGATTCCAGCGCACCCGCGGCGTGCTGCGCATCCTCGCCCACACTGTCAAGGCGCTGAAGAAGGCCGGCCACCGCGGTCCGCTGATCCTGGCTGGTGACGTCCCACTGGATGACGCGGGGGTGCGGGCCGAGGTCATAAAGATTTCCGGGGAGTCCTTCAAGGCCGCTCTCAACGCCGACATCATCCGCGGGGACTCCAAGGCCGCGCAGGTCGACAGGCGGGCGGGCGGTGAAGCCGAGGCGGGCCGGGTCGCCGTGCGGCTGGCGACCACTGCATTCCTGAACTCCTTCGGCTCCGACCGGTTCCCGGGCGCCACCAACCACCAGATGATCACCGGTGTCGGGCGACCCGGCCTGAGCAATGGAGTAATCAAGGACGCGCGGGACGCGCTCAAGAACACCGCCTGGTACATGCGCTACGAGGGAGGGCGCTATCGGTTCACCACCGAGCCGAACCTCAACAAGGTCATCGTCGAGAAGGAGTCGGCCGTCCCCGACGACGTGCTGGCCGCGTTGCTCGACGAGATGCTGCAGAAGATGGCCCCGAACCAGGCTCCATGGAAGGTCGTCCGAAACGTCCGGCAGAGCGTGGAGCTGCCCGACGAGCCGCGGCTCGTGCTGGGGTTGCTGGACAGCACATACCGGATTGGGAGCAACGAGACGGCCGAGACGCTGGCGCACGCCAAAACCGTGCTCACCGAACGGGGAACCGCGGGACGGACGAACAAGAACACGGCCGTGCTGGTCGCCGTAGACGCGTTCCTCTGGGACAAGGCCAGGAACGAGGCCCGCACGCTCGCCGCGATGCGCGACCTGCGCGACGACACGCACAGGCTCCGGAGGTTCAACGGCGAGCAGCGCGAGGACCTGCTCACGCGCATCGCCTCCTTCGAGGGCAGGCTGCCGCACAAGGTCGTGATGGCCTACCGGCAGCTGATATCGCTGGCGGGTGGCACGGACGGTAATGGCGGAACGGTGGTCGATCAGGACGATCTCGGCCCGGCTCCCGCGGGCAAGACCATCGTCGCCCAGGTGACCGAGTTCCTCCGGGCCAGGGACCGGCTGCTGGACGGCCTGGCGCCGGGCGCGCTGCTGTCCGCGCGGTTCGCGCTGCTCCCCGAAGGCCAGGAGGCCGTGGAGATACGACGCCTGCTGGACGCCTTCCACCGCTTTCCACGATTGCCCCGTCTGTCCTCCCCAGAGGTCCTGCGTACGTGCCTGGTCAACGGCGCCGCGCAGAAGCTGTTCGCGCTCGCCTCCGGCACCTCCTGGGACGCGCCCGACGCTGTGATCAGATTTGGTGAGTCCGTGGACCCCGGCGAGGTCGAGTTCCAGGACGGCACCTGGCTGGTCCGAGCGGCGACGGCACAGGCGCTCCTAGACGCGCGCAACCCGCAGCCGGAACCCGAACCGGAAGACGAGCCCGAAGGGGGAGACCCGCGCCCCGGCCCCGTCCCGGGGCCCGGTTTGCCGCCGCCCCCGGGTGGAGGGTCCCCCGAACCAGAGCCGCCTTCCGGGCCGCACCGGTTGAGCGTGCACGTTCAGGGTGTGCCCGCTGACAAGGTCCGCGACGTCGTCAAGACGGCCGTGCTGCCGTTCGCCACCGAGGGAGCCGAGGTCGTGGTGGACTTCGTCATCGCGGTCGAGGCCGACGTCGCTTTCGAGCCACACACGCTGGACCTGGTGGTCAAGGAGGGGCTTCGTCAGATCGGTGTCGAGCACCAGGTGAACGATCCCGACCAGTGAGGTCGCGGACACACCGGCGGCCGATCTCGGAGTGTCGGTACCGGAAATGCTGTTCGGCTTGTCTGTTGTGTGCGTCAGCGCACGACAGCTCTCCCAGGGTCGTCCTGAGGGAGCTGTCGCCTATTCCGTACACTGCTGGACTCAGCCGCCCGCGACTGTGCCGGAGCTACGGGCTGCCGTTGCTGGACATGAGGTGCAGGAGATCGGCGGTGACGACTCGGTAGGTGGTGCCTATGCGGATGACCTTGCAGGGGAAGCGGTTGTCGCGGGCCAGTTGGTAGGCGCGGGTTCGGCCAAGGCCGAGGGCGCGGGCGGCGGTCTCGATGGTGGTTGTGGTGGGGAGGGCTGCGAGTTCCTCGTGGGTCATAGGCTTCATATTCAGGCCTCCGGAGTGTTCGCGCGGCGGGGACGGAGGAAGCGGCTTCGCTCGCTGTCAGGAGGCGGTGCGAGGAGCGGGAGCGGCGGATCGGTTATCGGTCTGGGGAAGTCCTTGGCCGCCGCTGCTACGCCGGCGTCGTCCAAGTGCGTTTTGCCCTCGATGGTTGGGGGCGCTTCGCGTATGCGGGAAGCGCGGGAGTGGATGGCGTTGATGGCCGATTGGGCTTCGCTGAGGGCCGCACAAAGTGCTCGGGCGTGCTGCCTGGCTTCGGCTAGAGCTTGGCCGTGACGGCTCAGGACGTCAGCGAGGTCTTCGGTCTGGCCGTGACCGAGACGGTCGGCTTGCAGCTCCCGGAGGAGGAAGCGGTTGATCTGGTCGAGCACCTGATCGAGGCCATAGGTGGCTACGCTGAGGTTGCCGAGGATGGTGTACGCGGTGCCGGGGAGGGTGAGACTCGGAGGGCCAGCCGTGGCGTAGTTGAGCTGGCGGATGTGTTCGTAGAGGTTGCTCGCGAGGTCCGCCGTTTGGTCGTCGTTACGAGCGGCAGCGGGAGCCCGCCTGTAGTCGGTCATTTGAATGTGTCCATGTAGATACGAGGAGGCCCGCATGGGGGCTGTGGTCGGTCATGGCTTCGCCTCTCTTGCGTGTTGGTCGTGAGGTGGTGCAGCTTTACCTGCGCGGACGCCGCAGCCATGCGCTGCTTGCGCATCGTTGGCGCTGTTTACGCTCCGTTAGTATGCAGAAGCGCTGATCTTGGCGCCACGACCATGACGGCGTGGCGCCGGGGTTTGCGTGATCGGGTTACCGCGATGGGCCACGGCGGCGGTGAGGGCCAGGGGGCGTTGGTGTGGGCGCGCTGATTCGGTACGGGCTGTCTGCGAGCTGGTGGCTGAGGGGTATTGGAAAGCCCGTGGCGGCGAGGCGAGCCGCGTTCTGCTCCGCCGTGTAGTTCGGTGGTGTCCGTGGCAGCGTTGGAGAAGGTGGCCGCGGAGCTGGTCGGCTGAGTCTGCCGAGCTGAGCGGCAGCCTTACGGGCAGCAGCTGCCTGGGCAGCGCGTTGCTGCAACTGCCGGTGCTCCGCGATCGCCTCGATCAGGGCGGCGAGCTGCACGACCAGGTGGGATAGGACGCCGACGAGGCTGGGACGGTTACCGCGTTGTCCTCGGATACCGGATAGAGCCAGTGCTCTGGCAGCTGTACGGAGGTTCGTGCCGTAGGGAGTCAGGGGTGGTTGGCGTCCGTAGGGCTCGCGAGCTGCACGGTCGTAGAAGTCGGCGGCACGGGCGAGTTCCCGATTGCCTGTGAGGGCCGCAGTCACGTGCAGGACATCGGAGGTCGCGGCAGCTACGTCGGCGCGGACGGCCGGGTCCTGGATATGGCGCATCTGCCACGTGCCAGTCGCGGTGGCTCGGGCGGCCTGCTGGTAGGCAGCGGATCGCTCCTCGTGGGTCAGTTCCACCCCGCCGAAGGGCCGGCGGTCGAAGCGGTTGCCTTCCCCTGGCGCCGACCAGCGCTTGCGGAGTCTCGGGAGCGTGAGGTTGGCGGCGAGCTTTCCGCCGGAGAACCAGACTGGCTGGTTCTGTTGGTTGTTGTGATGCGGGAGCGCAACGGCGTAACCGGTGATCTCCCCGGGTGTGCGGGCACTATGGCGAAGCTTCACCAGCACTCCCGCATGCTCGAGCGCGGCGAAGAAGTCGCCCTCGTTTTCGGCTCCGGCGGCTGCGGTGGCTACGTGCCGGCGGAGGGTGGTGCGAGGCGGCTCTGGCCAGTTCTGACGGTGGGCGAGTTCTGTCTCGGCTCGGGTCGGTCGGGGTGCGGCTGTGCGGTCGGCGGGCGCGGTTCGGGTGAGGCCGTAGCGTTCCTCGGCGATGTGGCAGGCGTTGGCGACCTTGTAGTAGTCGCGGTGGACGTTGGGATTGCGTCCGTCCTCGCGGGCCAAGACGACAGCGAGGTGGATGTGGTCGTCGGCGTGCCGTACTGCGATCCAGCGGCATGCTTCGTCATCGCCCCGCGGCGCGAACCCGGTCTGGTGCATCACCTCCTCGGCGATGTCGGCCCATTCGTCGTCCGACAGGGTTCGGTCTGTGGGGTCCGCTCTGATCGAGCACTGCCAGATTGGTAACGCCAGGGGCGTGTGCCGGAGGGTGTCGAGCGGGGAGGTCAAGACACCGACCAGGTGGCGGAAGTCCCAGTCGTCTCTGGCGTCGGTGCCAGGTTCCAGGGCCATGGGGAGTCTGAAACCCGCGACGATGTGGGGATCGACGTGCTCGTTGCGGCGGCCAGGGCCGTAGAAGTAGGACAGCAGCCTTGCGACGTCCTGACCGCGGGTCACTTTGCCGATCAACGCAGAAGCCGACCGATCTCGACGGATGAGGCGTCCACTCTGCGGAGGACGTTCTCCAGGTACGACAATGCAGCAGTCAGTTCGCGAGGCGTCTGTCCTGTCGCGTTCGCGATGCGCGTCAGCTGATTGAGGTTCACTCCGATTCGGTTCAATTGTCGCGCGATGCCGCGTAGTTCTTCACACAATTCTTCTGTCGGCTGCTGTCCCAATCTGTTCTGCCGGGTGGCAGCCTGTACGGTGTGGACGATGAATGTTCCGTAGGCGGTTCCTGCTCGTTGGGCTGCTGCACGTATTTCCGAGTACTCCTGGTCGCTGACTCGAAACCTCATCTCCCGGTCCCGCCGGCGCCCTCCGCCAAGCTGAGAACGTCGCTGGAGCTTGCGTGGTTGGTTGAGCTGTTCGTCGCTCGTCGCTCCACCTCCGATCGACTCGTTCAGGACCGCGCCCGGTCCCGCACCGCATGAGTGTGCGCGGTGGATTTCCATGAATCCACAACGTGTCGCGACACGGTCCTACCTTGCAGCCTCTAATCATTGCAGCGGTCAAATGTGCCAGCGCGTGACTCTCCATCTCTTATGCTGTTGCGGCGGGTCGGGGCGGACCGCAGAGTTATGGTCAATTTAGCTCACCGCGAGGCCGCTAATAGGTTAGCTCTCCTTAAATAAAAAGCGCCGTTCAACTCGCCGACGTTTGTACTCTGGTGAACAGCAAGCAGGAATGCGTCCCCGGATTCGGTAGATTTCATCGCCATGACGGTCGACCGAGACGCCGAGTAGTACGGGTTCCGGTACCCGATGGCGGCCAGCGGAGTCGGAGGGTGCTACCTGCGATGCCCTTAACCTCAAGCCCGAAGGCGATCGAGTCACGCAAAGCCTTGAGGAGGCCGGGTTCCTGTTAGCCGTCTTGGCCGTTCCTCCTGGTCACGGCCCTCTACCTCACCCACGGCATGTCAGCCGTAGGCCTGGTCACGGCTCCGAGGGGTCAAGAAGCCGCCGCCTCCTGGCGGCGCTTCAGTAGGGGTGAGGTGCCACTCTCGATTGTCCTGTCAGGATGCGATGGCAACTCACCAGGACGCGACGGAGGAGGCTGCTACGCCGACGGCGCGATGCCGAGGCGATGCGTCGGGGCTGACCTGCCGTGGAAGGCGCCTTCTTTTCCGGCATGGCCCAGGTCCCGTCCGCTGCCCGAGAGGCCGGTCTCTCGCGCTGGACATGGCGGTCTCCGACACTCCAGGTCTTGGAGCGCTCCAGGATCGCATCGAGGCGTCTGGCGAGGTCAAAGGCGGTCTTCGCCTCGACCAGCTGATCAGGCAACAAGGCCCAAAGAGAGCCGGTGTATTCGCCCCAATAGATGCACAGATGAGGGTAGCGCCGCCGCAGGAGCTCCACGGCCTGGTCGAGATCGGTTTCTCCCGCCAGTGCCCGGTTCCACGTAGCGACAGGCGGTATGGAGAAGTCGCTGGGGCGGAGGGCGTGCTCATGGAAGGTCATGACGTCACCTCCAGAGCGAACGCGGCAAGCGCGCTCGTCAGGTGATGGATGGCTCATGGGTGTCGTGCGGCCGGTGAATTCCGGGGGGAATCAGCCACCGACCGCACGACGGGCCGGCCGGGGGATGGCCGGCAAAGGACGCGCACCATGGGGTGCAGTGCGCGTCCCGGTCTCAGCGGTTGATCAGGGCCCACACGGCGTGGCCGTCGGCGCAGTCGTACTGACCGGTCTCGTCGGCGTAGGCGTCCGCCAGGATCAATCCGCGTCCATGCTCAGCGGGGTCGGCTTGCTCATCACCACGAACCGGGACGGGTCCATCGTCCAAGACCGTGAGGCGCGTCTGCTGTCGGCCGATGCAAAGTTCGACCCTCATCCGACCGCCGGGCATCCCACTGGCCGAGTGCCACAGCGCGTTCGTGCCATACTCGCTGACGATCAACTCGAACGCCTCGGTCAGTACCGCGTCGTCAACCAGCAGCAGCCGAACCCAACGACGCAGCAAAGACACCGCGTCGGGCACGCCCGGGACGTCAACGTGCCATACGTGACCGTCCCAGTCGCCCTCGGCGTTTGTTCCGTCAGCGGTGGCCTGGCGCGGGGTTGACGTACTCGAGGCGACCAACGCGCCGTCCGTGTCCGGCACGACGGACAAGGTGTCGCCACCCGCCGTCCCGAGGGGCAGCGAAGGCCCCTCGGCGATCTGGAGATAGGGCGCTGCCAGCGCACTCAGAGCTATCCTCATCCATACCTCCCTTTCGAGGGTGAGGACGCGCGGCCGGGCAAGGTCTCCAATCCATGGCCCGGCCGCGCGATGACCGCCGACGCAACGGCTGCCGCGACCGCGCCCCGACCAGCTCTATCAAGCTCGTCGGCCGTGGACTCGGGCCGTCTTGCCGCCGTCTCGCACACTGTGATCTATCGATCGCAGTGCGTTGCCGTGCCATAGTGACTCTGTACAGTTCATGATCACAATGACTTCGACAGTTTTCGCTTGAGAAGTTGCTGCAAGGCCCTGCTCTTGGCACCCCGAGGAAGGCAGACTGCCGCTCATGGTCCAGCCACACAGTCCAACGGTTCGTGGTCGCCGTCTCGCCAGAGAGCTGCGCGAACTACGTGAGCGTGCCGATCTGCGTCCCGAGGACGCCGCCCAGCGGCTGGGCTGGAGCCGCCAGAAGGTCATGCGGATCGAACGGGCCCTCACCAAGGCCAGCAGCAACGACCTCAATGCGGCGATGGATCTCTACGGCGTCCCCAGCCCCCAACGCGAAGCCCTGCTGCAACTCGCCAAGGACGCCTGGAAGCGCGGCTGGTGGACGGCCTACCGCGACATCTTCGCCGGCACGTACCTCTCGCTGGAGGACGAGGCATCCCAGATCCGCGAATGGCAACCCCAGGTCGTACCCGGCCTACTCCAGACCCCCGACTACGCACGGGAGGTCGTGATGGCCTTTACCTGTAAAGCTGCGGACATCGAGCGCCGTGTCGCCGCGCGCATGACAAGACGATCCATCCTGAGCCGCCCCAACGCCCCCGAGCTTCACGTGGTTCTCGACGAGGCGATCCTGCACCGCCGGATGGGCAGCGCCGAGACCATGCGGGCCCAGTTCGACTCCCTACTCACCGACTCCCGCCGTCCGCACGTGGAACTGCGGGTACTTCCGTTCCATCGGGGACGGCATCCCGGCCTCAACGGTGGTTTCGTCGTCCTGAGCTTCGAGGTCGGTATCGACCCCGACATCGCCTATCTGGAGACCCCGGGCGGTGACATCTACCTGGAGTCCGAAGACGACGTCACCCGTCGTAGGGTGGTCTTCGACGAACTATCCGAAATGGCCATGTCTCCGGACGAGTCGGAAGCACGCATCGAGCGTGCTGCAAGGGAGATCACGGATGGGTGAGGACCCCCGCCTCGCGTGGCGTCGCTCCTCCTACAGCACCAGCGGTGAGAACTGCGTAGAAGTCACCATCTCGGCCTCTGAGGTCGCCTTTCAAGGCCGCGGTTATGCGGCCGTGCGGGACTCCAAGGATCCGGAAGGTCCCAAGCTTGTCCTCGAAGGTCGGGCCTGGCGGACTTTCAGGCATCAGATCAAGGCTGGCACTTTCGACCGGAGGTGAGCCGGCCCAGAAGGCCGCTTCCGCGCTCCCGCAAGCACTGTGATCCCTCCGCTGCGGCAGCGGAGGGACCATGCGGACGGTTAATCGTCCAGGTAGAGGAGGGCGGTGATGGTCTTCTTGCAGATGTCGCAGTGCATGGGCGCTTCCTCGGACGCGAGGTCACACTCAACGGTGGTCACGTGGTCGATGACGCCAGATGCCGCCTCGGTGGCCCATGCATCGGCCCACCGGCGGGTGTTGGCGCTGAGGTCGTCCACGTAGCGCGCGGTCATCTCGTAGAAGGCTCGGACGCCGTACTCCTTCATGTAGCGCCAGTTGAACTGGAGCGACAGCAGCGCGATGGGGAACGGGTGCTCGACCAGACCCCGAGCCCAGCGCTCGGAGACGTCGTCGATGTCCAGACGTGCGGCGCGCTCGTCCAGGACCCGCCACATGCCGTTCTGGTCGTACTCGATGAGCACGTCATCAAGGAGCTTGCGGGCGTTGACGAGGTTGCGGGTCTTGCCGGCGAACAGCTCGGAGACGCTCAGGCTGAGTTGCTCGTCGGGGCCCTTACGCGCTTGGTCGATGGCCTGCTTGAGCTGGACCGCGTAGGCCGATTCCCACGACAGGCACTCCCCGAAGGCCGACCAGGGGTCGGGGAACCCCTTCTGCTTGATCGCGGCGAAGATGCGATCGCCTTGCACACCCATCCACGGCTCCAATCATGGAGTTACCTCGACGGCGCACACCTCCCGGTGAGGTGTGCGGCAAGCTCGCCGGTCGGGACCTGGGCCTGCTCCCCCGTGTCCATGTCCCGGACCGTGATCACCCCGGCGTCCTTGTCGGACGCCCCGTAGATCAGCGCAAAACGGGCCTTCCGGTCAGCGGCCCACTTCAGCTGCTTGGCCAGTTTGCGACTGGCGGCCAGATACACCTCGGTCCGCAGACCCGAATCCCGCAGCTGCGCGGCGAAGCCCATGACTTCGGACGCGGTATCTTCGGCGATCAATGTGACGGCGACATCGATCCTGTGCGCATCGCCCTGATCATCGCTGAGCAGGCCGATGATCCGTTCGACGCCCAGGGATCCGCCGCAGGCCGACACGTCTGGCCCCCCGAGCGCGGCGATCAGCCTGTCATAGCGTCCGCCGCTGGCAATCGACCCCGGCATTCCCTCGGCGACCACCTCGAAGATGATACCGGTGTAGTAGTCCAGGCCTCGGACGAGACTCGGTGTGAACGCGATCCGATCTTCGCCCACCTTCGGTGACGCCAGCTCCAGCAGATGGCCGATCTCCTCCAGACCCGCGCGTCCAGCCTCGCTGTCCTTCAGGGCGGTCTGCATCCGCTCCACCGCATCGACGGCCGTCAAGTCACCGACCAGAGCCTCGGCGATGCCGGGGGCCAGCGACCGGGCGTCCACCAGCTCGGCCGCGACCTTCTCCGGCGACAGCTTGTCGAGCTTGTCGAGGGTGATGAGAACGCCGCCACCGAGGTCGGCGGGAACGCCATAGACCTCCAGCAGGCCAGAGAGCGCTTGACGCGAGTTCACCAGCACCCGGTAGTCACGTACACCGACCGCATCCAGCGCATCGGTCAGCGCGCACACCACCTCGGCGTCCGCAAGCGGGGACGCTGACCCGACCACGTCCACATCGCATTGCGCGAACTCGCGAAACCGGCCCTTCCCAGGGCGGTCGGCCCGCCATACGGGTCCCATCGCGTACCGCTTGTAGGGCGTCGGGAGCTGTGACCCGTAGCCGGCGACGACCCGCGCGAGCGGGACGGTCATGTCGTATCGCAGGGCCAGGTCGGCTTCGCCGGTGGCCTCGTGCTCTCCGCGGCGCAGGATCTTGAAGATCAGCTTGTCGCCCTCATCGCCGTACTTGCCGGTCAGGGTTTCCAGTCGCTCGAACGCCGGCGTCTGCAACGGCTCGAACCCGTACCGCTCGAACACTTCGCGGATCTGCGCAAAGACATGCTCGCGGGTGCGCAGCGCACCGGCGAGAAAGTCCCGGGTGCCCGACGGGGGCTCGAACTGCTGTGACGCCATGAGAACTCCTGACTAACGTAACCGAGCAACGAGACAAGGCAAGTCATGGGAACCAGTCCACATCCGGACGACGCGATATCCAGGGGACCAACGTTTCTCCGATCGTATCGACGGCCCGGTCGTCCTCCCGGTCGAACCGCGCGGGCCGCTCCTCGAAGCCTGCAAGGCGTCAAAGCATGGGTGGACGCCGACGCACCGCAGCGAGCGAGGCTGTACCGGCTGACGTAGTCGACCTTTGTATCGACGTGGCGCACGAGGTGCCCCTGCGTTGGGCGGGCCCGATGTGGGTTGAGGGCTCGTCGCGGGACGTCCGGCATCGGTGATTGCGCGCACGGAGAAGGCGCTCTCCTACGGTGGGGCAATGGTGTCGGCGTAGACCGCGTCGACCTCAGCCATCAAGGTGTGACAGCAGCTGGCGATGGTGCATGGTATCGGCGGCTTCGGATCCAGAAGCCGCGCGTGTCCCGCCCACTCTTCTACTCTCAAGTCTCGTGACCGATGACCGGGCAACAACCTTCGCCCGCGCCCGCGCAGCGGCGGGTGTCCTGTTCTTCAACGACCACGACCACATCATGCTCGTCGACCCCTCCTACAAGGACTACCGCGACGTCCCCGGCGGCTACGTAGAGCGCGGCGAGACCCCGCGCCAAGCCGCGGAACGCGAAGTCGCTGAAGAACTCGGCATCCACCCAGAGATCGGACGGCTACTGGTCGCCGACTGGGCCCCAAACGAGGCCGAAGGCGACAAAGTTCTCTTCCTCTTCGATGGCGGCGCCCTCACCACCGACCAGCTCAACGCCATCCGCCTGGATCCAAGCGAACTGGTCGGCTACCAGTTCCACGACATCGCCCAGATCCACAACCTGACCATCCCGCGCCTCGCCCGCCGCCTCGTCCACGCCCACGCCGCCCACCGCAACGGCAGCACCCGCTACCTCGAACACGGCAACGCACCTGAGCGGGGAAGCTGACCCGGTGGTAACCGGCACGGCGGAGTCCAGATGAGGTTGGCTCGAGCCCTGGAAAACGCAAGACCTCGTCACGCGGCTGCCGCGCCGCTGCTCACGACGGCGGCGAGGCGGGCACGACGATGCCATGGGCAGGGCGACGCGGTCGATACGCCGGCAGGCGCACCCTCACCAGGTCACTTCACCGCATTTGATCAGTGACCCCGCCGGAAGCATCTGTGTCACCTTCTCGGGGCCAACGGCCTTCTATGTGCAGTTGGATGATCGCGGCGTGGGAGAGCGGGCTGGCGGGATCGGTGACGTTGCCGTTGGTGGTGTAGTCCAGGAGGACGACATCCTCCTTGTCGCGGAGCCGCTCGACCAGATCAGCGACCCGGTGTTCGAGGACCCATCGGTAGGCCGGCAGGTAGATCCGGCGCCTGGCCGTCTCATATGGCAGTAGCCGGTCGCCGTGCAACCCGGTGCGGTGACCTTTAACGGGGCCGTATCGACCCACCGTCCGCTTCAGCCCCTTCATGGCGGTGACCCTGAGCTTCGCGGGATCGACATCGGAGTTCTGGAAGACCTTGAGGGCCTGCCAGATCCCTTCCACGGACTCGCTGGTCACACCGTCGCAGTAGGGGACCGGGATACCGCCATGCGGGTGGAACGGACTCAACCGCACCCACGGTTCCGGCGCCTTGGAGGTCACATCGATGATCTCCGTACCGGGGAACGCGGCGGTCAGCGACGCCATCCCGCGGCGTCGGCTGGCAACACGGATCGACAACTGGAGGCTCCCCTGCGTCGGTGACATGAGCCGCCAGCATCCCCGATGCCACTGACAGAGAGACCGCCGCAGATGAGCCCACAGGCTTGCTCTAGTGACCGTTGTCGGCGGGAATGCAGCAATGTTCACACGGCCCTACTCGGCCAGGCCGCGTCCGTGCCGCCTTGCTACCGGATCAAGAGTCGATCCACTCTCGAATTACTCGAGCGGTCTCGACAGTGACGTCGGAGTCGGCCAGGTCGGTGGAGTGGAGCCATCGGTAGGCGGTGTGCTCGATGCTCAGGACGATGGGCTGACCTTGGTGAGGTGCGCCGAACGTGTATTGACGGGCTCTGCGGCCAGAGCCGGAGATGTAGTCAAAGCGGGCGACGAACCCAGGATCGAGGATGAGTGGTCCGGCCCAGCCGATTTCCTCGCCGAGTTCGCGTTCCAGTGCGGTGTACAGACTCTCGCCGGGCTCGACGCCGCCTGAGGGGAGTTCTTCGATGCCGGCCATGAACGTGTCCTCAACTGAGCGGCGCAGTATGAGCACCTGGCCATCGGTATGGACGATGGCGCCGACCACGAGTTTGGTGATGCCGTCGCGGTCGGCGTCGGCATGCAATTGCCGAATGTCGAGCCCCGATGCGGTGGTCACGCTGGGAGGTTAGCCCGTCCAGGGAGCGATGCGAGGGTGTTCACGACGGCGGCGTGGTGGTCATGACCGTGCCGCTGGCAGGGCGGCACGGTCGAAGCGGTCGATAAGGCTCGGTTTGCGGTGATGCTTTCGGCGCAGGTGAGTGAACCGTGCGGCGAACTCCCGGAGGAGGCCGGCCCGGTCGGCGATGACCTGCAGGTCCTTCAGGAGTTCGACGGCCACGTCGTAGTCGGACGGTTTGCGGGCATCGATCAATTCGTCGACCCGCGCCCAGGTGACTTCCGGGTCGCGGGCGATAGCGTCGAGTCTCCTCTCGCGGGCCGCCGCACGCTGTTGCTCGCGGCGGGCCTCCTGCTCCGCGCGTGCCGCCTCAGCTTTGCGTTCACGCTCGTGGCGGAGTTCGGCGGCGGTGTCCAGCAGCTCGGCCACAGTGCGCCGGGGACGGTCGTCCCTCTCGGCGTCGGGTTCGCCGCGGAAACGGCGGAGCAGCTCCATCTGGACCTGGGGCCCCTGGCCCTGCGCGACTCGGAGGAGGAGAGCCCGCCCCTCCTTCATGGGCAGTTCTTCGATCCACTTGGCGAGCCGGCCGGGGTCGTCCTTGGCCTCGGCCAGGGGCGGACTCGTCTGGGCGGCGACGTAGAGCAGGTCGGAGTCGAGGCGGAGGAAATCGGCGAGAGCGCGCTGAGGGGCGGTGAGGGAACGCAGCCCTGCGGGTACCGGTGGTTCGAGTTCGTCGTCCTCGTCCTGGTCGAAGGCGTCCTCGTCGCGTTCCCAGGTTCCGTAGGCCGCGAGCCAGGCGAGGTAGAGCGGGCGCAGGTCCCCGGCGGCGAGTTCGGTGCGGACTCCGATGATCGCCGACAGGGAGTCGTCGGCGCCCTCGATCCAGTCTCCGCCCTCGTCCTGGCTGGTCAGGTCGAGGATGAGGTGCTTGCCGGAAACCTCTGCGGTGACGTAGGGATCGATGCAGTACCGCTCAGCGACCTTGAGGGGGAGCAGCGTGCGGGGAAGGCGAAGCATCACCTGGTGGGTCCCCCAGTTGGTGACGTACAGGTGGGCGTCGTAGTAGCGCCGCATCATCGTCCGCGGACTACCCCGGAAATCACCCCAGTGGTATTCGTTGGTGAAACTGGTGGCGGTGATCCGTGCCCGCGATGACAGTGCGCGGACTTCGGCCTGCTGCCGCTCGTCCAGGGGCTGGTCGACGGCCAGGAACTCGTAGTACTGGTATTCGCTCATCTTCGCTCGTCGTCAGCAGGCCCAGTGTCGGTAGGCGTCGATCCATTCGGCGCCTACCGGACGTGGCGTTGGAAGCGGCAGACTCAGGATCCCGATGGCCTGCCGATGCTTGCCGCGGGTGCAAATCCCAACGATCTCGCCACCGGGAGAAGTATCAATCTTCGTGACGGTCACCTGGACCCCGAGGACACTGGTCTGGAAGGGCATGATCAAGTGCTCTTCCAATAGGGCATGGAACGCGGCGTGTTGCTCACGCTCGTCGTAGGCGTCGACGATGGCCTGCTCCACCAGGGCGTCCAGTTCGGCATCGCTCAGGCTTGTCACTCTGGTCAGCGTAGTGAGGCCACACGGACGATGTGAGACTTCGTTCGTACGAGCCAGCGATCAATGGGGTGGCACCGGTCGGCTCGGATGCCTGGCTGTCCACAACAGCCCGGTCGTGGGCTCTTCACTCGCGTGGGCCAGGCGCCCGATACCCCGCCTCCGCCACCGGCTCATAGGTGTTTCTGAGCATCGGAGTCGGCACCGCGCTCACAGACCCATCTTCAAGTGAGCCTCCATGACATCCAGGAAAGCGGGGTCGTAGGGGTCGTCCACATGCTCGCTATTCCACAAGCCGGATCTGCGAACATTTTCGTTTCCTGCGTCCAGGCCGAGCCAGCCGGGGCTGATCGGGTGGGTTCCGCCAGTGCAGCGGGAGAGGAGGGCGATCGAGTTGGCTCGTATGGATATGCGTTGTTCGCGATCGGGCACTTCGAGCCAAAGTAGCGGCATAGCGCCGATGCGGTCGCTTACAGCTCGCTCAAGCAGATACTCGGCTTCCCGCTGCGCAGGGCTCACCTTCCTCTGGCCCCAGGACATCTGCACCTCTGCCGGCCATTGGCCGGTCTGCAGCAGCGCGCTGCCGACGTGCTGCCGAAATATTGAGCCGCGATGGTTGCCCACACCTGCTTTGCTGCCGCTCACTGGACCTCGGTGTTGGGCGAGCCTGGTCCAGAAGGTTGCCCGCGATGTGGCCCTCAACGCGTGGCTGCCCACGCGCACAACTCGAAGTCGATTCTCCCCTGATCGAACCTGGCCGTCTTCGAGGAAGAACTCCACACCGTACTGCGGCCACCCGTCGGCCCGGGTGCAATCCTTAAGCAGCCTCGGTCCGCCGAGCCGTTCGGCCAACTCATCAAGTATGGCGTAGAACCGGTCAATAGCCAGTCGACGATCTTCTCGCATGACGCTCACCCCAGACGCTCCACCGTCGTGCCTTCCGGATACCTATCGGCGGGATGCCCCTGCCAAAAGCAGGTAAAGGCCTTTCCAAGCCGACGCGGCACCTTACCCGAGGCTCCCTTCCCCGCGCCCTCGATGGTCACCAGGAACGCGTTGACCCCGGCTTGTTCCCAGGACGTGCGCCGTACGAGCTTCGCGTAGTCAGAGCTACTAGCTGCGAAAGCTACGATCGACGATACGTTGCGACGTATGGCTTCGCCGATCAGCAGATCTTCGAGAAGGCCAGCCGGCCAGTCCGACAAGCGCATGATCTTGTTGTAATCCCCGATCGGTTCCTCCGGGCGCAACAGCCCGTACCCACCGCTGAGAATGAGCAGGGGTGCTTCCCGAGCCACAGCTTCTCGCAGCCCGTCTCCAGCGGTTGCATAGAAGCCGCCATCGTAGCGACGCCAGGCAGGCATCAAACGTCGTTCATCCACGTTCGCTACTGCACGATTCTGCCGCCGTGCCGCGAGAAGCGCGGAAGGCCACGGTACCGATTCCCAGTTCTCTGAGTCTCCGCCAGTTCTCTTCGTCTTCGAGCAGGGAATCAGCAGAAGAGTCTCGCTGCCGATGAACCTCTGCAGCATTTGCACGCCGTCATCCGGTGACAAGGCGTTCTCCCGCCGTCGATCGGCGTTACGATTCGTCGAGTCGCTGGTTCCCGTTCGCCGAAAGGTCACCGACCGTCCGGGCTGGATCTGAGTCGCCGTGTAACCTGCGGCCCGCCAGACGCGGACGTGTGACCGATCGCCATGCCACCACTGCGGATAATGCTGTGCCGCCGAGTCAGGGGTGCCTCCCACGATCTGCGACAGCTCGTCCCATGACAGGCCGACAGCATCCTCGTTCTCTGGGCGAGCGGTCAAGAACTTCCCGAGACGAGCCCAGTCGGCCCGTCCGCGCTCACTCGGCACGATGCCCCGCCCCCAAACGTGACGGCACTCCCAGATCAGCACGCATTCCATTCGACGTAGTGTCAAGGTGCCATGATGTCGTCGGCTCCGCTACCGGAGACCTCATCTCCCGAATCGTTGTGACCGTCGGCTTCGACCTCGGCGGTCCCGCAGCGAGGGCGCAGCCAGCGCAGACCCGTAATCGCCAACCATCGGGAGCGTTTGACCCGAGGGAGGGCCGGTATGGCGGGCCCCTCCGCCAGGCTCCCTCTATCGTGCGTTTGAGCGACTGCGGGTTCTGGCTAGGGCCTCTAGGGCCGTCTCGTCGGCGTCGGGGAGGGTGTGTAGGTAGCGCTCTGTGGTGGCGATGGAGGCGTGGCCGAGGCGTTCTTTGACTATCTGGAGGTCGGCGCCGCCGTTGAGGAGCCAGGAGGCGTGGGCGTGGCGTAGGTCTCGCATGGTGGGCCTGAAGTCGAGGCCTGCGGCGGCGATGGCTGGGTTCCAGATGTTGCGGCGGAACCAGTCGTTGGGGATGTGGCCGTCCGTCATGCGCGTGCGGAGAGGGCGCGGGTTGTCCTTGCCGTTGGCGCGGCGGGCGGCTCGGTAGAGGGAGAAGGCGCCTCGGCAGTAGTCGCAGCGGCAGCGCCCGGCGGTGTAGCCGCTGAGAGTGCCGTGGTTGTAGGTGCGGCCTTTCTCGTTGGGTTCGGTTCGGCCGAGTGTCTCCGGGTCTGGGATCTCGGTGATTCGGGCTCGGGGCTTGTCTTGGGGCGGCATGTGGAAGAAGAGGTCGTCTCGGGTGAGGCGCGCGGCCCTGATGTGCTCTTCGAGCTTCTCGGTCATCTGGGCGCTGAGCTTGAAGCGGCGGTACTCCTTGTCCTTCGGGTAGTCCTTGACCAGGAAGTGGCCGCCTTCCGGGTGGAACTTTGGGTTCAGCTCCACGACCGTGCGGCTGACCGTGAGGATGCGCGTCTTGAGGTTGAGGTCCTTGGGACGCAGTTCGCTGAGTTCGCCCCAGCGGAGGCCGCTCTCGATCTCGGTTTCGGCGAGGAGGCGGAAGGTGCCCTCGGGGAGGGCGTTGTAGACGTCGTCGAACTGCTCAGGCGTGACGATCTGGAGAGGCTTGCGCGCGATGGGCGGAGACTTCACCCCGCGACATGGGTGTAGGTAGGTGACCTGGTCGTCCAGTGCCGTGGTGAAGATGGCACTGAGGATGATCTTGTTGCACTGGATGGTCACGGGTTTCATGCCCTGGTTCTTGAGCTTGGCGATCCAGGCTCGGACGTGCTCGGGGAGGATGTCGACCATCCGCATGCCGCCGAACTCCGGCATGAGGTGCTTGTAGATGGCGTAGGTGTAGCCCTCCCGGGTGCTGGCCTCCATCTCGTGGTTCGGGAGCCAGGTGTTTTCGACGTAGTCTCTGAATCGCTGCCTTCCGCGGGCAGGTTCTCCGGTTCTACCTTCCGAGACCTTCACTTCGGCGCGCTGCCATGCTTTGTCCGCTTCTTTCTTGCTCGCAAAGGTTCCGGCAGACCTTCGCTGGCTGCGAGTGTCGTCGTAGTAGGCCGTGTAGCGAGGCTTGCCGTCCTTACCCACTCTCTTGCGTGTCTGCCCCATGGATTTCCCGCCCCCAGGCTTGATCATCTGACCCTCGTTTGACCCCGGACTGCGAGTGATGGCGTGACCCTGAAGATCACGCGCTGGCAGCCGAACAGGCCATCTACCTGGGATTTTATCGAAATCCAGCGTTTTCTGCGAGCCGCAGAAAACGTACAATACGTCCTTCGGGACAAAGAGGCCGTGGGTTCAAATCCCGCCACCCCGACAGAATTGCCAGCCCAGGCTCCCTTTGGGGTCTGACATAGGAGGCAGGGTTTCTCCTGCGGGAATCCTTGGGACGATCTTTCAGATCGTCCCACTTCTCGTTTTTCCTGGGCCGCTCAGAAACTCGTCCAGAACTCGCGTAGTTGCCCCGTGCGTTCAGTCACGTATTTCAGGGTTCACCGGTGGATGGCTCGTCGAACCGGATAGGGATGCGACTTGGGCGTGGACGGACGCCTGCTGAGGTGGGGTCGTGTGCGCGTGGCCGGGGCGCGGTCTCGGCTGTCACCGGTTCCAGTGTCGGTCTGGCGACGCGGCGTCACCGACACTGCGGCGGCCGGCGTCGGCCTGGCCGCTGCGGAAACGGGTGCGGCATGTTGGCGGAAGAGCGGTGGGAGTCGAGTGTCGGCTCAATCTTCGTCCTTTAACCGTGGCCGGATGATGACACCCGGCAACCAGAGGTAATCCACCGGTTGGGCGTGGCGCGTCCCATGTGACGCCCCCTCGCTGCACCCGCATGAGGGATCAGACGAAGACGATCGCGGCGGTCATCCCTCTGCTCGTCGGCACGTCGTGTGAGTTAGCCTCGATCTTTCGTGAGGTCGGTTGGGTCGCTCCGCGACCCAACCGACGCTTCGTTTTCGGCGGCGAGTCAGCCGTTGGGCCCGAC
>NZ_SMKH01000600.1 GCF_004348515.1 Actinomadura sp. KC345 | reverse complement strand
GCCGTGTCGTCACGGCGGCCTGGTCGGCGAGAGTCATCGTCACTGCGCTCTTCGTCCTGTCCCGCCCTGCTTGATATCAGAAGGACTCATTCGTGCCTTGTGTCACAGCAGTCTGACAGAGAGGGGAGGCCCGGTTGTTGAGGCATGGCGGCGTCCGGGCTGTCGCGCGAGCGGCAGGGGTCAGCGAGACGACCGTTCGCAAGGGCGTCTTCGAGCTGGAGGATGGTGAGGTGGAGCGCCCCGGGTTGGGTGGAGGCCCTGATACCTGGAAGGGTGAGGGGCTATGGCACCCCCGAGGAAGTACTCCCCTGAGCTGCGTGAACGCGCGATCCGGATGGTCTTTGAACTGCGTGAGCA
>NZ_SMKH01000599.1 GCF_004348515.1 Actinomadura sp. KC345 | reverse complement strand
GCCTGCTCTACCTGGTGCTGGACGGCACGCTCATCCCCATCGACCGAGTGAAGGCCGACCGGCCGTTCTATTCGGGCAAACACAAGAAACACGGCATGAACCTGCAGGTCATTGCCACACCGGACGGGAACCATCCTGTGGGTGTCGGGGTCGCTGCCCGGCTCGGTCCACGACCTCAAGGCCGCCAGGATCTGGGGCCTGGTCCGCGCACTGGCCGCCGCCGGGATCCTGGTCTTGGCCGACAAGGGCTACGTCGGCGCCGACCCGCACGTCACGACGCCCTACAAGGGCAAGGACAAGCCCGAGCCGCTCAAGGACGCCAACCGCTCCCACGCCAAGCTCCGCGGACCAGGCGAACGAGCCA
>NZ_SMKH01000075.1 GCF_004348515.1 Actinomadura sp. KC345 | reverse complement strand
GGCGGGGGGTGTGCGGGCCGGGCGGATGGAGCTGTCGGCGGCGCACCGGGTCGCCGCGGATCTGGACGTGTATCTCGGCGATCCGATGGACGAGGAGGCCGGGCCGTTCTCCTACAAGGCGATCGTCGAGGCCGAGGAGCGGGACGAGCTGCCGTCGGGCGCGGTCGACGCCGTCCGGGCCTGGGGGTTTCCGAAGTACCTGGTGCCGAGCGGGCTCGGCGGGCGGCTGACGACGCTTGAGGACCTGTTCTTCGTCACCCGCGGCATCTCCCGCCGCAGCGTCACCGTCGCGGTGATGTACGGGTCGGGCCTGCTGGCCGTGAACCCGGTGTGGCTGTGGGGGAACGCGTGGCAGCGCAAGACCGTGGCGGACGGGGTGCTGAACGGCGACCTGGCCTGTTTCGGCGTCTCGGAGGCCGACCACGGCAGCGACGTGATGGCGTCGGAGTCGGAGGCCGACATCCAGGGGGACGAGCTGCTGCTGACCGGGACGAAATGGCCCGTGGGCAACGCCACCCGCGGACGGTTCGTCACCACCTACGCCAAGACCGGTACCAGGGATTTCTCGCTCATCCTCGTCGACAAGCAGGAACTCGAACCGGACATGTGGGCGGCGCTGCCGCCGGTGCGGACGGTCGGCCTGCGCGGCCACGACCTGAGCGGCGTGGCGTTCGTCGGCGCGCGGATCCCGGCCGACCGGGTGATCGGGCGGCGCGGTTCCGGGCTCGTGCAGACGCTGAAGACGCTGCAGATCACCCGGACGGCGATCGCGGCGCTGTCGGTCGGCACGATGGACGCGGTGGTCCGCATCGGGATGGAGTACTCGCGGCAGCGCACCCTGTACGGGACGGACATCTACAAGATCCCGGTCATCCGGGACCATCTCGTCAAGACGCATCTGGACCTGCTGATCGCCGAGTGCGTCGCGATCCCGGTGGCGCGCTGCCTGACGGTGGCGCCCGGACGCCTGAGCCTCTGGTCGTCGATCGTGAAGTACTTCGTCCCCGTCCTCGGGGAGGAGGTCGTGGCCAGCATCGGGACCGTCCTCGCGGCGCGCGGCTACCTGCGCGAGGGCGTGGCGCACGGGGTGTTCCAGAAGCTCCAGCGCGACCACGCGATCGCGAGCATCTTCGAGGGCACCACGCACGTCAACCTCGCCAACGTCGCGGGGCAGCTCCCGTACCTGATCGAGCCGCCGGAGGAGACGGGAGGCGAGCGGGAGCTGCTCGCCGACCTGTTCTCCTGGACGCGGGCGACGCCGGCGTGGGAGCCCGACGGCCGGATGCTGCAGCTCACCAACGAGGGCCGCGACGAGGTCGGGCAGCGCTTCGAGGAGATCTCCGAGGAATTGCTGGAGGCGGCGAACGCGCACGCGGCGCCCGGGGTCGCGGCGGAGCTGAAGGACCTGATGTCCAGCATCGGGGGCCTGCGCGCCAAGGTGGACGAAGGGATACGCGCGAGCGAGGGCGACACGGGGTCGGTGGCGGCGCTGGCACGCGCGAAGCGGTACTGCGAGCTGCACGCGATGATCTCGTGCGTCCTGACGTGGATCCACAACCGGCACGAGTTCGGCGGCTCCTTCGCCGACGGGCAGTGGCTGGTGCTGTGCCTGCAACGCCTGCTCCAGCGTGCGCAGCCCGACACCGTCCTGTCGGAGGAGTTCCTCCCCTCGCTGGAGGACGCGATGTTCCGCAGCTTCGACGAGCGGCGCTGGTTCTCCTTGCTGTCCCTTGCAGAAGACGAGTGATGGCCGATGCACGCACACAGGGATTTCGTGTCGCTCGTCCGGGAGAACATCCAGAAGCAGGGCGACGACCGGTCGTTCACGTTCATCAGTGAGGAACGGGGCCAGTCTCTTGTGGGGGGACGACGCCCCCCCACGCCCCCCGGAACGGGCCCTAGGTATAAGGAGAACGTCCTCGGTTTCGCCGAACTCGACCGCGAAGCCCGCGCGCTGGCCTGCCGCCTGGAGGCGCGCGGCCTGCGCGACAGGGCCGTCCTGCTGCTGTATCCGGAGGGCCTGGAGTTCCTGACGGCGTTCCTGGGCTGCCTGTACGCGCGTGTCGTCGCCGTCCCCGCGCCCATGCCCGACCTGGACGCGGGGCGGTTCGGGCGCACCCGCCGCATCATCGACGACGCCGACATCGCGCTGATCCTCACCGACACCGCTCACCGGGACATGCTTGACCGATGGCTGGACGACACCGGCCTGAAGGGACGCGTCCACTGCCTCGACACAGAGAGCGGCACGGGCGTCGACCCCGGTGACTGGACGTTCCCGGAGTTCGGTCCCGGCACCCTGGCCTTCCTCCAGTACACCTCGGGCTCCACCAGCGAGCCGAAGGGCGTGATGGTCACCCACGGGAACCTGCTGAGCAACGGCGAGGAGATCAGGCGGCGCATAGAGGGTTCACCCGACACGGTGGGCGTCGGCTGGGTGCCGCACTATCACGACATGGGGTTGATCGGTCAGTTCCTCCAGCCGCTCTATCTGGGCTGCCGCTATGTGTTCACCTCGCCGATCACGTTCATCAAACGTCCCGTGCTGTGGCTGGAGCTGATCTCCGGCTACGGGGGCACGATCACCGTGGCGCCGAACTTCGGGTACGAACTGGCGCTGCGCCGCATCACCGACCGCCAGATGGACGGCCTGGACCTGTCGTCGCTGCGCGTGGCCAAGAACGGCGCCGAGCCCGTCCGCGCGGCGACGCTGGAGAAGATGGCCGAGCGTTTCGCCCCGGTCGGGTTCCGGCCCGAGATGTGGATGCCCTGCTACGGCATGGCCGAGACGACCCTCCTCATCACCGCCGCGCCCCTCGGCGGCGGTCCCGTCGTCCGTGACTTCGACGGCGAGGCCCTCACCCGCGACACGGCCGTCCCGCGCGACGCGCGGGCGGGCGGCGGCGGCGAGGTGCGTCGGCTGGTGAGCAGCGGACGGCCCGTCTCGCTGGACGTCCGCATCGTCTCCCCGGAGACCCGTGCGCGGCTGCCAGAGGGTCGCGTGGGCGAGATCTGGGTCAGTGGGGGGAGTGTCGCCCACGGCTACTGGCGAAGCCCTGAGGAGACGCGTGAGAGCTTCGAGGCCCGTACCGTGGACGGGGACGGCCCCTACCTCCGTACGGGCGATCTCGGCTTCATCGCCGACGGCGAGCTGTACGTCACCGGGCGGATCAAGGACCTCATCATCGTCAACGGGCGCAACATCCACGCCCACGACATCGAGGAGGCCGCCCGCGAGGCGCACCCGGCCACCCTCGCCGGCGCCGCGTTCGTCATGGACACGGCCTTCGCCGGGGACGCCGTCCGCGGGGACGTGCTCGACGACGGCAGGGAGCAGGTCGTGATCGTCCAGGAGATCAGCACCAGGGCGGCCGCGGGCACACACCTGGACGAGCTGGCGTCCCTCATCAAGACGCACGTGGCCCGCGCGTTCGAGCTGCCCGCCCTCAGCGTCGTCCTGACCGGGCGGGGCACGGTGCGGCGGACGACCAGCGGGAAGATGCAGCGCCGCCTGACCCGCGAGGCGTACCTCGCCGGAGAGATCACCGAGCTGGTCGGCGATCTCGAACCGGACGTCGCCGAGCCGCGGCGGACGCCCGCCTGACCGGCGAGGCGGCCCCCGGGTTCTGGGAGTTCCGGTGAACCGGAAAAATCGCCCCAACAAACCTAGTCAAAAGCATGACTAATCATGTCGTTGTCTGCTACCGTCGCCACAACCCTGAGTCAAGGCGGGGAGAGAAGGCCGATGGCGCTACGTCACGCGGTGCTGGCGGCGCTGCTCGATGGCGAGTACAGCGGCTACCAGCTGGCGAAGATCTTCGATTTGTCGGTCTCCAACTTCTGGCATGCCGTACCGCAGCAGCTCTACTCGGAGCTGTCGAGGTTGGAGACGGAAGGCCTCATCAGCGGGCGGCAGATCATCCAGCACGACCGTCCGAACAAGCGCGTGTACACCGTCACCCCGGCCGGCGTCGACGAGCTCGAACGGTTCGCGACGACCCCCGCCAAAGCAGGAATCATCCGCGAGAACCTGCTCGTCATGGTCCAGGCGGTGGACCACATCTCCGCCGGCCCCGTCATCGCGCAGCTGGAGGACCGGGCCGTGGCGTCCGCCGCCAAGGTCGAGGTCTTCGAGCACACCCTGAAGCACCTGCGCGGCGACATGGACGAGGAGACGTTCCTCAAGACCGGGAGCCCCGTGGGCCCCTACCTGACCTGCCTGCGCGGCCTGCGTTTCGAGCAGGAGAACTACGAGTGGTTCACCAGCACCGCCCGGCTCCTGCGAGCCCGGACGGGCACCCATGCCGAGGGAGGCGAGCCGTCATGACCGGAGTGCGTCACGCACGGGCGGCCCGTGTTCCCTCGAACACAGTGCCACCGCATGCCCGAACGGCGGCGGCACAGGTATCAACCCCCCGCGCCCTTCTCAGCCCGGCACCCCGGCCGGACTGGAACGGGGCAACACGCCTTAGTCAAGGAGGCGTCCATCATGTCGGGCGAACACCACACCATCGAACTCCCTAGCACCCTGGCCCCGACCCCACCCAACGGCACCCACTCGGCACACGACCTGCGGGGGCTCGACGAGCCCGCCGCGACCCTGCTCGGCGAGCTGACCCTGCCCGCCGAACGGGAATCGGTGCCCCGGGCACGGCGCTTCAGCCGGTCCGTCAGCACGTCCTCCGGCATCGGCCACGTCGGCGACGACGTGGAGGTCCTGGTCTCGGAGCTGGTCACCAACGCCGTCAGGCACGCGACCATCCCCGGCTCGGCGCTCTGCCTGAAGCTGCTGCGCGCCGGCACCCGGCTCCGCATCGAGGTCGACGACCAGAGCGCCGCCGTCCCGCGGCCGCGCCCGGTCGACCTCATGGAGGAGACGGGACGGGGCTGGTTCCTGGTCGCGGTGATGGCCGAACGGCACGGAACCGACCACACCCCGTCCGGCAAGTCGGTCTGGTGCGAGATACGGGCCTGGCCACGGGACGAACACTCCCGGCACTGAGCCCTTCCCTTCGCAGATCCCCGGTTCGGCGATGGGAGGGCGCGCCATGTCCGCTGACTACTACCGGTCGGACGGGATGCGCGCCACCGCAGAGGAGGCCCAGCGGCTGCTGCTGGACGTGCGGGGACGCCTGCTCGCGCAGGACGTCATCCGCGTCGGCGGCGTCGTGGTGGTCGTCTCGACCTGGTTCACCGTGATCGACCTCGGGTTCGCGGCGAACGGGCGGCCGCTGCTGTGGCAGACGATCGTGTCCGACACCACGATGCACGCCGACATCGGGCAGTACACCACGCGGGAGAAGGCCGCGCGCGGGCACGCGCAGGCCGTCTCCATGATCACCAGCCGGCTCCGCGGGCTGGTGGCACGCGCGGCCCTGGACGACGCGCGGTCCTGAACCGCGCCCGCACGGCGGTACGAGACCGAGCACCGGAGCACCGGCCGGGAGACCGGCACGGGCACGAGCGCGCCTACGAGCGCAGGACCAAGACGAAGACCGCTGACACGGGCCTTGAACCCGCGGCCCGTTCCCCCCGCATGAGGTTGTGATCTGAATGGTCGCCGAAGGCCGGCCGGCGGACCCCAACGCGGCCGCCCCGAGAAGCAAACCCCCGGACGTCGCGTCCGCCCGCAGGCGCGGGCGGAGACGTCCCATCCGCCTGCGCATCACGGCCCTGCTGCTGGTTCCGCTGGTGTCCCTGATCGCCCTGTGGGCGTTCGCCGCGAACATCACGCTCGGCGACGCCTACGACAAGTACGACTTCTCCACGACGTACGAGAAGATGGGGGTTCCGGGCCTCACGCTGGTGAGCCAGCTCCAGGCGGAACGCTCGCTCAGCGTCGTCGTGCTCAGCACCGGCAACGCCGGGGCGGAGCAGAAACTCGGCGAGCAGCGCCGCCGGGTGAGCGCCCTGGAGGCGGGCTTCCGCCAGTCCGCGCTGTCGCCCGACGCGCGGGACGCCGCCGAGCCCGAGACCAAGCGGCGGCTCACCGTCGCGATCAAGGCGCTGGACACCCTGCCCCGGCTGCGCGCCGACGTCGACGCCGGCGGCGTCGAGGCGCTGGAGGTCATCAACTCCTACAGCGCCGTCCTCGACGAGGTCATCAAGGTCTTCAACGGCCTGGTCACGGTCAACGACGTGGCCATCCTCACGCAGGGCCGCGCGCTGATCAGCATCGGCAACGCCCACGCCACCATGCTGCGCGAGGACTCGCTGGTCACCGCGGCGATGGCGCGCAACGGGCGGCTCACCCAGGCCGAGCACACCGCGTTCGTCCAGTGGGCGGCCGAGGGACGGCGGCAGTTCGAGGCGGGCCTCGCCGACCTGAACGACGAGATCCGCGGCCCGCTCCAGCAACTCGCCGGAACCGAGGAGTTCAAGCGGTTCCGCGCGGCCGAGACGGCGATCGTCAAGGCCGAGGACAACCGGCTGCCGCCCGAGGCCGCGCAGTGGCAGGCCACCACGCAGCTGCTGTCGCAGGCATGGGGGCAGAAGATCGCCCAGGCGAGCCTGGCGCTCAACGAGCTGGCCGAGCCGATCGGCGAGCAGATCATCATGCGGCTGGTCCTCGCGGGCGGGTTCGGGCTGTTCGCGGTGGTCGCGTCGATCATCCTGTCGCTGCTGGCGGCGCGCAGCCTGTCGCGCGAGCTGCGCGGGCTGCAGCGCGCGGCGCTGAACCTCGCCGAGGACCGGCTGCCGGGCGTCGTGGCCCGGCTGAGACGCGGCGAGGAGGTGGACGTGGAGGCGGAGGCGCCGCCGCTCGTCATCGGAAAGAGCCGGGAGGTCGCGCGGGTCGGCGACGCGTTCACCAAGGTGCAGCACACCGCGATCGACACCGCCGTCCGGGAGGCATACCTGCGGCAGGGCATCAGCCGCGTGTTCCTCAACGTCGCCTGGCGCAGCCAGTCGCTGCTGCACCGCCAGCTCCGCATGCTGGACGAGATGGAGCGCGGCGCGTCCGATCCGAAGGCCCTGGAGGACCTGTTCCGCCTCGACCACCTCACCACCCGCATGCGCCGGCACGCGGAGGGCCTGGTCATTCTGTCCGGGACGTCCCCCGGCCGCGGCTGGAGCCGTCCCGTGCACGTCGAGGACGTGCTGCGCGCCGCGATCGCCGAGGTCGAGGACTACACGCGGGTCGAGGTCGTCGTGGTCTCCGGGCAGGCCGCCGTGATCGGCGAGGCCGTCGCGGACATCATCCACCTGCTCGCCGAGCTGATCGAGAACGCGACCGTGTTCTCGCCCGCGCCCACCGAGGTGCTGGTCCGCGGCGAGATGGGCGCCAACGGGTTCGCCGTCGACATCATCGACCGCGGCATCGGGCTCGACCAGGCCGAACTGGACGCGCTCAACCTGCGGCTGTCGCGCCCGCCCGAGTTCGACCTGGCCGTCACCGACCGGCTCGGCCTGTTCGTCGTGTCCCGGCTCGCCGGCCGGCACGGCATCAGGGTCGCGCTCCAGCCGTCGCTGTACGGGGGCGTCAGCGCCGTCGTGCTGATCCCGCGCCGGCTCATCGTGGACGTGGAGCAGCCCGAGGACGAGGACGGGACCGGCGGCGACGTCCCGGTCGCGGGCAGGCCCGTCCAGGAGAACGGCGCCGCGTCCGCCAACGGGTCGGCGAGGGCGTGGCCGACGCCGTCCGCGCCGTCGTCGACGGCGATGCTCAACGCACCGACGCCCTACGACACGGCGACATCGGCGTACGAGTCGTCGGCGCCGGCGTGGGACACGTCCGCGCCGGCCTATGACACCGCGCACGACGTGGTGCAGAACGGCGCCGTGCCGCCCGAGACTCCGGCGTCCCCCGAGGACCAGCCGGGCCATGACGCGACGGTGGGGTTCAATGCACCGGCGTCCACCACGGATCAGCCGTCGTACGACGGGTCCGAGACCCCGCCGTCGTACGGGACCCCGCCGTCGTCCGCGTACGGGCCCCCGTCCTATCAGGAAGCGCCGTACCAGGAAGGGCCGTACCAGGAGAGCGGCACCGCCTTCGGCGCGACGCGCCCGTTCCAGGCGCCGGGGCCCCAGCAGTACGGCCAGGGCCCCCAGGGCGGCACCGGCTACGGGGCGCCCGCGTCCTTCGGTGAGGCGCAGGCGGGCCAGGGCGGGCGCGCCCCGCTGCCGCGCCGCGTGCGCGGCGGCAACCTCGCGCCACAGTTGCGCGACGAGAACCCGTTCGCCGCACCCGCGGCGGCCCAGGACGACGCGGTCGCCGCCTGGGAGAACCGTTCGGCCGAGGCGTCCAGGGACCTGTTCGCCTCCCTGCAGGCGGGATGGCTCCGCGGCAGGGACGAGGACGAGGGACCGGCGGACGGCATGGAGGGAAGATCATGACCCAGCAGGGAGTCGGGGCCGAGCTGAACTTTCTCCTCGACGATCTCGTCGACCGGGTTCCGCAGATCCGCAAGGTCGTCGTCCTGTCGCGGGACGGGCTCGTCATGGGCATGTCCCGGGGCGTCGGCCGCGAGGACGCCGAGTACCTGGCGGCCCTCGCCGCCGGGTTCCACAGCCTTGCGATCGGGGCCAAGCCGCAGCTGGAGTCCGGCGAGATCCGGCAGACGCTCATCGAGATGGAGGACGGCCTGTTCTTCGTCGTGCCCGCCGGGGCCAACAGCTGCCTGGCACTGCTCAGCGAGGTCGGCGCCAACGCGGGCCTCGTCGCCTACGAGATGACGATGCTGGTCAAGCGGGTCGGCAGGCAGCTGTCGACGGGCCTGCGGCAGGGTCCCGGCGCCGGACCCCGGTGACCGGCGATGGATCCGAGCGAAACGCCGGGCGCCCCCCGGGGCCCCGGCCGGGAACGATGGCTGGACGCCGCGGCCGGCCCCATCGTCCGCCCCTACGCGGTGACGCGCGGCCGCACCCAGCCGAGCGGCGAGCCCCTCGACATCGTGTCGATCCTCGTCGCGACCGGCAGGCGGCCCGCCGAACCGGGCCGGCTGTCGCGCCAGCAGCGCCGCCTGCTGGCGCTGTGCCGCCGCCCGCACGCCCTCGCCGACCTCGCCTCGGACCTGGACCTGCCGCTCGGCGTGATTCGGGTCCTGGTCGGCGACCTGCTCGACTCCGGCCTCGTGGACGTCCAGCGGTGGTCCACGCCGGCCGGCCAGCCCTACGTCCAGCCGCACACCGACCAGAACCTGCTCAGGAGGGTGCTCGATGAACTCCGCGCGCTCTGACCCCCCGCCGGACGCCGACGTGAACGACGACCACGACGAGCGGGCCGATGGTCCGCGGGTCGCGTTGAAGATCCTTGTCGCCGGCGGATTCGGGGTCGGGAAGACGACGATGGTCGGCGCGGTCAGCGAGATCCGGCCGCTGCGCACCGAGGAGGCGCTGACCGAGGCGAGCGTCGGCGTCGACGACCTCGACGGCGTCGGCGACAAGACCACCACGACCGTCGCCATGGACTTCGGCCGGATCACGCTGCGCGACGGCGTCGCGATCTACCTGTTCGGGACGCCCGGCCAGGAGCGGTTCTGGTTCATGTGGAACGAGTTGTCGCGCGGCGCGCTCGGCGCGGTCGTGCTGGCCGACACGCGGCGGCTGATGGCGAGCTTCGCCTCGATCGACTACTTCGAGCAGAAGGGCACGCCGTTCGTCGTCGCCGTCAACTGTTTCGACGACGCCGACCGCTACGACCCGCCCGAGATCCGGATGGCGCTGGACATCGACCCGCACGTCCCCGTCCTGCTGTGCGACGCGCGCCGGACGGTGTCGGCCAAGCAGGTGCTCGTCTCGCTGGTCGAGCACGCGCTCCGGCTCGCCAGCGGCCCGTCGTCCACGAGCCCCCGCGCCTGGAGAACCCCGGCCCGCACCCCAGAGGGTTAGCCGCTGTGTTTGTTGCAGTCCAGGCCCACTGCGCTCGCCTGGCGGCTCGCTCCGTGACCTGGCCTGTGCGAGCGCGAATCGCTTCGCGATCTTCCCGGTGAGGCTCGCCTCCGGCATCGCCTCACCGGTCAGGGCGCGCGCTCGCGTGCGTGGCCGGGGGCGTCCTCGAACGCGCCCCTAGCCGTCGTCGGACGGGCGGTCGGCGGTCTGGTCGGCGCGGGCCGGGCCGCCGCCGTTCTGGGGCTCGTCGAGGTTGGGCGGGCCCATGATGATCTCGTCCACGCCGACGTCGTGGCCGTCGGCGCACCTGACCTGCGACGTCACCGCCTTGCCGCAGCCGGCGTGGGTCAGCCTGACCTGGCGCCCCTCGTCGCCGGGCAGGTACGTCTCGCCCCATTCCATGAGGCCGACGAGCGTGGGCGCGAGGTCCTGGCCCATCTTCGTCAGGTGGTACTCGTAGCGCGTGCGCTGCCCCGGCTCCTGGTAGGGCTCGCGGCTGAGCAGTCCGGCCTTGACGAGATGGCGCAGGCGCGCGGTCACGGCGGACTCGGTCATGGCGAGGTTGCGGACGAAGTCGCCGAACCGGTTGGTCCCGAAGTACGCCTCGCTGAGCACCAGCACCGCCGACGGCGGGCCGAGCGCGGCGAGCGTCCTCGCGACCGGGCAGTTCTGCATTGACCAGGCGTCGCGGTCGGCGAAGTGCCCCTCAAGTGCGATTGTCACGCGTCCACTATAAACCTTCTGACTTCGCTTGACCAAAGTCAGCCCGCTCGCTAGCCTCCCTGACTATGGGAGAACAAAGTCAGGTGCGCCCACGGCCGGTGCTCGTCGTGCTCTCCGTGGCCTCCTTCATGGCGGGCCTCGACCTGTTCATCGTCAACGTCGCGTTCGACGAGATCGGCCGTGACTTCGCCGGTCATCCCATGGCCGACCTGTCCTGGGTCCTCAACTCGTACGCGATCGTCTTCGCCGCCCTGCTCGTCCCGCTCGGCCGCCTCGCCGACCGCTACGGCCGCAAGCCCGTCCTCATCCTGGGGCTCGTCGTCTTCACCGCCGCCTCCCAGGCCTGCGCGTGGGCGCCGGACCTGTGGTCGCTCGTCGGCTTCCGCATCCTGCAGGCCGTCGGCGCGGCCGCGCTCATCCCCACGAGCCTCGGCCTGCTGCTGTCGGTCTACCCGGCGTCCCGCCGGGGCGGCGCGGTGCGGATCTGGTCCGCCTCCGCCGCGCTCGCCGCCGCGGCCGGCCCCGCGATCGGCGGCGTCCTCGTGGACAGCTCCTGGCGGCTGGTGTTCGAGGTCAACATCCCGATCGGGATCGCCGTGACGCTGCTCGCGCTCCGGTACGTCCCCGACTCCCGCGAGGGCTCCACGGCCCGCATCCCCGACCTGCCGGGGACCGCGGTCCTCACGATCGCGATCGCCGCCCTCGCGCTCGGCCTCGTGAAGATCAACGACTGGCCGGGCGACCAGACCACCGTCGTCATCGGCGGGGCCCTCCTCGCGCTCGCCTGGTTCTGGGTGCGCTCCCTGCGGCACCCCCGGCCGGTCATCGAGCCCTCGCTGCTCGCCGTGCGCACCTTCTCCTGGTCGAACGCGACCGTCCTGCTGTTCAGCGTCGCGTTCGCCGCCAACCTCCTGCTCGGCGTCCTGTGGATGCAGCAGGTCTGGGGCTACTCCGCCATCAAGACCGGGCTCGCCGTCGCGCCCGGCCCGCTGATGGTTCCGATCATGGCGATCGTGGCCGGGAAGATGGCCGCGGCGCGCGTCCCCGCCGGTCTGATCACCGCCGTCGGCTGCATGCTCTGCGCGTTCGGCGTCGTCATGATCGCGATGAGCCTCGGCCCGGCACCGGCCTACACGACCGAGCTGCTGCCGGGCTGGCTCATCGGCGGCACGGGCGTCGGCCTCGCCCTGCCGACGATCCTCTCGGCCGCCGCCGTCGACCTGCCGTCCCACCGCTACGCCACGGGCAGTGCGGTGGTCAACATGAGCCGGCAGATCGGCACCGTCCTGGGTGTCAGCCTCGCCGTCGCCGTCCTCGGCTCCCCGGCCGGCTACACCGACGCCCACAACGCCTATGTGAACGCCTGGCTGCTGGTCGGCGGGTTCATGGTGATCGCTGCGATCGCCGCCCTTGGCATGAACCCGCGCCGACCGCAGCCGTCCCCCACCGTCCCCGACACAGAAACGGAAGTGGTCGCAGGCACCTCATGACAGAAGGACCCGGGCAGCGGACGAAGCCTTGACCCGGACCCGCAAGGGCCCGGTTCGCCCGCCAGTCCCGAATCACAGCGGGGCACCTCATCCGGAGAGGTGCCCCGTTGTATTTATCGGCTCTGACCCACTCTCGATGATCGGGTGACTCAGGGTGAGCTCGGAGGGCTTCAGCCGTACGGAGCGTTGCTGATCGCGATCGGAGCGTCTTGTCAGCGCGACGTCCGCCGGTGGGTCAGTACCGGCGCTGGAGCCACCACCAGCCGGCGCCCAGCCGGGCGCAGCGGTAGTGCTCGCCGAAGGTGGCCGTCGTGATCGTGCAAGGGTCGATTCGGGCAGCGTCCGGCCGTCCGTAGACGTGGACGTACAAATTCTCCGACACCTCCTCCGACGACATCCCAGCCATGAGGACGCGCCCAGGTGCCCCGGGGACGGGGACGTCTTGGAGCCCGTGGCCGAAGTTGGGGACCGAGGAGTCGTGTCCTCGGACCCAGCCGTCGGAGTCTGGGTGCAGCTGTTCCTGGTGGGCGGCATCGGCCAGCGTCTGGAATTCCGTGTGATGGGCCGTGTACCAGGTCCGCCCGAAGACATTGTTCCAGGGAACCTGTGTGATGGTGACGACGAGGGCGAGGGTCGCGCCGCCCACGGCCCATGCCCAAGCGCGATAGTGGTGCCGCCAGAACAGCACCACCCAGGCCACGGTCGCGATGACCGCCGCCGCGTAGGCGACGACGAGGAGGGAGACGGCCAGGGGGGGCGTAGTCGTAGTACCCCCGCCAGGGGAAGTAGTGGCCGGCGATGACAAGTAGCCAACTCACCACGCTGATCGCCGCGACCCCAGCCGTTTTCATGATTCGATCCTGCCGCTCACCAGCAGCCCGCACCCGGCATACCGGCCGGTTACCTCCCAAGACGCGCCGGACGCTGCAGGAGGTCGCCGAACCAGAACCTGTCGATGCCCAGCCGCGGCCCTGCGGCACGCTCCCGTCCGCCTACCAGGACATTCTGGCCGTTCTCACGCGCACTGAGGGTGGTCTGCGCGCCAAGGAGCTGTGCCGCGCCCTGGACATCGGGGACCAGCCACGGCACACCGAAGCCATGCGCGCCAAACTCAAACGGCTGGTCGGACGAGACATCCTCTCCGAACCCGAACCCGAACTGTTCATCATGAATCGGCGCGAAAGCTAGCAGAGCTCCCCTCTGAGACCGCCATGAGAGGCGACCACTCGGGTGCGGCGACCGCATGGAAACCGGCGTTCCCGGCTACTTTGCCGGCCGCGCCGGCTCGACCGGAGAGCCGTCTCGGTCGCCGACGACCGCCAGGGTGGCCGCCGCCAGCGCGATGAACAGGCCCAGCGGCACGCCCGTCCAGGCCAGCCAGTATGGGTTGCTCTGCGAGGTGTGATCGTAGAGCCTGGGCCCCACCGTCAGGTAGACCGACCAGATCAGCAGCGGTCCCGCCGTGCCCGCGATGACGCCGGATTCCACACTGTTGTCCCGGCGGGCTGTCCTAGCGGCCACGATGGCGACCAGCGCCACCGGGACGACCACGTCCAACGGCATGGCGAAGTCACCCAGCCAGGCATCCGCCGCCGTGCCCACCGTGACGGCCGGGATGAAGGTGACCAGCCCGAGCCTCGTCCCGGCGTGCCGCAGACCGGCGGCGGCCGCGGCGGCGCCGATGCCGCCCCCGGCGAGACCGGCGAGAAGCGCGACGCTCGCGGGCTTGTCGGACACCCCGAGCGCCTGGGCGTACTGCAACGGCCCGGCCGTCACCGCGCAGCCAAACCAGGCGGCGACCGGAAGAGCCAGGAAGCGACCGCGACCGCGGCGAAGTCTGCTCGCGGCCACCGCGGCGATCACCACCGCGACCGCGGGATACCAGATGGCCTCGCTGAGATCGCGATACCAGCCCGGGCCGTCCCATTCGTGGTAGTCCTCCCACAACGTCACGCCCATGGCCTTGGCCGCGACAAGCTGCCCGCAACCCAGCGCGGCGGCGGTCAACGCGGCGACACCCGCGGGCAGTACGGCATCCCCCCTCGCCATGGTCGTCTTTGGGGGCAGCCCCTTGGCCGCGATCAGATAGGCGAGTACGGCACCCGCGGGCCAGCCCGGCCAGCCCGCCATCCGGTCGGCGAACTCAGACCCGCCGCCGGAAGCCGCCCCGATCAGTACCGCCAAGACACTGCCGCACAGCGTGCCCATTGCCGCCCGAGAGGGCTCCCCACGCAGAAGGAAACCCGATGCCATGCCGATCAGCACCCCAGCGAGTTCTACGTGATCGACCGGCAGCAGAAGCAGAGACAGGCCAGGCGCGGTCAGCACCGTGAGGATGACGATCCGCACGTAGGACATCCGCCCAGAAAATCATGGAACATGCCCGCCAGGGGCGCCTACGGCGAGGGCCGCTATGCGATGCGGGAGAGCGTCAACGCACTCCTGTATGCCGCCGCGGACTGCCTGCCGGGCGTCGGCACCTGCCGCACAACCTCCCCCGCACACGTGAGACAACGACAATCCCCTGCAAACACCCTCTCAGGGAGCAGGCTCTGGCCACATCTCAAGACTGAGCGTGGTGTTCGACTCAGCTGTAGTGGAGGACCCGGGCCCGTAGGAGGTCGAAGTTGGCGCGGCCGAACATCTGCCGTTTCAGGAATCTGATCTTGTTCACGATGCCTTCGACGGCGCCGCTGCTGTGTGGCAAGGTCAGCCCGGCCTGCACCGCGGCATGGTCGCGGCGAAGTCCGGTGGCGAAGGCGGCCAGCTGGGGTGATTCTCCGGCTTCGGCTGCGGTGATCCAATCGTCGAGAAGGTGGCCGTCCCGGTTGGTCATCATCGTGGCGAAGCCGCGGACGTGTGCGGCGGCGTCGGCGAGTTCGCGACAGCGGGCCAGGATCTGCTCCAGGCGGGCCTTGTCATCGGGGTGCAGCCGGTCGGGGTGGGTCATGATCCAGCGGGTGACGCGGCGGGGCTTGGGTGGCGGGCAGGGTTCTTGCCGGACGTGCTGGTGTCCGCGCAGCGGCTTGAGCCAGCCCTGAACGGCGCGGCGGCTGCCGGTGAAACCCTGGGCCTTGATCTCGGCGTGAAGCTGGACGGCATTGGTGCAACCCTGGTTCCACCGACGGGTGAGATGAGGCTTGAACTCGTCCAGCTGGCTGGCGCGCCCCAAGGTCGGTGCCAACAGCTCCTCCACGCTGCTGGCGCTCGCGTACTTGCGGGCGGTGCGGAACGCCAGGCCGAGCTCGCGGCTGATGGCGTTCAGGGACGCGCCGGTGTTTCTCAGTGCCTGCACCCGTGCGTAGAGATCTTGCGTCCGCGCCACCATCGGCCGCTCGTTGCCGTAGGAATCCAGGGTCTGGGGACGCTGGACAGGCTCGACCTCCCCGCCGGTCTCGTCCTCGACCGCGGTGTCCGGTTCGTGCAGGCAGGAGCGGTGAGCGCGGACCGTCTTCTCCAACGCCTGAGCAAGGTTCTGCCACAAGTGGAATCGATCGGCGACCTGGATGGCGGCGGGGGCGCCCTCACGAGCGCCGTCGGCATAGGAACCGGCTCTGTCTCGGCAGATCACTTGCACCCAGGGATGGTCCTTCAGCCAGGCCGCCAAATCGCCGGCGGTCCGGCCGTCCAGCAGATCGACAGGCCGGTGGGTGTCCATGTTCACCAGGACGGTGCCATAGGAATTTCCGCGCCGCCTGGCCCAATCGTCGACACCCAGCACCGTGACCTGGCCGACTTC
Source organism: Actinomadura sp. KC345 (assembly GCF_004348515.1). Classification (GTDB taxonomy): domain Bacteria; phylum Actinomycetota; class Actinomycetes; order Streptosporangiales; family Streptosporangiaceae; genus Spirillospora. The sequence continues at coordinate 12,945 of NZ_SMKH01000075.1, read as the reverse complement.
CGGATCGGGCAAGGCCCGCAGCATCCGCAGCAGCGTGGATCGGCTCACCGGCACGCCGATCATGGCGGCCATACGGGCCCCGGCGCGCCCGGCCAGCGCTATCGCGACCGAGGTGAGCAGATCGCGCAACGCACCGGTGCGGCGGGCATGCCGCTGGGTCAGTCCGTCGACCTGCTCGGCGAAGATCTCCCGTTCGCAGCCGGGCTCACCGCAGAAGAACCGGCGCACCTCCAGCTCGATCATGAGCGGGCGGCCGCACGCCGCCAGATCCCGCAAGGTCCGTCGGTACCGGCTGTGCACCTGAGCCGACGACAGCCCGCACTCTGGGCACGAGCCCTCGGCCGCCGAGGTGCGCGCCGCGATCCGCACGGTGTCGCCGCGTTCCTCAACATCCAAGACTCGCACGTCCTTGAGAGCTGGGCAGAACAGAAGAAGGCAGCAGGCATCTTCGCCCGCCGGCATATGCAGCACAATTGACCCCACGGCCGCTCGTTGGTGATCGGGTTCTCGACAAACCAGATCGTTGACGAGCGGCCGCTTCGGTGCGCAGCCCGTTACGGAATCGCGATCAACGTCGGTACACGCGCCCAGCGCTCCCCGAGCTGACCCTGAATCACCCGATCATCGAGAGTGGGTCAGAGCCTATTTATTGCAGTCCCTTGGCGTATTTATTGCAGTCCCTTGGTGTCGGGCCCTAGCGGGCCCTCCTTCGGCGGGAACTGCGGTGCGATCGCTGCATCGCTCCGGCTCGCCTTGCGGCTCGCTTCGCGATCAGGTTTCTCGCAGGCTCGAAACCTGCCTTCGGTCGCGATCGCAGTGGTTTTGTTGTTGCGGGGTTGCGGCGGTGGCTGGTGTCGGTGCGTCCGTGGGGTCGGCTGGGGTGAGCACGCCCGGGTCACGGGGCCTTGTGGGTGAGCGGGTCAGTGGGTTTTGTAGGTGAGGAGGTCGCCTGGTTGGCAGGCGAGTTCGCGGCATAGGGCGCTGAGGGTGGTGTAGCGGATCGCCTTGGCGCGGCCGTTCTTCAGGATGGAGAGGTTGACCGGGGTCACGCCGACGCGTTCGGCCAGTTCGGTGAGGGTGATGCCGCGGTCGGCCAGGAGTTGGTCGAGGTGGACCTCGATCTGGTGGGGCTCGTCCGGTGGCATCAGACGAGGCCCTCGGTGTCGGCGCGGAGGCGGGTGCCGTGGGCGAACGCGCCCGCCAGGGCGGTGGTGAGGAAGGCGAGGAGCAGGGGGATCCCGGGCAAGGTGTAGCCGGTGTCCACCGTCTGCTCCAGGGGTGTGCCGCTGACCAGGGCGATCGTCGTGACGGTGTCGAGCGCGGGGACGACGAGCGCCGTCAGCATGAGGGTGAAGGCGATCGCGTAGAGGCGGCGGGTGTTCTGCGGGACGAAGACCTCGCCGTCCTGGAACGTCTTGGCCATCCGCATGAGGAGCGTCAGGACCACGATCACCAGTATCGCCTGGACGATCTTGGGGCCGGCGAGCAGGACGCGGTCCATCAGGCCGGGGTCGTCGATGGTGAGTTCTGCGTGGTGGGTGCCCCGCAGTGACATCGCGCCGGACGAAAGGCCGGGTGCCTGTGTATGGGTGTCGATGTCCACTTCGCGGGCGTCCGCCGGGGTCAGGCCGGCGATCCCCAGAAGCGGGAAGAGGGCGGTGAGGCCGACCGCCAGCAGGGCGAGGCCGAGCGTGAGCTCCAGGCCGTGGCGGTCGAGGCGTCTCAACCAGGATGTGGCGTGCATGGTTCCCCCAGTAGGTGGTGTATCGAATATCGATAGTATCGATATTCGATATGCCTGCGTCAAGGGGGTGGGGGTCCGTGGCGGTAGATCTTGCTCGTGCGGGTTAGTTAGGGGAGGAGCGTCGTAGCGGATGAGCCAGGGCTGGAGGAGCGATGAGCCTGCCGTTGCATGAGAGCCGCGTACTCGCGCTGATCGAGATGGGCCTGTGCCGTGAGGATCGCGAGCTGGCGGAGCGGTTCGAGATGTTCAACCGGTTGTCGGCGCCGCCGCGCCCGGAGCCGAGCCTGCGGCTGTGCTGGGTGCTGACCGCGGCCATCCTCGTGGCGGTCCTCGTGGTGGGGGCGATCGCCGCCGCGGTGTCCGGTTAGGTGCGTTAGCTGGGGGAAGCCCTGACCTTTCCGTCATAGGGGACTTATTGTTACCTCGTGACGGTGCGGGGTGTGGGTGGGGTGTCGCGGATTCTGGCGGCGGTCGTTCTCCTGGGCGGCCTGGTTGGCGCCTGCGGGCAGACCGGGCCGGAATCGCTGCTCGACAAGTCGACGCTGGTGGTCGGTGTACGGCCGGATCTGCCGGGGATCGGGCGTAAACGCGGGGACGGCGAGTTCGAGGGATTCGACATCGACGTCGCGCGCTACGTGGCGGACCGGCTCGGGAAGGGCGTCCGGTTCGTCGAGGCGCTCGCGGCCGATCGGATTCCGCTGCTGACCTCGGGGCGGGCCGACATGGTCCTCGCGACGCTGTCGGTCACGCCGGAGCGCAAGACGGAGATCTCGTTCGCGGGGCCGTACTACATGTCCTACCAGGACGTTCTCGTGCGGGAGGACGAACGCGGGGTCGAGGGCATCCGGGACCTGAAGGGGCGGAGGTTCTGCTCGGTGCAGGGTGCGAACCCCGCGGAACGGCTGAGGGCGATCCACGGGATGACGGCCAGGCTCGTCCCCGCCAAGGACTACGACGAGTGCATGGAAAAGATCAAGGCGGGTGCGGTGGACGCCATCAGCACCAACGACGTGATCCTGGCCGGGCTCGTCAAGCGCGAGGGCGACGGGTTCCGGCTGGTGAACGCCCGGATCGGCGAGCAGAACACCGGGATCGGGCTGCAGAAGGGCGACGTCCGCGGGTGCGAGGCGCTGAACAAGGCCATCACGCGGATGTACCAGGACGGGACGGCCCCGAAGCTGCTGGACAAGTGGTTCGGCGGTACCCCCGGCCTCGACCTGTCGATCATCGAGGTCCCCCAGTTCGAGGGCTGCGTCTAGCGCGGTGCGTCGACTTGCGGCGTGTCGTTGTTCTGAGGGCGTCTGAAACAACGACACGCCGCAAGTCAACGGGTGGCGCGGGCGAGGATGCGGTGGAGTTCTCTGGCGCGGTCGTCGTCGATCGCGCCCTCCCGCGCCCGTGTGGCGATCTTGTGGTGCAGGTGCGCCACGTCCGCGCGGCGTTGTTCGGGCGGGGCGCCGGGATGGTCGAGGATCCGCTCGATCACGTTGGTGAGGTCGATGCCCACGTCGTCGCGGACGTCGCCCTGCTCGACGCCTTCGTCCACGGCGAAGCGGAGCCTGAGCAGTGCCTCGTATATGGGCGGTTCGGGTGGTTCGGGGGTGGGTGTGTCTTCCGTGGGGGAGTGCGACGGGGACGGCCGCGGTGTGGGCGGAGGTGAGGCCGCCTGGAGGGGGAGCAGGCGGCTGGGCGGACGGTCGTCGCCGAGCGAGTCGCCGATCCCGATGACGAGCGTGGACGCGGCGGCGACCGTGGCGGCGATCCCGGCGAGCGCCAGCCATGGCAGGGTGGATCCGCGAGACGGGCGGAGCTCCTCGCTCTGCCAGATGTCGGTCTCTTCTTCGTCCGTCATGACTGGATCGTCGCCAGGACGCGGTTGAGTTCGTCGGCGAGGTCCGGGGACAGGCCGCGCTCACTGCGGCGGGTGGCGATCTTTTCCTGGAGGAGGTCTATCCGCTGCTCCACGTCGACCTCCCGGCCGGCGGTGAGGTCGTTCTCCAGGTTGGTGATCACGTTGGTGAGGTCGATGGCGACGTCGGAGCGGATCTCGCCCGCGCTGTAGCCGCGGTCCACGATCGGGCGCAGCCGTTCGAGCGCGCCGGCCACGGCGGGTTCGGCCGCGCGGGCGTCCCGGCCGGGCGGCGGAGACTCCGGGACCGGAGTCGCGTCCGCTCCCGCCGGGGGCGGCGGGACGGTGACCGGCGTGCGCGGCGCGGAGAGGAGCATCGCGGCGGCGGCCGTGGCGGGGATGGCGACCACCAGCGCGGACGCCGCCAGGCGGGCGCCCTTGCGGGACGGGCGCGCGGGCACCCGCAGGGCCCGGGTGCGGTGGTCGTGGGACGGCCCTACTCGCCCGCCGTTGGCGAACACGGGGCCCCGCGGCCCGTCGTCGCGGGTGAGGAGCGCGGCGATCTCGGTCGCGGACGGCCCGTCCCCGGCGGTCGCGGCGGCGCAGCGGGCGGCGAGCGCGGTCAGGTCCGCCGGCGCCGCTTCGGGGAGGCAGGCGGAGATGACGGCGCCGAGCGCGCGGATGTCGGCCGCCGCGGCCTCCGCGGCCGCCGCACCGGCGGAGAGGGGTGCCGTCTCCGTGCCGGACGGCTCCCGGACCCGGCGGACGATCCCGGCGATGCCGGTGTCCACGACCTTGACGTCGCCGTAGAGGAGGAGGATCTTGCCCGGCCTCAGGTCGCCGTGCGGCACACCGGCCTTGTGCGCGGCCTCCAGCGCCCCGGCGATCTGGGCGCAGATCCGGCTCGTCTCGGACGCGGTGAGCGGGCCGGTGCGCAGGTGCTCGGCGAGGGTCTCGCCGCCGAGGAACTCGGTGACGACGTAGGAGACGAGCCGTCCGGACGCGTCGCGGGTCCGGTCGCTGTCGTAGACCCTCTCCAGCGCCGCGTGGGAGAGGCCGGCGGCGCGGTTGACGCCCTTCTGGAACGTGCGGTGCAGGCCGCTGTGCGCGGGTGCGAGCAGCTTCACCGCGACGGGGCGGCCGAGCAGCTCGTCCCAGGCCCGCCAGACCTCCAGCGAGCACCGTTCGACCGGAGGAAAAGCGTTCGTCCCGCCGCCGTCGAGGCGGTCCACGAGCCGGTAGCGCTCGGTCAGCCGCAAGCCTGATTCCACCCGAATCAACCCTTGTCGCACATGGCCAGGTGTGGTCCCCGGCGTACGAGGTGGTACGCGGCGGGTGAGGGCGGGGTTCGACGCGGGCGCCCCGGACGTCGCCAAGAATTCCTGCGCCCGCGAGGCGGCCGGTCTAGCGTGGGGACCCGCTTCGTATGCCGTTCGTTTTTGGAAAGGGATTTTTCGTGACCGGTAGTGACAGTTTCGCCACACCCGGAGAGTCGCAGGGTGATATCGACACGACCGTTCCGCATTCCGCGCGGATCTGGAACTACTGGCTGGGAGGCAAGGACAACTACCCGATCGACCAGATGATCGGAAATCAGGTTCGCGACACCTATCCCGACATCGTTTTCGCCGCGCAGGCGTCCCGGCACTACCTGGCCCGCGCCGTTCGCCACCTGGTCGCGGAGGCGGGCGTCCGCCAGTTCCTCGACGTCGGCACCGGGCTCCCGACCGCCGACAACACCCACGAGATCGCGCAGCGCCTGGCTCCCGAATGCCGGATCGCCTACGTCGACAACGACCCCTTGGTGCTGGTCCACGCCAACGCGCTGCTCGCCAGCACACCGGAGGGCTCCTGCGACTACATCGACGCCGACCTGAGGGATCCGGACGCCATCCTCGCGGCGGCGGCGCGCACGCTGGACTTCGACCGGCCGATCGCGCTGATCCTGAACGGGATCATGGGGCATGTCGCCGACACCGGCGAGGCGCACGGCATCGTGCGGCGCCTGCTGGACGGGCTCCCGTCCGGCAGCTACCTCAGCCTGAGCGACGGCACCGACACGAGCGAGGCCACGGTCCAGGCGCACGACGAGTACAACGAGAGCGGCGCCGTTCCGTACAACCTGCGCGGCCCCGAGGAGATCGCGGGCTTCTTCGACGGCCTGGACCTGGTCGAACCCGGCGTGGTGCCGTTCACCGAATGGCGTCCCGACCCCGACCCGTTCGGCTCGCCGCAGGAGATCGACGGATACGGCGGCGTGGGACGCAAGCCGTAGCCCGCGGGCCGTAGCCCGCGGGCCATGGCTCCGCCGCGCCGGTCCTCAGCGAGCGGTGAGGGTCACGGGGAACTCCGTCACGCCTCTCACGAAGGCGTTGCGGAGGAAGCGGGGGCCTTCGGCGTCGGCCCATTCGGCGCTTTCCACACGGGCGACGAACTCCTCGAAGAAGATCTGGAGTTCGAGGCGGGCGAGAGAGGCGCCCAGGCAGAAATGGGGGCCGAGGCCGAAGGCTATGTGGTCGCCGGGACGCCGGGTCACATCGAAGACGGCCGGGTCGTCGAAGACGTTCTCGTCGCGGTTGGCGGAGCCGTACATCAGCAGGATCTGGCCGCCGGCGGGAATGGGGACGCCGCCGATCTCGGTGTCCTCGGCGGCGACGCGGCACATGTTGAGGATGGGGGTCGTCCAGCGGACGAACTCCTCGACGGCGTCCGGGATGAGGGACGGGTCCTCGCGCAGCCTCCGCCATTGCGCCGGGTGCCGGATGAGGGCGTCCAGGGTGGTCGCGATGACGGTCCGGGTCGTCTCCGCGCCGCCGACGAGCAACAGCAGGGCCTCGTGGGCGAGGTGGTGGTCGTCGTAGGCGGGCTGGTCCGGGCCCGCGTTCGACCAGATGGACAGCAGGTCGTCGGTGGGGCAGGCGCGGCGCTCCTTGGCCATGTCGAGGACGGCCATGGCGTACTCGCCGGCCGCGATCGTCGCCTCGTCGGTGATGTAGCGCCGCCCGCCGCCCGCGTAGACGGCCGTCTCCGACCAGTGGACGAGCTGCGGCCACGACTCCTCGGGGAAGCCGAGGAGCCAGCCGATGACGCGGGCGGGCAGCGGCGCGGCCAGCGCCGGGACGGCGTCGACGGTGCCCGCCTCCAGCGCCGCGGTGATGCAGTCGACGGCGGTCGCGCGGATCCGCTCGGCGTAGCGGGACACGCCGCGCGGGGTGAAGCGCTGGTAGACCATGCGGCGGCGGTGCGCGTGCTCGGGATCGTCCTGCCCGATCATGGACGGGTCGGCCGGGAGCTGCGGCCGGTAGCCGCCGGAGTTCGTCCACACCTTGGGGTTGCGCTCCACGGCGAACACGTCGGCGTGCCGCGAGATGCCCCACAGGCCGTTGCCCTCGTCGTGGTAGGCGGGGGTTTCGGCGCGCAGCCGGGCGTACACGGTCCAGGGGTCGGTGGCGTACATCTCGCCGTCGAGAAGGTCGATGTCCATGGGGTCACTCCTCGGGGTCCGCGTGGCATGTCCGCACGTCCGTGCCGGTGAGTCCGGAATCTAGACGATAGTCTCACCCAAGCAAACGATAGGTCTATCGTGAACCGGGGCGCCATGCCCGGCAAGGGGTGAAACGCCCCTGATGTAGGCGTTCCAGCCGTACGTGCGGAAGAATGGGGGTGGCCACGGCGAGACGCGGCCACGCGGAAAGGCAGGACGTTTTGAGCGGTGACATGCGGTTCACCGTCACGCGGACGCTGAGCAAGGATCAGCAGGCGCGGCGGGAACGGCTGATCGACTCGGCGCGGGGCCTCGCGCTGGAGGGCGGCTACGCGGCCGTCACCATGCACGACGTCGCGGACCGAGCCGGTGTCGCCCGCGCGACCGTCTATCGCTACTTCGCCACCAAGGACCACCTGCTCACCGAGGTCGCGGCGTCCTGGGCGCACGGGGTCATCGACGACGTCGACGCGCTCGCGGTCGGCGACACCCCGCTGGAGCGGCTCACCGCGATGCTGGAGCGCATCGTGTACGTCGCGGGGGCGGAGCCGACGCTGACCTCGGCCATCATCCAGGCCGTGACCTCGGACGACTCCAGCGTCGACGATCCCCGCACCGTGCTGTTCCTGTTCCTGCGGGACCGGCTCTCGACGGCGATCGGCGACCCGGTGCCCGAGCGCGACGACGTCGAGATCGTCCTCGGGAACGTGCTGCTCGCCGCGCTGATCAGCCTGGCGTCGCTGCGCCAGCCGCCCGAGGAGGTCGCCACGATGGTCCGCACGGCCGGCCGCCTCGTGCTGGCGGGCGCGATGTCGGCGGCCACCACCCCCTGACCTCCCGCCCGCCCGGGTTGTCATTTCGGTGACAAGCGTCCCGGCGCAATGCGTATCCGGTGGTGCAGCCCTGGGCGAACCGCCGTCGGTAGCTTCCGGGGAGGCCCTGGGACGCCGGGGGGCGGGAGGTGCGAACGGTGACCACGACGCTAGGGGAGCGCTCGCCACTGACGCCCTGGGCCGGGGTTCCGAGTGAACTGTCCGACATCTTCCGGCCCCATCTGGACGCCCTCGCCGAGGAGATGATCGAGGAGATCCTCGCCGGGATCCCCGAGTACTCCCGTCCGCAGGACGAGGAGTACGCGCGGCTCGTGCGCCTGGCCGTCGAGGGCGCGCTGCGCCAGTTCGTCGACCTGATCATGGACCCGGAGAGCTCGTGGGAGCCGGTCACCGCCGTCTACCGGGAGATCGGCTGGGCGGAGGCCCGCGAAGGCCGCGACCTGGACATCCTGCAGACCTCGCTGCGGCTCGGCGCCCGCGTCGCCTGGCGCCGGCTCGCCGCCGAGTCGGAGCGGTACAACATCTCCCGCCGAACGCTCGCCAGCATCGCCGAGGCCATCTTCGCGTTCCTGGACGAGATCGCCCGCGCCGCGACCGAGGGCTACACCAAGGCCCGCGAGCAGGAGGCCGGCGAGCTGGAGCACCGCCGCCGCCGGCTGCTGGACCTGCTGCTCGCCGAGCCGCCCGCCGCCCCGCAGGCCGTCGCCGGGCTGGCGCGCCTCGCGCAGTGGCAGGTTCCCCGCACGGTCGCGGCGGCCGTCCTGTACGAGCGGCGCCGGCATCCGTTCTCGCATCCGTCGCTGCCGCCCGACGTGCTCGCGGACGTGAACCGCCGGGAGCCGTGCCTGCTCGTCCCCGACCCGGAGGGGCCCGGGCGGCGCCGGCTGCTGGAGCCGGTGCTGCACGACTGGGTCGCCGCCCTCGGCCCGACCGTCCGCGTGGAGGAGGCCGCCACGTCGCTGCGCTGGGCCCGCGAGGCGCTGCCGCTCGCGCGCCGCGGCATCCTGCCGTCCGACGGGTTGATCCGCTGCGCCGACCACATGCCGGCGCTCGTCATGTTCAAGGACGAGGAACTGGTCCGGACGGTCGCCGAGCTGCGCCTCGCGCCGCTGAAGGCCGTCCGGCCGCGGCATCGCGAGCGGCTGATGCGCACGCTGCTGGCCTGCCTGCAGAACGGGTTCAACGCCACGGAGGTCGCGAACCGCCTGCACGTCCACCCGCAGACCGTCCGGTACCGGCTGCACCAGCTGGAGGAGCTGTTCGGCGGGCGGCTGCACGCCCCGGAGAGGCGGCTGGAGATGGAAATGGTGCTGACCGTGTGGCTCACCGCTCCCGAAGCCTCTCCATCAAGCGATTGACAAGTCCGGGAGCCGCCGCCTAACGTGCGGTATGACCAGCAGTGACACCGCGAGCGAGCGTATTCTCGACGCCGCCACCCGGCTGTTCGCCGCGCTCGGATACGACGGCACCACCACCCGCATGATCGCCGATGCGGCCGGGCTCAACGTGGCCACCGTCGCCTACCACGTCGGCGGCAAGCGCGACCTGTACCTCGCCGTCATCGAACGTGCCCACCTGAGCGAACGCGCGGTCCTGGAGGACGCGGTCGCCCGCGTGAGTGACGCCGGGTCGCTCCTCACGCTCGTCGACCGCTACGTCGACTTCTGCGCGGAGCACCCGGAGATCCCCGCGCTGTGGATGCACCGGTGGCTCTCGGACGCCGCCGACGTCGCGCACCTGGAGGAGCGGTTCGTCCGCCCGCTGGTGGACCTGGTCGCCGCCGCGGCCCGGAAGGTCGTGTCCGACGACGTCGACATCGAGTACGTCGTGTGGACGGTCGTCTGGTGCACCCACGGGTTCGGCTCCGGCGGCGTCCTTGACACCGACGGCAGGCGCCGCGGCCTGGACGACTCCCGCGAGCTGGCCCGGTTCCGCGCCCATATGCGCCGCACCGTCGCCACCGCGCTCGGGCTGCCCCGGACCGCCTGACGACCGCCGGACCGCCCGTCCGGCCGACCGGCCCCCACCGACGCAGTGAGGAAGCCCACCGCCATGCCCTCTGACCAGCCTCCCGAGCACCGGCCTCCCGAGCACCGGCCTCCCGAGCACCGGCCCTCCGACCACCGGCCCCAGGCCGCCGCCCTTCCCGAGGAGGGGCGTCCGCCCGGCGAACTGCTCGCGGAACTCGCCCGGCTGCGGGACGCCGACCTGCCCGTGCGCGGCGGCCAGGTCACCGCCTACGTCTACGACACCGGACGCGAGGCCGTGCACGACCTCGCCGCGACCGCCTACCTGGAGATGCTGGAGGTCAACTGCCTCGACCCGACCGCGTTCCCCAGCATCGTGGCACTCGAACGCCGGATCGTCGCCGCCGTCGCGGACCGGCTCGGCGGCGGCTCCGGCGTCTTCACCAGCGGCGGAACCGAGTCGATCATGCTGGCGGTGAAGTCGGCCCGGGACGCCCGCCCGGTCGAGGGGACACCGCAGATCGTGCTGCCGGCGACGGGGCACCCGGCGTTCCACAAGGCCGCGCACTACCTCGGCATGGAGGTCGTGCAGGTCCCGGTGGACTCGTCGTTCCGCGCCGACCCGGCGGCGACCGCCGCCGCCCTCACGCCCCGCACCGTCCTCGTCGTCGCCTCCGCGCCCTCGTACCCGCACGGCGTCATGGACCCGGTCCCCGAGATCGCGTCGGTCGCCGCCTCCGCGGGGGTTCCGTGCCATGTGGACGCGTGCGTCGGCGGGTGGGTCCTGCCCTGGCTGCGGGACGCGGGACGCGACGTCCCGCCCTTCGACCTGTCCGTGCCCGGCGTGACCTCCCTCTCCTGCGACCTGCACAAGTACGGGTACTCGCCGAAGGGCGCCTCCGTCGTCCTGTACGCGGACGAGGCGCTCCGCCGCCGCGCGTACTTCGCCGCCGCCGAATGGCCCGGCTACACCGTCATCAACGCGACCGTCCAGAGCAGCAAGAGCGCCGGGCCGCTCGGCGCCGCGTGGGCCACCCTCAACGCGGTCGGCGCGCGGGGCTATCGCGAACTCGCCGAGAACGCGATGAAGTCCGCGGAGCGCCTCATCGAAGGCGTCGCCGGGATCCCCGGGCTGCGCGTGCTCGGCGAACCCGTCGCGCCGCTCGTCGCCGTCGCGTCCTCCGATCCCGCCCTGGACGTGTTCGTCCTCGCCGACGAGGCCCGGTCGCGCGGCTGGTTCTTCCAGCCGCAGCTGTCCTACCAGGGCATCCCGCCGAACCTGCACTTCACGCTGACGGGTGTCAGCGACGTCGAGCCGCTGCTGGCCGCCCTCGCGGGCTCCGCCGAGGCCGCCCGCGGGGCCGGGCCGCCCGACGTCCCGTCCGGCCTGGCGGACGCCCTCGCCGACCTCGACCTCGACAGCCTGGACGACGCCGGGTTCGCCGGGCTTCTCGCGTCGGTCGGCGTGGACCCGGCCGGAGACGGCGAGCCCGAGATGGCCGTGGTGAACACCATCCTGGACGCCCTGCCGCCCGCCACCCGCGAGGCCTTGCTGATCCGCTTCCTGTCCGCCCTCTACGCCTGATCCCGTCCGGATCAGCCGAGACGGATCAGCCGCTTGGCGATGGACGGCCCGTCCAGCTTCTGGGCGAGCTCCAGCGGCACCTGCGCCGCGCCCGCCGTCAGCGTGCCGACCCGTGCGCCGGAGCCCGCCTGGTCGGGCGGGTCGCCTTCCACGCCGACGGGCACGGTCAGGCCGGGCCAGCCCGCGACGGTCACCGGCGCCGAGGCGCGCAGCGGCGTGCTGCCCCCGAGCCCGTCGTCGACCCGCGCGACGTTCGCGCCCTTCGGTGCGAGGGTCTTGGCGACCATCGCGTTCGCCGCGGCGACGACGATCTGCTCCGCCGCGGCGACGGCGCCCGCCGCCGCCGAGGCGTCCTGCCCCAGCACCGCGCCCACGATCAGGGTGTCGACGCCCTGGACGTCCTTGCGCGCGACGAACACGAAGTTGCCGCCGGCCGCGTCCGTGTACCCGGTCTTGCCGCCGATGACGCCGTGCTGCCCCAGCAGGTAGTTCCCGCCCTGCCGCGGCGGCCCGCCGTCGTCCGGCACGTAGGTCGGCTGCTTCACGATCTCGGCGAAGGCCGGGAGCCTCATCGCCGCCCGCAGCAGCTTCACCTGGTCCGCGGCCGTGCTCACCGTCCGCTCGTCGTAGCCGCTCGGATCGGTGTACGTGGTGGAGGTCATCCCGAGCGACCTGGCGGTCGCGTTCATCTTCGCCACGAACGCCTGGACGCTCCCCGCGTCCCACCGCGCCAGCTCGTGCGCCACATCGTTCGCGGAGATGACCATCAGCGCCTCAAGGGCCTTGCGCTGCGTCAGCCGCTGGTTCGCGGTCACCCCGAGGATCGACTCCCCGCGCCGCTTGCGCATCGGGATCTGCGCCGCCGCCTGCGGCGACACCGTCAGCACCGGCCCCGGCTCGCCCGGCCGCAGCGGGTGCGCCCGCAGATACACGTACGCCGTCATCACCTTGGCGACGCTCGCCGTGGGCGTCGGCGCGGACCCGCCCGACGCGCCCATCGTCCCGAGCCCCTCGACGTGGACGACCGCCTGCCCGGTCGTCGGCCAGGGCAGCGCCGGGGTCTGCCCCGGGAACGCGTGGCTGGACGTGATGGCCAGATCGACGGTCGGCTCGGGAACCGGCCGCACGAGCTGCCCGGTGACAAGCCCGGCGACCAGGACCAGCGCCGCCACGAGCACGACGATCCCGCGCCGCCCCCGTCCGGCCTTCTCCTCCTGCACCGGAGCCGGTGCCGCCGGGGGAGCCGTCCCGTCCCAGGCCACACTCCACGGCCCCGGTGCGGGCACGACCGGATACCCCTGAGGAGGCGCACTCTCCTGGACCGTCCCCTGTGAAGGGCCGCCGCCTTGAGGAATCGCGCCCTGAAGAGGTGCGCCCTGCTGGCGAGATGGGTCCTGAGGTGGCGAGGTCTCCGGGGGCGCTTCTTGGGGAGGTGCGGGCTGCGGTGTCGCGTCCTCTTGGGGGGCTTCCTCTGGGGGTGCGG
>NZ_SMKH01000074.1 GCF_004348515.1 Actinomadura sp. KC345 | reverse complement strand
GCCCGGTACTGACTTGCCCGGTACCGGCTTGATCCGTGGCCTCTTGGTCGGGGTCGCCATCCCCGTCGGCGTCTTCGCCTACGGTGTCGCGGCGGCCCTCGGAGGTGCCTTGGTCTGTGGCGTTCTGCTCGGGGTCGTCTTCGGCGGCGGTGTCCTTGGCGGCGGTCTCCTGCCGAGAGTCGGCGTCACCGGTGTCCGGAGGGGTGGTTGAGGGGGTGGTGCGGGCGTCCTCGTCCCCCGCGAGGTCGTCGCGGTCGGGGTTCTTGTCGCTCATCGGTCCCGTCTCGGCGGGGCCCTGTCAGGGCGCCTGGTTCGCGTCGTTCGTCAGTCTAGGAAGGCGCGTGATTCACGGGGAGCGCGCGCCTCCACTTTGTTGGACCCGTGACGCGTCCGTTGTGTTCACAAAAAGGCGGAAAGTCGTGGTCGATCGCCGCCGGATGGTCCCGACGTTCCGTACGATCGTCGCCGTGAGCGGGGGATGGGTGATCGGCGGCCGGTTCACCATGCTCGACCGGATCGGGGTCGGAGGGACGAGCCGTGTGTGGCGGGCGTACGACCATGGGGTGGGACGCTACTGCGCCGCCAAGCTCGTCCAGCAGCGCGGTCCCACGTCGATGGCCCGGGTCGTCCGCGAACGGGCGCTGCGGCTGGCGCATCCGCATGTGCTGACGCCCTACGCGTCCTGCACGACCGACGACGACATGCTCCTCGCGATGGACCTGGTGAGCGGCGGCTCGCTGGAGACGCTCATCGGGGACTACGGCAGGCTCCCACCGGCGTACGCGGCGGAGGTCCTGGACCAGTTGCTGGCCGCCCTGGGGCACATCCACCGGGCCGGGGTGGTGCACCGCGACGTGAAGCCCGCGAACCTGCTGCTGGAGCCGAGCCCTGTCGGGGCACCGCACGTCCGGCTGGCGGACTTCGGGATCGCGCTGGAGGACGACGGGATGCGGCTCACCACGACGGGCTTCACCGTGGGGACGCCGGGATACCTCGCGCCCGAGGTGCTCGACTGGAACCGTCCGGGACCGCGCCAGGACCTGTACGCGGCAGGCATGGTCTGCTGGCGGATGCTGACCGGCGCCGGCGACCCCGAACCGCGGCAGCGGGTGGGGGCGCCCCCCGCGGGGGTGCCGCCGAGGCTGTGGGCCGTGGTCGCCCACCTGTGCGCCGAGGACCCGGCCCGGCGTCCGGACAGCCCCGACACCGCCCGCCGAGCCCTGGCGGCGTGCGGCTTCCAGTTGCAGTTCCCCGTCCGCACGCTCGACGGCGAGCCCCTCCAGATCTTCGACCACCTGGGCCCGCCACCCCGCTGACCACCTCACCCGTCACACGCCCACCCGTCACGAAACCGTGCGCCGTGAACTCGGGCGTGAGGGGCCAGGGGCGTCAGGACTGGGCGGCGGAAATGACCACTCGGCGGTTCTTGGCCCGCCCGTCCGGGTCGTCGGAGCCGTCCGGCCTGGTGTTGGGGGCGGTCGGTTTCGTCTCGCCGTAGCCGGTCGCCTTCAGGCGGGAGCGGTCGATACCGCCCTTGGTGGCCAGCCAGTCGACGATCGCCTGGGCGCGGCGTTCCGACAGCGTCTTGTTGGACGCGGGGTCGCCCTTGGAGTCGGTGTGGCCGTCGACCTGGATGGGGGCGTCGGACGGAACCTCCTTGCGGATCGACGCGGCCAAATCGGTCAGGCTCTTCGCGGCGTCGGACTTGATGTCGGCCTTGCCGAAGTCGAAAAGGACGTCCGCCTTGATGTTGTACGCGATGCTGCCGTCGCCCTCGATGACCTGTCCGGGCCCGGCCCGGTACGCCTTGAGGGACGCCCCTGCAACGCTGACCCCGCGAACGCTGACCTCCGGCACCGACACGCCGGGGACACTGACCGCCGGGATGCATTCGCCCTTGTCATTACAGGTGCGTGGGCGGTAGAGCGAGCTCCGGTAGAGCGAACTGCGGTAGAGGGAACTGCGGTAGAGGGAGGCCCGGTACACGGAGCTGACGTACTGCCCCTCCTCGGACGGCTTGCTCTGGCACACCTCATGCCGGGTGACGGGAGAACGCGACACGGCGTGGCGCGAGACCTCTGCGCGCGTCACCGGCGGGACCTCGATCCCCGGCGCTTTGACACCGGGAATCGTCACGGCGGGAATCTTCACACCCGGGATCGAGACTCCCGGGATGGCGACCGCGCCGAGGCAGCCGCCCGGGGCGGGCTTCAGGTCGACGCACTGCGCCGGGATGCGCTGGGCGGGGATGTCAACACCCGGGATCGTCGCGGCCGGGATCTTCCGGCCGCTGATCGTCGCCTCGGGGATGTGCACGGGGTCGGCGTGCACGGCGGAGATCTCCACGGCCTCGATCAGCTCACCGCCGTTCGGGCAGCTCGCCGGCTCCGGCCCGGGGGAGCGCTGCCCGGTGGTGGGCTGCCCGGTGGTGGGCGATGCGGAGGGCTTGGCGGCGCCGCCCGCGTTGTCGTTCGGGCGGTCGCCGTCCCCGCATGAGGAGAGGAACGGTCCGGCGAGCAGCGCCGCGGCCATGATGCGTAAGGTGCGGTTCACGGGTTTCAGTCCTTCTCGTAGGTGATGTCCACCCGGCGATTCTTCGCGCGGCCGTCGGGGTTGTCCTCGCCGCCCTGCTCGTTGGGTTCGACGGGTTCGGTCTCGCCGTAGCCCTTCGCTTCGATGCGGAGACTCGTCCCGTCCAGGGCGCGCTGCAAGGCGGCCTGGACGGCCTCGGCGCGCTGCTTCGACAGGGTGAGGTTGTAGTCGTCGTCGCCGACCGAGTCGGTGTGGCCGGATACTTCCACGGTGCCGCCGACGTCGCGCAGGCGTTTCGCGAGTTCGTCGACGCGCCGTTCGGCGGTGCCGGTGAGCGTCGCCTTGCCGAAGTCGAACAGGACGTCCGCCGAGATGCGCACGGTGACCTGCCGGCCGTCGTCCTCCTCGGTCTCCAGCGGGACGACGGCCTTCGACAGGTCGATGCCGCGGACGGACTTGTCCGTCTCGACGGTGCGTACCGACTTGGCGATGTTGGAGTCGGGGGCGTCCGGCGCGGCCCCGGCCACCGACGGCACGGCCAGGAGCGTGCCCAGGACGCCCGCGAACAGGATGGTCCGGTGCATGCCGGTCACCGCTCGATCGGGATGTTGCGGAAGGTGGGCCACGCGCCGATCTGCACGTCCACGGCCTCCACGTTCTCCGGCGGGGCGGCGAAGGTGTAGGAGAAGGTGCCGGTCTGGTTGTTGGCGATGTGGGTGAAGATGTCGTCGGTCTCCATCTCGTCGCCGCTGGAGTCCTTGACGACCACGTACCGCTTGAGGTTCACGGGGTCGATCAGCGAGGTGCCGAGGCCGTTCCTGCCGTTCAGCTCGTAGGGGTTGGGGTTGTCCTCGCCGCCCGGAGGGATGTGCGGGGTGTACTGCGTGGAGAGGGTCGCCAGCTTGCCTCTGACCTTGATGCCCATGATCGCGATGTCGATCTTGGCCCCCGGTGCGATCGGAGAGTCGAAGGTCCCCTTCGTCACCGGCTTGGCGGCCTGGTCGAAACCGGGCCGGCCGCCCTTGACCGCCTCGCCCGCCGACCCGCCGACCGGCTCTTCGGTGGACGAGGAGCCGGAGTCACTCCCCGGCAGGGCGCAGCCGGCCAGTCCGCCGGTGAGAAGCAGCACCGCGGCCGTGGCGGTCGCCAGGCGATGTGACACGTGCATGGTCGATCCTTCCGATGTGTCGCATATGCAAACGAAAACTTCCGTGGCACCATGACCTTGGGAGACCTGTCAACGTGTGCGCATGCGAATCTTATGTTTGCAACTGTGAATCGTCAAGGGGGTTGGTCGGATTGTCCGTAGCAGGGGACACGGTGGTCCGGAATCGCGCGCTGCAGACCGAGTGGTACGGCGAGCCGCTCGGCGATCGCGTCCGCCCGCTCCTCGACCGGCTCGGGCTCTCGCAGTCGGGGCTGGCCGGTGTGCTCGGCCTGTCCGCGCCGATGCTCTCCCAGCTGATGTCCGGCCAGCGGGCCAAGATCAGCAACCCGGCCGTCCTGCACCGGTTGATGGCGGTCGAGGAGATGGTCGCCTCGCCCGGCTTCGGCGCGATGACCGCCGCCGAGGTCAAGGAACGCCTGGAGGAGATCGGCGCCGAGTCCGCGGCGACGACCTCCGGGCTGCGCATGACCACCCCCGAGCGCGTCCCGTCCGCCGGCCGCGCGACCGCCGGGCAGGGCGGCGGGTCCGGTGAGCGGGAGGGGGATGACACGGCCGCCCGCGGACGAGGTCCCGCCGAGTCGGCCCGCCTCGTCCAGACCGTCCTGCGCGAGGTCGCCTCCGCCGCCGAGATCGAGGACGCCGCCGCGCTCATCGCCGAGCGCTTCCCCGACCTCGCCGAGGTCCTGCGGGTGTACGGCAACGGCCGCGCGAGCGAGGCCGAGGCCCACTTCATCCGGAAGATCCTCGGCCACGCCTAGACCCCGGACGGTGGAGGAGGCGGCAGGGCGAGAGTCGAGCGGAGCTCGTCCGTTGGTAGGTGGTGGGTGGGGGCTGGGGGACGGTCATGCCGTAGTGCGCTCGTCTCGATTCCCCTGGGCCATAACAAGTGGTTATGGATGGCGGGCGGCGTCACGGTGCCGTCCGGTGGTTAAAGTCTGTGGTCAGACTCACATGCGGGTCTGCTTGTTGTGTATGTCACAGCTCCCGGCGGGTGGCGTAAGGTCGCTTCGCTAGAAGCGCACACGAGGCGTCACCGCCCGCATGCGGCACTGCTTCCGGTCGCCCGTGACGCGGCCCGGGGCCGGGACGCATCACCGGCGGCTCACGTGCACCGGGCCGGCGGCTCGGGCGCGAGGGGCCGGCGGCCGGGCGCGGCGGTCGCGCGGTGCGTTCAGACCGTGATACGGGGACACGACGACCCGAGCTCAGGAGAGCGAACGATGAGCACTGTGGAGGCGCCGGCGAAATCGCGCGCCCAGATCAAGGAACGCACGCTCCGCAAGGACAACTGGCGCCTGTATCCGGTGTCGATATTCGTGATCTTCACGGCGTGGGTGGTGTACGCGACCGTCCGGGCCTTCTGGGGCGCCGCCTTCTACGTCCCGGAGTTCCACTATCTGACGCCGTTCTACTCGCCGTGCCTGAACGAGATCTGCAACAACGTGACGGTGAACGGCCACACCGGCAGCGCGGCGGAGTTCGGGACGTTCCTGCCCGAGAGCACCCGCGGCTGGATCCCGTTCGCGGCGATCTCGCTGCCCTTCCTGCTGCTGTTCCGGCTGACCTGCTACTACTACCGCAAGGCGTACTACCGCTCGTTCTGGGCGTCGCCGTCCGCCTGCGCGGTCCGGGAGCCGCACGGCAAGTACACCGGGGAGCGGCGCTTCCCGCTGATCGGTCAGAACCTGCACCGCTACTTCTTCATCGCGGCCGTGCTGATCTCCCTCATCAACACCTACGACGCGCTCCTCGCCTTCCACGGCAAGGACGGCGGGTTCGGCATCGGGCTCGGCACGCTCATCCTGGTCGGGAACGTGATCCTGCTCTGGCTCTACACCCTGTCGTGCCACTCGTGCCGGCACATCGTCGGCGGGCGGCTGAAGAACTTCTCCAAGAACCCCGTCCGGTACCGGATGTGGGGATGGGTGTCCAAGCTCAACCAGCGGCACGGCACGTACGCCCTGATCACGCTGGGCTCGCTGGTGGTGGCCGACTTCTACGTGATGCTGGTCGCCAGCGAGACCATCTCCGACCTGCGTATCTTCAACTGAGGCCAAGGAATCATGACTGAGATCGAGAGGCACTCGTACGACGTCGTGGTGATCGGCGCCGGCGGTGCCGGGCTGCGCGCGGCGATCGAGGCGCGCCTCCAGGGCAAGAAGACCGCGATCATCTCCAAGTCGCTGTTCGGCAAGGCCCACACGGTGATGGCCGAGGGCGGCGCCGCCGCCGCCATGGGCAACGTGAACTCCAACGACAACTGGCAGGTTCACTTCCGCGACACGATGCGCGGCGGCAAGTTCATGAACAGCTGGCGGATGGCGGAGCTGCACGCCAAGGAGTCCCCGGACCGGATCTGGGAGCTGGAGCTGTGGGGCGCGCTGTTCGACCGCACCAAGGACGGCAAGATCAGCCAGCGCAACTTCGGCGGGCACGAGTACCCGCGGCTGGCGCACGTCGGTGACCGGACGGGCCTGGAGCTGATCCGCACCGCGCAGCAGAAGGTCGTCGCGCTCCAGCAGGAGGACCACGCCGAGCACGGCGACTACGAGGCCCGGCTGAAGGTCTGGTCCGAGACGACCGTGACGCGCCTGCTGAAGGACGACGACGGCAGGATCTGCGGCGTGTTCGGCTACGTCCGCGAGACCGGCAGGTTCGTCGTGTTCGAGGCGCCCGCGGTGGTGCTGGCGACCGGCGGCATCGGCAAGGCGTTCAAGGTCACGTCCAACTCCTGGGAGTACACCGGCGACGGCCACGCGCTGGCCCTGCTGGCGGGCGGGACGCTGCTGAACATGGAGTTCGTGCAGTTCCACCCGACCGGCATGGTCTGGCCGCCGTCCGTCAAGGGCATCCTGGTGACCGAGTCGGTGCGCGGCGACCGCGGCGTCCTGCGGAACTCCGAGGGCAAGCGGTTCATGTTCGACTACATCCCCGAGGTGTTCAAGAACCAGTACGCCACCACCGAGGAGGAGGGCGACCGCTGGTACGACGACCCCGACAACAACAACCGTCCTCCCGAGCTGCTGCCGCGTGACGAGGTCGCCCGCGCGATCAACTCCGAGGTCAAGGCCGGCCGGGGGTCGCCGCACGGCGGGGTCTTCCTCACCGTCGTCGACCGGATGCCCGGCGGCGCCGCCGAGATCGTCAAGCGGCTCCCGTCGATGTACCACCAGTTCAAGGAGCTGGCGGACGTCGACATCACCAAGGAGGCGATGGAGGTCGGCCCGACCTGCCACTACGTGATGGGCGGGGTGGAGGTCGACCCCGACACCGGGGCGGCGCTGGTGCCGGGGCTGTTCGCCGCGGGCGAGGTCTCCGGCGGCATGCACGGCTCGAACCGGCTCGGCGGCAACTCGCTGTCGGACCTGCTGGTCTTCGGCCGGCGGGCCGGGCTCGGCGCCTCGGAGTACGTGGACGGGCTGGCCGAGCGTCCCGCGGTCACCGATCCCGAGATCGAGGCGGCCACGGCCGAGGCGCTCGCCCCGTTCGAGCGGGAGGGCGGCGAGAACCCCTACGCCGTCCACGCCGAGCTGCAGCAGACGATGAACGAGCTGGTCGGCATCATCCGCAAGGAAGAGGAGCTGGCGCAGGCGCTCGCGTCGCTCGACAAGCTCCGTGAGCGGGTCGCGAACGTCAGCGTCGAGCCCGTCGCGGTGGGCGACGACGGCCGCGGCTACCACCCGGGCTGGCACCTCGCGCTGGACCTGCGGAACATGATGCTGGTGTCGGAGGCGGTCGCCAAGGCGGCGCTGGAGCGGCAGGAGAGCCGCGGCGGCCACACCCGCGACGACTACCCGCAGATGTCGGCGGACTGGCGGAAGATCAACCTGGTCTGCTCGCTGGCCGGCGACCCGTCCGCCCCGCGCATCGAGCTGAAGCGGCAGCCGATGACGCCGATGCGCGACGACCTGCTCGGGCTGTTCGAGAACGACGAGCTGAAGAAGTACCTCACCGCCGAGGAGCTGCCGGCCGCCCTGGCCGAGGAGGTCGAGTCGGAGGAGGCGGAGGCCGCGGCCGGTTCCGGTGCGACCGCCGCGTCCGCCGAGAAGAAGGACGAGGAGGGCGACCGATGAGCTACGAGGCCAAGTTCAAGGTCTGGCGCGGCGACGCGGGCGAGGGCGAGCTCGCCGACTACACCGTCGAGGTGAACGAGGGCGAGGTCGTCCTCGACATCATCCACCGGCTGCAGGCCACGCAGGCCCCCGACCTCGCCGTCCGGTGGAACTGCAAGGCGGGCAAGTGCGGCTCGTGCTCCGCGGAGATCAACGGCATGCCGCGGCTGCTGTGCATGACCCGGATGTCGACGTTCGACCCGGACGAGACGGTGACGGTCACGCCGATCCGTACGTTCCCGGTGATCCGCGACCTGGTCACGGACGTGTCGTACAACTACCAGAAGGCGCGGGAGGTCCCCTCGTTCGACCCGGGCGACGCCAAGCCCGGCGAGCTGCGCATGCAGCAGGTGGACGTGGAGCGCTCGCAGGAGTTCCGCAAGTGCATCGAGTGCTTCCTGTGCCAGAACGTCTGCCACGTCATCCGCGACCATGAGGAGAACAAGGAAAACTTCTCCGGGCCGCGTTTCCTGATGCGGATCGGCGAGTTGGAGATGCACCCGGCGGACCAGGCCGACCGGCGCAACATCGCGCAGGACGACCACGGCCTCGGCTTCTGCAACATCACCAAGTGCTGCACCGAGGTCTGCCCCGAGCACATCAAGATCACCGACAACGCGCTGATCCCGATGAAGGAGCGCGTCGTGGGCCGCAAGTACGACCCGGTGGTGTGGCTCGGCAGCAAGCTCGGCATCGTCAGGAAGGGCCAGGACACCCCGTCCGCCTGACCAGACCCCGGCACCGGCCGGCCGGTGCTTACGCGAACGTCCCCCGCCGCCCCGCGCGACGGGGGACGTTCGCGTCACCGCCTCGGGAACGGCGCTCTGGCATGCGGCGTTCCCGAATCCGGCGGGCGGCGTGCCCCCGGACCGCCGCCCGCCGTTCCGCCGTTCCCTGAACGCCGTGGACGCTGGACGGCCTGTCGACCGCACACGCCGCGTCCAACATTCGCGCGCCTCCGGCCGTGGGAGTAGGGAATAGTGCACACAACGCGTGATGAATCCGTGATTGATTCCCG
Source organism: Actinomadura sp. KC345 (assembly GCF_004348515.1). Taxonomy (GTDB): domain Bacteria; phylum Actinomycetota; class Actinomycetes; order Streptosporangiales; family Streptosporangiaceae; genus Spirillospora. The sequence goes on along the minus strand of NZ_SMKH01000074.1, from coordinate 19,948 downwards.
GGGCCACGGAAAGCCCGGGGACCTTTAGCGTGGTGGGCATGAGCGCCCTCGAACCGGGCTCGTTCCTCGCCGATCTCACCCCGGCCGAACGCGCGGACCTGGAATCACGTGGCCGCGTCCGCGACTTCGAACGAGGGGCCACGCTCTTCACCGAGGGGGAGGAGCCCGGCTGGGTCGCCGTCCTGCTGAAGGGCCGGGTCAAGGCGTTCGCCTACCACGAGCAGGGCGGTGAGGCCCTGCTCGCGGTGCGGGGCCCGGGGGCGCTCCTCGGCGAGGTCGCCGCGATCGACGGGCTGCCGCGCTCGGCGTCGGTCGAGGCACTGGAACCGGTGCGGGCGCTGGCGGTCACGGCGGACGAGTTCATGGCGTTCCTGCAGGCCCATGGCCGCGTCTCCATCATCATCATGCGGATCCTGTGCCAGCGCTGGCGCGACGCCGACCGCAAGCGCGCCGAGTTCGGCATGTTCGACGCCACCGGACGCGTCGCGCAGCGCCTCGTCGAGCTGGCCGAGCGCTTCGGCGTGCCCTACGACCGCCGCAACGGTCCGGGGGAGGCCGGCGAGAGCGTCCGCATCACGCTGAACCTGTCGCAGGAGGAGCTGGCCGGCTGGGTCGGCGCGTCCCGGGAGGCGGTCAGCAAGGCGCTGCGGACGCTGCGCGCACACGGCTGGATCGAAACGGGACGGCGGCGCCTGATCGTCCACGACCTCCAGGCCCTCCGCCGCCACGCCCGCTAGCCCGACTCCCGCCTGGGGGCGCGCCGGAAGGCGACCCGTACCCTGTGCAGGTGCAGTTGCAGCAGCTCGCCTACTTCGTCGCGGTCGCGGAGGTACGCCATTTCACGCAGGCGGCCGAGATCCTGCGGGTGGCGCAGCCTTCGCTGTCGAAGCAGATCCGCGCGCTGGAGTCCGAGCTGAACGTCTCGCTGTTCAGCCGCGCCCGGGGGAACATCACGCTGACACCCGCCGGTGAGGCTTTGCTGCCCCTGGCGAAACGCATCCTTGCCGATGTCGACACGGCCCGCCTGGAGGTGCAGGAACTCGCCGGCCTCAAGCGCGGCCGGGTGCGGCTCGGCGCCACACCGTCCCTCTGCGGGGGCCTGCTGGCGGACGTTCTGCGCCGCTTCCACGACGCCTACCCCGGGATCCAGCTCATCGTCGAGGAGGGCGGTTCGCGCGACCTCGTCAGGGAGCTGACCCGCGGCTCCTTGGACATGGCCCTGGTCATCCTCCCGCTCCAGGGCGACCCGCCCTTGGACACCACCCCCATCTTGCGCGAGTTCCTGGTGGTGGCCTCCCCGACGGGAGCCGGCCCGGCCCTCCCGGAGGGCTCCCTGAAGGCGGCCCAGTTGCCGCGCCGCTCGTACCTGCGCATCGACGATCTCCGGAACCGCCCGCTGGTGATGTTCCGCGCCGGCTACGACCTGCGCGAGGCGACCATCAGCGCGTGCCGCGCCGCCGGTTTCGAGCCGAGGTTCGCGGTCGAGGGAGGCGAGATGGACGCCGTCCTCCGCTTCGTCGAGGTGGGTCTCGGGGTGGCGGTCGTCCCCAGCATGGTCCTCGCGGGACGGCCCGGCCTGCGCGGAACCCCGCTCGTCCTGGCCGACGAGGAGCCGCGCCGCGGCCGTCACGGCCCGGGCCTCCTGCGCACGATCGCCCTGGCCCACCGCAAGGACGTCGAACTGACCCACGCCGCCCGCGCCTTCCAGGACACCCTCCAGACGTTCCTGGTGGAAGCCGGTCTGGCCGGCACCCTCCCGGCAGGAGTGGAGACCCTAGTCAACGACTGATAGAGATGCCCGCAACGGCGCCTCGCCAATGAGGACGGCCTCCAGCTCCCTGGTGTCAGGAAGTGACCGGGGCGCCAGTCCGGCAGGTCACTCCAACAAGCCCTCGCAGCGTGCCCACTCGAAGAAGCTGGAGCCGTCGCACGGCAGGTACGCCTCGTGATCGGACAAGAGATCGACTACCGCAGCGGCGTCCGTCTCCTCCAGGACCTTGTCCCGGATGCCTGCGCAGAGCAATTCCAGTGTGCCGAGCAGCTTGACGCCACGTTCCTTGCCCTGGCGGCGGCCCGCCCGATCATCGACCATCGCGGTGATGCCGTGGAGCTCCGCGTACGCCAGCGTCGTCGCTTCACCGATGTTGCGCATTCCTCCGCCGAGCCGTCCGTGGTATTCGGAGAACAAGCCGAGATAGGGGAGGGAGGTCTCACTGACGACGCTCAGCCAAGGTTGTGCCGCCGCCTGGTATAACTGCGCGTGCCGGGGACCTCCTCGCAGGAGTTCTTCCTCAACGGCGGACGTGATGAAGCACTCGTGGCCCGCCAGCAGTTTCTCCAGGATCGGAAGCTGATTGGAGCGTGCGAAGTAGTTCGGCGGTGAGCTGTCGATGACGAGGCGCTGACGGGTCAACGCAGCTCGCCTCGGAGGGCCTCCAACGGGACCTCATCACGGATGGGCAGATCGTCGATGTCGATCTGCCCGCGCAGCATCTGTGTGACACGCTCGGCGGACAGGCGGTGGGTCCGGTAGGCGCGTATCGCGGCGGCGGCAATGCCCGTCGGGACGTACGGGGCGGCGAGTTCTTCCGTGACGCGCACGCCGCACTCGAGGTAGTCGGCCCGCGTAGGGGACCTGGAGTCGAGTGTCCGGTACTCGTCGTTAGTGATCAGGCCGAAGGTCTTCAACTGGCGCAGGCTCGCCGTCCAACTCGTCCGATACTCGGTGCTGAGGATGATCGCGGCGGGTCGTGACTCGTGCTCCCCTCGGAGAACGCGCCAGCGTTCGGTACAGGCGACCCGGGGGAGGAGTAGGTGGGCGGCGAAGGCGTCGATCGCCTTCTCCGTGGCACTAGTGTCGGCTCCCCAGTCGATGGAGTACGCGTCGCCGAAAAGGTGGTGGCCCAGTTCGTGGGCAAGTGTGGATCGACGTCGGCCAGGGTCGAGGTCCCCGTTGACGAGCGCAACGCCGACGCCATCGACTTCCGCGTAGGTGCCGTCGCCATTGTCGCCTCCCAGGGGTATGGAGTACGGGTAGAGGCCAGCCCGCTCCACGACATCGGCGAGGTCGTGGAGCGGGGATCTGGAATCGACTTCGAGTAGGGATCTGGCCTGCGACGCGGCTTCCTCGGCTCGCCATGCGAGGTCGCCGGGGCTGATGGCCTTCAGGGAACCCTTGGCCGTGCTCGGCGTGAGGACGCGGACATCGATCAGGACGGCGACGTCGCGCGTGACGTCGTCGAGCACCTGCTCGCCCTTCGGGTGACCGCGTCGCCCTTCCATGGCCGTGCGGCGGCTCACGACGGCGGTGGGGGGAGGCAGGACGAACCACTGGAGCGGACGGTCGAGGGCGTCGGCCAAGCGCACCAGCTCCAGAGAGCTGATCTGCCGTCTTCCTGCCTCGATCTTGGTGACGGCGGTCCGGTCCAGCCCGACTTCGGAGGCCAGGGCGTCCTGGCTGACACCGCGTTCGCTCCGGGCCTGCGCGACGCGTGCCCCGACCTCGCGCCACCCTTGCTCATCAACCATTGTGCCATTATCGCACAGGGAAGTGTGTACTGCTCAGGCTAGGTCGTCTGGAAGGTGACGTAGTCGTCCGGGACGAGGTGCGGAGGGTTGGCCGCCTGGGTCGCCTCCGGCTCGATGGGGCGGAACATGTCGAACACGACGATGGGGACGTCGCAGCCAAGGGCCTGTTCGATCAGCCCGGACGAGCGCAGGTGCTTCGCCACGTCGATGCAGGCTTCGTCGAAGTGGGCGAAGAGGGCCTCCGACTTCTCCTCCTCGACGTCTTCGGGAAGTTCGCCTTCGTACCAGAGGTCGAGGCTCCTCACCTCATCCAGATAAAGGTTCGTGCCGACCGGGTCGTCGAGGTGGTGCCCCACTGGGCCTGACTCCTCAAGGAGCATGTAGGCGTAGTTCCAGCGCACCTCCACCGGATCCGCTGAGCTGGACGCTTCGAGGTTCCGCCGGACATGGGCCTCAGTGTTGTAGCCGATGGCCATGTACGGGTCGTACGCGTAGTCCCAGAGCTGGCGGACGTTCGAGTACTCGCCATGCGAGATGCGGAGCGAAATGACATAGATGTCCGGTCGGAGGGCCTCGGGGAAAGAGCGCAGTGCTTCGCCTGCGGCGCGGCGCATGTGGTCCTGGAGAGTCATGGGTTTCATGGTCGGTCGTAGAGGGAGCGGAGGCGGGCGAGAACGCCCGCCGTCTGGGGGGTCTGGAGGTCTTCGAAGATGGCGAGGGCCCTGACCCAGCAGTCGCGGGCGGCGCGGCGGCGTCCCAGGTGCAGGTGGGCCTGGCCGAGATTGTAGAGGGTCTCGCCCTGGCCCGGACGGTCACCGACCTCGCGAAAGGCGCTCAGGGCCTTCTCGTAGTGGACGATGGCGGCCTCGAAGTCGCGCCGCCCGGCGAGGGAGTAGCCGAGGCCGTGCAGCGCCCAGCCTTCGGAGCGGGGGTCGGCGGCGATCGCATGGCCCTCCTCGAAGCAGCGCAGGGACACGGCGAACTCGCTGAGCCCCGCGTGCGCGTAGCCGAGGGCGGTCAGGGCGATGCCGGTGTTGTGGCGGTCCCCGCCCTCGCGGGCGAGCCGCAGGGACCGCCCGTGGTGGGCGACGGCCTCGGAGAACCGCTGGAGGCGGCGGCAGGCGTAGCCGAGGCCGTGCAGGGCCCAGCCCTCGCCGCGGCGGTCGCCGATCCGGTGGAAGACGTCGCGGGACGCGGTGAAGAAGCCGACGGACTCCTCGAAACGCCAGCGTTGCTGGCCGGCGTAGCCGAGGCCGCCGAGCGCGTAGGCGATGCCGCGGTCGTCGCCGAGGTGCTCGGCGGACGCGAGACCCGTGCGCAGGGCCTCGATCCAGTCCGTCCACGGGCTGCGCAGGAAGAAGAACGTCCACAGGGCGAGCGGGAGCCGCCACGCGATGTCGTGGTGGCCCTCGTCGGCGGCGACGCGGGCGGCCGCGATCAGGTTCAGCCGCTCCGTCTCGCACCATCGGCGGGCCTCGTCCGCCGAGGTGAACGTGAGGGGGCGGCACGGGGCGTCCGGCAGCGTCAGCGTCGGGCTGACGCGTTCGGGGGCCAGCACGCGGCGGGCGTTGTCGGCCGTGCCCAGGTACCAGGCGAGGACGCGCCGCAGCGCGGTGGCGTGCTCCTCCCCGGGCAGCCCGTGGTCGAGAAGCGGGACACGGAAGCGGCCTCCGGCGCGCTCGTCCAGCGAGAGGCCGCCGAGCAGGTCGGGAACCTCGCGGGCGGGGACGCCGATCAGGGCGGCGGCGGCCGGTACGGAGATCTCCGCGCCCCGGTGCAGGGACAGCAGCCGCAGGACGCGCGTGGCGCCGGTGCGGGTGTCGGGCAGCCGGATCCACGCGGACGTCCGGGTCTTCTTGACCGAGACGGGCGTCAGGCGGTAGGCGGCGGGGTCGCAGGCCGGGCTCTGGCTGATGACCTCGTCGTAGAACCACCTTGACGCGATCAGCGCGACGACACCGGGCGAGTCGCGCAGGGCCTCCTTGAGCGGCCGTGCCTCCAGCAGCCGGAACGCCGTGTTGATCGCGCCGCCGGCGACGCCGTGGTCATCGTGGTGGATCTCTCCGGCGTGGAGGGCGACGCGGATCTTGATGCGAGCGCCCGGCGGGGCGCTGCCGTTGTGCCGTTCGAGCAGTTCCGCCAGCCTGGCCGGGAACGCTCCGGCCAGCCGCTCCTTCGGCACGTCGGGCCCGATGAGGATCATCGCGCCGTCGCCGCGGTCCTCCGAGTAGCGGGATCCCACGGGCACGCCGGACTCGGTGAGGGCCGTCCACAGGGCCTGGTAGAGGCCGCGGCGGACGGCGAGCTGGTCACAGTTCGTCCGGCCCTCGAAGTCCTGGACGTCCACGCACAGGATCGACCGGTGCACGGCGAGCGGCGCGTCGTCGATACTGTGCATCAGTCCATGCAAATGCACCGTCTTATGCACGTGCATCACGGTACTGCAAGATCGCGCGCTGGTCAGAGGCTTCCGCGTTCCCGGCTGGCCGGGTCAGGCCGTCAGCAAGTCCCGCAGCAGGCGGGTCCGGATGACGTCGTCGTCGCCTTCCGGCGGGTGCCAGGGGCAGGCGACGTCCAGCGCGGCGACGCGCCCGGTCGCCAGAACGCGCCGCACGGAGGCGAGCACCGCCTCGTAGGACGGCCCGTTTCCGACCGGGTACTTCAGGCCGGGCAGGTCGCCCTTGTCGATCACGTCGACGTCGACGTGCAGGACGAGGGGGCCGTCGGGCAGGACGACGTCGTCCACCGTGCAGCGCCGGACCCGCGACGCGGCCAGGAACTCCGCCTCGGCCGGGTCGAGGTCGCGGGCGTCCACCAGGACGGCGCGCTCCTGGGTGAGCGGGCGCAGCCCCAGCCGGTCCGCGAGCAGCTCGGAGTCGTCGCCGATGATCTGCCGGAGCGGCATCCCGCCCAGGTAGCCGGACGTGGAGCTCTCCATCGAATGGATGTCGCCGTGCGCGTCGAACCAGACGATGGAGGCGTCGACGCCCGCCCGCTGGACGCCGGCGAGAACGGCCTCGGACACCAGGCAGTCTCCCGACACCACCGACGGCCTCGTCCCGCCGACGACCTGGTCGGTGACCTCGGCGGACACCAGCTCGAAGAGCGCCGCAAGACGTTCCCAGACATCGCCCTCCGGCAGCTCCCGCGTCACCGTGATGAAGCTTGGGCCGGGCAGCGGAAAGGACGAGTCGGGCAGCCGTTCGTCCTGGTGGTACGGGACCAGCGTGAGCGTCATGCCTCCACAGTAGTGAGGTCCCGGCGGACGGGTCAGCGCTTGCCGCCTCCCGCGGCCGCCTTGAGGTAGTCGTGGTTCAGCCGCCCGATGACGTCCAGCGGGATGCCCTTCGGGCAGGCGGCGGTGCATTCGCCCGTGTTGGTGCAGCCGCCGAAGCCCTCCTCGTCGTGGGTCTCCAGCATGGACGCGACGCGGTCCCAGCGTTCCGGCTGTCCCTGCGGCATCAGCCCGAGGTGGGTGACCTTGGCGCCGAGGAACAGGGCCGCCGAGCCGTTCGGGCAGGCCGCGACGCACGCGCCGCAGCCGATGCACTCGGCGGCCTCGAACGCGCGGTCGGCGTCCGGCTTCGGGACGGGCGTCGCGTGCGCCTCGGGGGCGGTGCCGGTCGGCGCCGTGATGTAGCCGCCCGCCTGGATCATCCGGTCGAACGACGAGCGGTCGACGACCAGGTCCTTCACGACCGGGAACGCCGCCGCCCGCCACGGCTCGACGTCGATGACCTCGCCGTCCTTGAACTTGCGCATGTGGAGCTGGCAGGTCGTGGTGGCGCGCTCCGGGCCGTGCGGGGTGCCGTTGATGACGAGCGAGCACATGCCGCAGATGCCCTCGCGGCAGTCGTGGTCGAAGGCGACCGGCTCCCCGCCCTCGGCGATGAGCCGCTCGTTGAGGACGTCGAGCATCTCCAGGAAGGAGGCGTCGGGGGAGATGTCGTCGAGCTCGTACTCGACCATCCTCCCCTTGTCCCGGGGGCCGCTCTGGCGCCAGACGCGCAGTGTGAGCTTCATGATTACTTGTAAGACCTCTGGCTCGGCTTGACGTATTCGAAGTTCAGGGCCTCCTTGCGGAGGACGGGCTGCTCGCCCTCGCCCGCCCATTCCCAGGCGGCGACGTAGCCGAAGTTGCCGTCGTCGCGCTTGGCCTCGCCGTCCTCGTCCTGGCTCTCGGCCCGGAAGTGGCCGCCGCAGGACTCGGTGCGGTGCAGCGCGTCGATGACCACCAGCTCGGCCAGCTCGAAGAAGTCGGCGACGCGGCCCGCCTTCTCCAGCTGCTGGTTGAGCTCCTCGCCCTTTCCGGTGACCTTGACGCGCTGCCAGAACTCCTCGCGCAGCGCGGGGATGAGGCCGAGGGCCTTGCGCAGCCCCTCCTCGGTGCGCTCCATCCCGCAGTACTCCCACATGATGTGGCCGAGCTCGCGGTGGAAGGAGTCGACGGAGCGGTCGCCGTCGATCGACAGGAGTCTGTCGATCTGCGACCTCACCCGCTCCTCGGCCTCGGTCACGGCCTTCTCCGACACCGCGCCGAGCGGGTTGCGGGCGATGTAGTCGCCGATGGTGTTCGGCAGGACGAAGTAGCCGTCCGCGAGACCCTGCATCAGCGCGGACGCGCCGAGGCGGTTCGCGCCGTGGTCGGAGAAGTTCGCCTCGCCGATGACGAACAGGCCGGGGATGCTGGACTCGAGGTCGTAGTCCACCCACAGGCCGCCCATCGTGTAGTGGACGGCGGGGTAGATGCGCATCGGCGTGTCGTACGGGTTCTCGCCGGTGATGCGCTCGTACATCTCGAAGAGGTTGCCGTACTTGGCCTCGACCTTGTCCCGGCCGAGCCGCTCGACGGCGTCCGCGAAGTCGAGGTAGACGCCCAGGCCGCCGGGGCCGACGCCGCGTCCCTCGTCGCACACGTTCTTCGCGGCGCGGGACGCGATGTCGCGCGGGACGAGGTTGCCGAAGGACGGGTAGATGCGCTCCAGGTAGTAGTCGCGCTCGTCCTCGGGGATGTCGGGCGGACGGCGGGAGTCGCCGCCCTTCTTCGGTACCCACACCCGGCCGTCGTTGCGCAGCGACTCCGACATCAGCGTCAGCTTGGACTGGTGGTCGCCGCTGACCGGGATGCACGTCGGGTGGATCTGCGTGTAGCACGGGTTGGCGAAGAGCGCGCCGTGCCGGTGGGCGCGCCACGACGCGGTGACGTTGGAGCCCATCGCGTTCGTGGACAGGAAGTACACGTTGCCGTAGCCGCCGGACGCCAGCACGACCGCGTCCGCCGTATGGTTCTTGATCTCGCCGCTGATCAGGTCGCGGACGACGACGCCGCGCGCCCGCCCGTCCTCCATGATCAGGTCGAGCATCTCGTGCCGCGCGTACAGCTCGACGTTGCCGGCCTCGACCTGCCGCATCAGCGCCTGGTAGGCGCCGAGGAGCAGCTGCTGGCCCGTCTGCCCGCGGGCGTAGAAGGTGCGGGACACCTGCGTGCCGCCGAACGAGCGGTTGTCGAGCAGCCCGCCGTACTCGCGGGCGAACGGGACGCCCTGCGCGACGCACTGGTCGATGATGTTCCGGGAGATGTCGGCGAGCCGGTACACGTTCGACTCGCGGGAGCGGAAGTCGCCGCCCTTCACGGTCTCGTAGAACAGCCGGTACACGCTGTCGCCGTCGTTGCGGTAGTTCTTGGCGGCGTTGATGCCGCCCTGCGCGGCGATCGAGTGGGCGCGGCGCGGGGAGTCCTGGAAGCAGAACTGCTGGACGTGGTAGCCGGCCTCGCCGAGGGTTGCGCCGGCCGAGCCGCCCGCCAGGCCCGTCCCGATGATGATGATCTTCTTCTTGCGCTTGTTGGCGGGGTTGACCTGCTTGGCCTCGAACTTGCGGGTCGCCCAGCGGTCCTCGATGGAGCCCGCGGGGGCCTTGGTGTCGGCGATCGGGTCGCCGGACCTGTAGAAGCTGTCGATCATGGTCAGCTCACCCATCCGAACGTGATGGAGACGGGGACGGCGACGAAGCCGAGGGTCAGGAGCGCGGCGACGCTCACGGCCAGGCCGCGGAGGAGGCGTTCGCTGCGCGGGGTGCGCAGCCCGAGGGTCTGGAAGGCGCTCCAGATGCCGTGGTGGAGGTGCAGGCCCACGAGGATCACCGCGACGACGTAGAACGCGGTGATGTACCAGCGGGACGGGTCGAAGCCGGCGATCATCCGCTGGTAGGGGGTGTCGTCGGCGCCCAGCGGGTTCACGACGAAGAACGTGAGGTCCAGCAGGTGCCAGACGATGTAGAAGGCGATGATGACCCCGCCGTACCGCATGGTGCGGGTGGCATAGCCCTGCGCGTGCGACTTCTTCTTCGACTGGTACTTCACGGGCCGGGCGGCGGACGCGCGGCGGGCGAGCGATACCGCCGACCACATGTGCAGGACGACCGCCACCGCCAGCACGACCTCGATGAGCGTCAGGACGGTGCGGCGCGGCACCGCGGGCTCGCCGACCGTGCGCAGCCAGTGCGCGTAGTGGTTGAAGTCCTCCGCGCCGAAGAAGATCTTCAGGTTCCCGATCATGTGCGAGATCAGGAACAGCACGAGGATTCCGCCGGTCACGGCCATGACGGCCTTCTTGCCGACGGTCGACCGGTAGATCGCAGGTATCGCTATAGCCACAGGGCGAAAGCTACGTCCACCTGGGCCGAGAGTTCCAAGTCATCAGGGAACTCGTTTCGATAGCCCTGGGCTATGGAGCCAAGCAGAACGGGCACTGTGTCCGTTCCGTAATGAACGGTGCGGTGAGTGACTTCACAGGACGTTCCGGAACTTCTCCGGTACGTGACGCAGCGGACATTGACGAGGTCAGAGCCTTGTGTCAGAACCGCCCCGGACGTCCTGCCGCACCGGCGTCATCCTGCCGGGACAGCAGGAGTACGGCCAGGTCGTCGGTCAGGGCGTCGCCGTTGAGGCGCTCGACCTCGGTGACGAGCTCGTCGATGAGCGACCGTCCCGTGGCGCCCCCGCCGCGGGCGGCGCGGGCCAGCTCGACGAGCCCGTCGGTGCCGAGCCGGTCGGAGCCCTCGCCGACCTTCCCCTCGATCAGGCCGTCGGTGTAGAGCATCAGCGCCCAGGAGTCGCCGAGGTCGATCTCGGTGGTGGGCCACTCGGCGCCGGGCAGCAGCCCGAGCGCCGGGCCGTGCGCGTAGTCGGGCAGCGCCGCCACCTCGGCACCGGTCCGGTCGCGGGACGTCTCGCGGAACAGCAGCGGCGCGGGGTGGCCTGCCAGGTGCATCCGCGCCGTCCGCCGCGACGGCGCGATCGTGATCATGCAGAGGGTCGTGAAGATCTCCTCGCTGCGCCGCTCGTGGCCGAGGACGGTGTCGAGCGTGCCGAGGAGCTGCTCACCGGTGTGTCCGGCCAGCACGAGCGTCCGCCACGCCATCCGGAGCTGGACGCCGAGGGCCGCCTCGTCGGGGCCGTGGCCGCACACGTCCCCGATCACCAAATGCACCGCGCCGCCCTCGGTCTGCACGGTGTCGTAGAAGTCGCCGCCGAGCAGCGCCCGCCGCCGGCCGGGCCGGTAGCGGGTGTGGTGGCGCAGCGCCGGGTCGTCGATCAGCGGGACGGGCAGCAGGCCGCGCTCCAGCCGGGCGTTCTCGCGGCCGAGGATGCGGGCCTCGACGAGCCGCCGCTCGGTCTCCTCCGAGCGCTTGCGCTCGATGGCGTAGCGGATGGCGCGGGCCAGCAGCGGCGCGTCCACCTCCTGCTTGACCAGGTAGTCCTCGGCGCCCGCGGCGACGGCCTGCACGCCGAGGTGGGCGTCGCCGAGCCCGGTCAGGACGACGACGGCGGCGGGACTGGGGAGGGCGAGCACCTGCCGCAGCCCGTCCAGCCCGTCGATGCCGGGGGCGGACAGGTCCACGAGGATGCACTGGGTGCGCCGCGTCAGCGTCCGCCTGGCGGCGGCCAGGTCGCCGACGACGCTGATCTCGGCGTCCATGCCGCTCTCGGCGAGCATCTTCTCGACCATGAGGACGTCGCCGGGGTCGTCGTCGATGAGGAGCAGGTCGATCCCGTCCTCGGCTCCCGGCGCGAAGGGGTACGTCTGGTGGCTGATGGTGCTCACAGGGCTTCCGGAGGAGTCGGCTGGCTGAACTGGTCTTCGTCCGGCCCGGCACCGGTGGCCCGGCCGCGAGTGGCCTCGCGAGGACGAAGATCGTTCACATGGCAACGGCGGTGGCGCTCGGCATTGTTCCCGCGGGAGAGCGGGACGGGGCCGCGCCGGGGGAGCGGCATTGGCCTAGCCGCCGGGGTCCCGGCTCAAGGAGCGGGAGGAAAGCGTCGCTCCGTGATCCAGACCATAGCGTGTCCCGACCGCCGCCCGCACCCTCGGGACACGTCTAGGTGGGTATTTACGGACAGGCCGTAACCGAGAGTCGAGGCCGGAAAACCAGTCGAACTCCGGACGTTCTGCTGCATAACCTTCGGCTGTGAAGCCGTTGCCGGAGAAAGATCCTGGCACGCCCGACCACAGGTCCCCCGCGCGCTACCTGCTCTGGCTGCTGCGCGTCCAGTGGCGCCCCACGGTCGCGGGCGCGGTCCTCGGCGTGGTCTGGATGCTCAGCCAGGCCCTGATGCCCGCCGCGATCGGCCGCGCCCTCGGCGACGGCGTCGTGGCGCGGGACGAGAGCGCGCTCGTGGCGTGGGCCGCCGCGCTCCTCGGCCTCGGCCTCGTCCAGGCGGTGTCCGGGGCGTTCCGGCACCGGTTCGCGACGTACACCTGGCTGGCCGCCTCCTACCGGACCGCCCAGGTCGTCACCCGGCAGGCCACCCGGCTCGGCGGGACGCTGCCGAAGCGGCTGAGCGCGGGCGAGGTGGTGAGCGCCGGCATGACCGACGTCGTCCACGTGGGAGGCGCGCTGGACATCATCTCCCGAGGGATGGGAGCCGTCGTCTCCATCCTCGTCGTCGGGGGCATCCTGCTGTACACCTCGCCGCCGCTCGGCCTGATCGTGCTGGTCGGGGTCCCGGTGATCCTGGCCGTCGCCGCGCCGCTGCTGCGCCCCCTCCGGGACCGGGAGCTCGCGCACCGCGAGCTGGTCGGCGAGCTGTCCACGCACACCACCGACCTGGTGGCGGGCCTGCGGGTGCTGCGCGGCATCGGCGGCGAGGCGTTGTTCTCCGGCCGCTACCGCGCCGAGTCGCAGCGGGTGCGGGAGGCCGGGGTCGCGGCCGCGCGGGCCGAGACGCGGCTGAACGGCGCCGAGGTGCTGCTGCCCGGCCTGCTGATCGCGCTGGTGACCTGGGTCGGGGCCCGGTTCGCCGTCCAGGGGACGATCGGCGTGGGCGAGCTGGTCACGTCCTACGGCTACGCGGTCTTCCTGATCGTTCCGCTGAAGACCCTCGGGGAGGCCGCGGGCCGGATCACCCAGGGGCTGGTCGCGGCGGGCCGGGTGACCGCCCTGCTGGACATGGAGCCGGAGTTGCCGCACACCGGTACGGCCCGCCCGGCGGCGCCGGCCGACCTGACCGACATAGCCTCCGGGCTGGTCGTGCGTCCGGGCCGGGTCACCGCGATCGCGGCGGACGACCCGCGCGACGCGCAGGCCATCGCCGACCGGCTCGGACGGTACGCGCCGGGCGCGGTCGACTACGGCGGCGTCCCGCTGGACAGCGTCGCGGACGTCCGGCGGCGGATCCTCGTCGCGGTGAACGAGGACCGCCTCTTCTCCGGACGCCTCGCCGAAAGCCTCACCCCGGAGGCAGGCGCCCTGCATACCGACGTCCTGCATACCGGCGCGCTGCACGCCGCCGTCCATGCCGCCTGCGCGGAGGACATCGTCGACTCCGTCGGGTTAGACGCGCATGTGGTCGAGGCAGGGCGGGAGTTCTCCGGAGGCCAGCAGCAACGGCTCCGCTTGGTGCGGGCCCTCCTCGCCGATCCGGATGTCCTCGTCTTGGTAGAACCGACCAGCGCGGTGGACGCGCACACGGAGGCGCGCATCGCCGACCGGCTCGGCCAAGCGCGCGCGGAGCGCACCACCGTGGTGTGCACGACGAGCCCGCTGATGCTCGACCGCGCCGACCACGTGGCCTTCGTGCACGACGGCCAGGTGGTGGCGGAGGGAACCCACCGTGACCTGCTGAACATTGAGCCCCGCTACAGAGCCACGGTGACCAGGGAAGAGACCTCGACGAGGAAAGAGACCGCGGAAAGGGCGGAGACGTGAGCGCCGAGACACTGCCGGTGGCGACGCCCCCGCAGGTGCGCGCGTATGCGCGGCGGCTGATCATGCGGCATCCCCGCGACCTCGCCGTGGTCCTCGGCCTGCACGCGCTGGCCGCCGTCACGGGGCTGGTGACGCCGCGCCTGCTCGGCGCCCTGGTCGAGGACGTCCGCGACGGCCGGGCCGACATCGACACGACCGGGCTGGCCATCGCCGCGTTCGTGATCGTCCAGGCCGTCCTGACCCGGTACGCCTACTTCGCGTCCGCGCGGTTGGGCGAACGGGTGCTCGCCGGCCTGCGCGAGGAGTTCGTCGACCGCGTCCTGGAGCTGCCGCTGTCGCGGGTCGAGCGCGCGGGCACCGGCGACCTGGTCACGCGTGCGTCCCGGGACGTGGACGCGCTGAGCACCTCCGCCCGCTACGCCATGCCGGAGACGGTCATCGCGATCGTGGTCGTCGCGTTCACGGTCGGCGCGCTGCTGCTCAACGGCCCGCTCGTCGCACTGCCCGCGCTGATCGCCGTCCCCCTGCTGTGGGCGGCGATGCGCTGGTACCTGCCCCGCGCCCACCGCGGCTACATGCGGGAGAACGAGACGTGGTCGGAGATCGCCGGCGGGCTCACCGAGACCGTCCAGGGCGCCCGGACGGTGGAGGCGCTCGGCCTGGCCGAACGCCGCCACGCGCGAAGCGACACCGCCCTCGCCGCCTCGTACAAGGCGGAGCGCTACACGCTCCGGCTGCGCACGGTCCTGTTCCCGATCGCCGAGATCGGCTTCGTCCTGCCCGTCGTGGCGACGCTGCTGTGCGGCGGCCTCCTTTACATCAACGACATGGCGTCCCTCGCGCAGGTGACCGCCGCGACCTTGTACGCGCAGCAGCTCATCGAGCCGGTGGACACGATGCTGTCGTGGCTGGACGAGCTGCAGCTCGGCGGCACGTCCCTGGCCCGCCTGCTCGGCGTCGGCGACGTCCCGCCGGACCGCGCGCCCAACGGCCGCACCCCGTCCGGTGAGCGGCTCGCGGCACGTGACGTCCGCTACTCCTACCGTCCCGGCCTGGACGTGCTGCACGGTGTGGACCTCGATCTGAGACCCGGCGAACGCCTCGCGATGGTCGGCCCCAGCGGCGCCGGAAAGTCCACGCTGGGCCGCCTGCTGGCCGGTGTGGACGGCCCCCGCTCCGGCTCGGTGACTCTCGGCTCGGAGGAGAGGGTCCCGCTGGTCGAGCTGGGGCTGGACGACCTGCGCGCCCACGTCGCCCTGGTCACCCAGGAGCACCACGTGTTCCGCGGGACGCTCCGCGAGAACCTGGTGATGGCCCGGCCGGGCGCGTCCGACACGGAACTGGAGCGGGTCCTCGCGGCGGTCGACTGGGACGGCCCCGGCCTCGGCGCGCTCGTCGGCTCCGGCGGCGAGACGCTGACGCCCGCCCAGGCGCAGCAGCTCGCGCTGGCCCGGCTCATCCTGGCCGACCCGCACACCCTCGTCCTGGACGAGGCGACCTCGCTGCTCGACCCGCGCGCCGCCCGCCGCCTGGAACGCTCGCTCGCCGCCGTCCTGGAGGGCCGGACCGTGGTGGCGATCGCCCACCGCCTCCACACCGCCCACGACGCCGACCGCGTGGCGGTGGTGGAGGACGGCCGCATCACCGAACTGGGCACCCACGAAGAACTCCTGGCCGCCGACGGCCCCTACGCCGCCCTGTGGCGCAGCTGGCAGCGTTGATTTGTCGTAGTTCCCTTGGCGTCAGGCGCTGGAGCGCCTTCCTTCGGCGGGAACTACGGTGCGATCGCTGCATCGCTCCGAACCCGCCTTGGCGGCTCGCTGCGCGATCAGGTTTCTCGCTTCGCTCGAAACCTGCCTTCGGACGCGATCGCAGTGGTTCGGGTTGTTGCGGGGTCGCGGCGATGGTTGGGGTCAGCGGTTCAGGGCCTGTTTGAGGTAGTCGACCTGCAGCAGCAGGAGGTTTTCGGCCACTACCTCTTGCGGGGTCATGTGGGTCACGCCTGACAGGGGGAGGACGGTGTGGGGGCGGCCTGAGGCCAGGAGGGCGGAGGACAGGCGGAGGGTGTGGGCCGCCACGACGTTGTCGTCCGCGAGGCCGTGGATGATCATGAGGGGGCGCTTCAGCTCCCCGGCCATCTCGATGAGCGAGTTGGCGGCGTAGTTCTCCGGCTCCTCGTCGGGGTGGCCCAGGTAGCGCTCGGTGTAGTGGGTGTCGTACAGGCGCCAGTCGGTGACCGGCGCGCCCGCGATGGCGGCGTGGAAGACGTCCGGGCGGCGCAGCACCGCCAGGCCCGCGAGCCAGCCGCCGAACGACCAGCCGCGGATGGCGACGCGGTCGAGGTCGAACGCGCCGGGATGCCGGTGTGCCGCCTCGGTCAGCGCGGTGATCTGGTCCTCCAGGATCGGCTCCACGAAGTCGCCGTGGACGGCGCGTTCCCAGGCGGGGCCGCGCCCCGGGGTGCCGCGGCCGTCCGCGATCACCACGGCGAAGCCCTGGTCGGCGAGCCACTGCGGCTCGCAGTACGCCCGCTGGACGGCCATGACGCGCTGCGCGTGCGGCCCGCCGTAGGGGTCCATGAGGACGGGCAGGCGGCCGTCGCCCGGCTCCCAGCCGGTCGGCAGCAGCACGGCCGTGCGGATCTCCTGGTCGCCCGACGTCAGCAGCTCCACGCGGGGGGTGATCACCGGCGTCTCGGCGAGGGACGCGACCGGGTGGACGTCCGACGGCGTCCGCACCTCGGTCTCCGTGCCGGGGCGGTCCAGCCGCGCTCCCGTGACCACGGTGGTCCCGCCCGAGCGGACGCCGCCGAAGACGCCCCGGCCTTCGGTGATTTTCGTCACCTCGCCACCCGCGCAGGAGTAGACGTGGATCTCGGTGGGCTCCTCCGAGGCGGTGAACAGGATCGCGTCGCCGTCGACCCCGAGCACCGACCGGACCTGCAGGCCGGGGGGCGTGACGGGCGTCCCGGCGACGGTGATCCGGCGGGTGCCGGCCTCGCCGTCCTCGGTGGCCCAGACGAGATCGCCGCCGCCGGTGCGGACGGGCAGGCCGGGGACGATCTCCGTCCACACCGGGTCGTGCTCGTTGTGCACGAGGCTCGTCTCCCCGTTGGACGGGTCGACCCGCAGCACCCGCTGGACCCGCTGGTCGCGCGGCTGCACGACTATCAGCAGGCCGTGCCGGTCCCAGGAGGCCGTCACGACGTAGGGGAACATGCCGCGGTCCCAGGCGACGCCGAGCCGGCCGCCGTCGACCTTCAGCAGCACCAGCGACACCAGCGCGTTCGGGGTGCCTGCGGCCGGGTAGGCGATCTCGGCGGGCGCGGCGTCGGGGTTGGCGGGGTCGGCGATGTGCCAGCGCTGCACCGGGGTCTCGTCGACCCGCGCGACGAGCAGCGTCCCGCCGTCCGGCGACCACCAGTGGCCGCGCATCCGGCCCATCTCCTCGGCCGCGACGAACTCGGCGAGACCGTAGGAGACCTGGTCGGACTCCGGCTGGACCAGCGGCCGGTCGTCCGTGCCGTCCATCTCGATCAGCCGTAGCGTCCGTCCCGACACGTAGGCGACGCGGCGCCCGGCCGGGTCGGGGCGCGGGTCGAAGACGGGCGCCTGGGCGGGCAGCTCGCGGACGAGCGCGGTGTCGAGGTCGGCGACGTAGAGGCGTCCGCCCAGGGTGAAGACCGCCTGCCGCATGGCGCGGTCGGTGGCGTACCCGACGATGCCGCCCGCCTGCTCGCGGGCGCGCTCGCGCCGGGCCCGCTCCTCGGCGGGCAGGTTCTCCTCGCCCGGGACGTCCAGCGCCGCGGGGTCGGCGACGCAGCGCTCCTCGCCGGTGGCGGTGTCCAGCGTCCACAGGCAGGTCACCGGGTCGTCGCCCGCCCTGGTGCGCAGGAACGCGACGCGCGTCTCGTCCGGCGCGATCTGGAAAGCGCGCGGGACGCCCAGGCCGAACCTTCGCGTGCGGGCGCTCTGCCGCGGATAGCTGATGCTCATGGCATCCGAGTCTGCCAGTACGGGGTCGCGGCGTCCGTCGACGGTGCCGAAGTGCGGGGCACGGCGGCCTCCCGGGCCGTATGATCGCGGGTCGTCACAAGATGGGCGGGGAATGACCCGTGCCCGGGTCCGCGCTCGCGTAAGCTCAAAGCTTCCCCAAACACTTTCGTCGTCGCGGGCTTGAGGAGTGGTCAATGCCGGAGCTGCAGCCGGGAGATCCCCGGCGGCTTGGCTCGTACGAGATCGTCGACCGGCTCGGTGAGGGCGGCCAGGGGGTCGTCTACGCGGGCGTCGACGCCTCCGGGAACAGGGCCGCCATCAAACTGCTGCGCGCAGACCTGGCCGGCGACACCGACGCGCGCAACCGGTTCGTCCGGGAGGCGCAGGCGGCCAAGCAGGTGGCGCGGTTCTGCACCGCACAGGTCCTGGAGGCCGACGTCGCGGGCGACCAGCCCTACATCGCCAGCGAGTACGTGCCGGGCCCGTCGCTGTTCAAGCAGATCACCGAGACCGGGCCGATCACCGGCGCGGCGCTGGACCGGCTCGCGATCGGGACCGCGACCGCGCTCGTCGCGATCCACCAGGCCGGGATCGTGCACCGCGACTTCAAGCCGCACAACGTGATCATGGCGCCGGACGGCCCCCGGGTGATCGACTTCGGGATCGCGCGGGCCCTGGACACCGGGCAGACCGCCGCGACCAAGGCGATCGGCACCCCGTCCTACATGGCGCCCGAGCAGGTGGCGGGCGCCACGCTCACCGAGGCCGTGGACGTGTGGGCGTGGGCGACCACGATGGTGTTCGCCGCGACCGGCCGCCCGCCGTTCGGCGACGACACGGTCGTCGCGGTGATCAACCGGGTGATGCACGAGCCGCCGTCGCTGGAGGGCGTCCCGGAGGACCTGCACCGCCTGATCGCGGCGTGCCTGGTCAAGGAGCCGGAGCGGCGGCCGACCGCGCAGCAGCTCATGATGGCGCTGATCGGCAGCGGTCCGGGCGGCGCCGGGCAGACCCGCATGGACGACCCCGCGCAGGCGACCACGATGCTCGCTGAGGGTTCGACGATCGCCGCGGGCGGGGCCGCCGCGGGGATGATGGCCGGCGGCCCGCCCGGCGGGGCGACCCGCCCGGTGGCGCCCCGCGACTACACCGGGAACCTGCCGCCCGCGCGGCCCCCGTACGGCGGCCCCGGCGGCCCGGGAGGCGGGCGCGGCCGCTACGACGACTGGGAGCCCGAGCGCAAGTCCAAGTGGCCGATCGTCGCCGCCGTCGCGGGGATCTTCGCGCTGGCGCTGGTCGTGGGTCTGTTCATGGCCAACCGGGGGAGCGACTCGCCGGACTCGCCCGTCTCGCCGACGGTCACCGACTCCTCCTCGGTCGAGGAGACCCCGACCGAGGAGGAGACCGAGCAGGAGCCGACCCCGACCCGCACCCGGACGCGCGAGGACACCCCGGAGCCGCAGCCGACGTTCCCGACGCAGGAGCCGGAGCCGACCTTCCCGGACGACCCGCCGACGACCCCCGACGACCCGCCGACGACCCCGGACGACCCGCCGACCGACGGCGACGGCGGCGGCGGTGGCGGTGGTGGCGGCACCGGAGGCGGAGGCGGTGGCGGCGGCGGGGAGCCCGGCACCGGCGGAGGCGGCTAAGCCCGCGGCGGGCGCCGGACCCGTGCTGTGAAAACGTGACGCGCGCAACGGCGCTCCGTGCAGGGCGGTCATCACCCCGGTGCCGTGCCCTGAGTAGGCTCGTTGACTATGAAGGAGCCGCGGATCCTGTTCGTCCACGCCCATCCGGACGACGAGTCCATCGGGACCGGGGCGACCATGGCCAAGTACGCCGCCGAGGGCGCCCACGTCTGCCTGGTCACCTGCACGCTGGGTGAGGAGGGCGAGGTCATCCCCGAAGACCTCCGCCATCTGGCGTCCGACAAGGAGGACCGCCTCGGCGAGTACCGGATCGGGGAGCTCGCGGAGGCGTGCGCGGCACTGGGCGTGCGCGACCACCGCTTCCTGGGCGGGCCGGGACGCTGGCGCGACTCGGGCATGATGGGCGCCCCCTCGAACGACCATCCCCGCTGCTTCTGGCGGGCCGACGTGGACACCGCGGCGCTGGACCTCGTCCCGGTCATCCGGGAGGTCCGCCCGCACGTGATCGTCACCTACGACGAGCGCGGCAACTACGGCCATCCCGACCACATCCAGGCTGTCTCT